>JAXGRZ010000002.1:0-31298 GCA_040765305.1 Hyphomicrobiaceae bacterium | reverse complement strand
CTGCCGGCGCCGAGGCAGTGCGGGCACTGCACGGTGGAGCCTTCGAGCACGCCGGTGCGGATGCGCTGGCGCGACATTTCGAGCAGGCCGAAATGCGAGATGCGGCCGATCTGGATGCGGGCGCGGTCGGTCTTGAGCTTTTCCTTCAGGCGCTTCTCGACGGCGGCGTTGTTCTTGCGCTCCTCCATGTCGATGAAGTCGATGACGATGAGGCCGGCAAGGTCGCGCAGCTTCAGCTGGCGGGCGATCTCCTCGGCGGCTTCGCAGTTCGTTACAAGTGCGGTTTCCTCGATTGAGAACTCGCGCGTCGCCTTGCCGGAGTTGACGTCGATGGCGACCAGCGCCTCGGTCTGGTTGATGACAAGGTAGCCGCCCGACTTCAGCGTCACATAGGGCGAGAACATTGCGTTCAGCTGGCGTTCAATCTGGAAACGCGTGAACAGCGGATCGGGCTGCTTGTAGTGAATGACGTTCTTGGCATGGCTCGGCATGAGCATGCGCATGAAGTCCTTGGCATCGCGATGGGCATCGTCACCCGCAACGATGAGTTCCTCGACATCCTTGTTATAAAGGTCGCGGATCGAGCGCTTGATCAGATTGCCTTCCTCGTAGACAAGGCTCGGCGCCGTTGACTGCAAGGTCAATTCACGTACGCTCTCCCAAAGGCGGAGCAGATATTCGAAGTCGCGCTTGATTTCCTGTTTCGTGCGGGCCGCGCCTGCCGTGCGGATGATGAGGCCCATGCCTTCGGGCACATCTAGCTCGGCGGCAATTGCCTTGAGCCGCTTGCGGTCCTGCGGCTGCGTGATTTTGCGTGAGATGCCGCCGCCGCGGGCGGTATTGGGCATCAAGACGGTGTAACGGCCGGCAAGCGACAGGTAGGTGGTCAGCGCCGCGCCCTTGTTGCCGCGCTCTTCCTTGACGACCTGGATCAGCACAACCTGGCGGCGCTTGATGACTTCCTGGATTTTGTAGCTGCGCGGGCGCCGGCGGGGGCGCGAGGGCAGCTCCTCCATGGCATCCTCAGAGCCAACTTGATCGACGGGCTCTTCGGCATTGCCGTTGGGGCGCTCCATGTCGGAAGAGGTCGATATCTCGTGCACACCCTGATCTTCAACGAGCCCGTGCGGCTCGGGCGAGTCGCGGTCGAGCTCGGCATCGGATGCGTCGTCTTCATCGCGAGCGTTGCCCGTGTCCTCGGTGCCAGCCTTATCGACCATGGCTTGGGAGGCCTCAGTGGGCTCGGGGTGGCCACCGACGGCGCCGGCTTCATTGACCTCCAAACCCGCCAAACCCGCGGGCGTGCTCAGGCGCTCCTCGTTTGCCAGGCCATGATCCTCGGCCAAAGTGCGTGTGGTTGGTGCACCTATCGCAGCATCATTTTGGGTTGCTGAGGGCACCGACTCGTCCACATCGTCATGGTGATCTTCTGCGTGATCATCGCTGCGATCATCAGCATGGTTGTCGAGATCATCATCGGCATGCGGGGCACTGGTCTGCGCGTTGACCTCGGTCACCTCGTCATCTTCGTCATGGTCGTCGTCATCGTCATGGTCATCGCCATGGTCGATGTCGTCGTCATCTTCGTCGTCGTCGTCCTCGTCATGTTCGCCGCTGGTTTCCTGACGTGCCTGCTTGCGTGCTGCCTTGGCGGCGGCACGCGCGGCCTCGCGCCGCGCACGCGCCTCGGCGCGGGCTTCGGCCGCAGCCTCTTCAGCTGCCTCGGCGGCAGCCTCCTCCTCGATCAAGGCCTGGCGATCGGCAACCGGGATTTGATAGTAGTCGGGATGGATCTCGTTAAAGGCGAGGAAGCCGTGGCGATTGCCGCCGTAATCGACAAAAGCTGCCTGCAGCGACGGCTCGACGCGCGTCACCTTGGCGAGATAGATATTGCCGCGCAGTTGCTTCCTGGCGGCAGATTCATAGTCGAATTCCTCTACGCGACCCCCGCGCAGCACCACCACCCGAGTTTCCTCGGGGTGCGTGGCATCGATAAGCATCTTGTTGGTTTCAGCCATGTTGTGAAGTCCTCCGCGCGGAGGCGTGCCTGCCGTCGGCGCCAAGCGTCATGGCCAGCGATCTGGCATGCGACACGGCCGCGCGATGTTGTCTTAAGGGTTGAAAGGGTGTGAGAAATGGATGCGTGGGCGCATGGCTCGCCGGGGGCGGCCAAGGCCGCCCCATACAGACCGCGTAGCCCTGGGGCTGCGGTTTGCCGGTAGCGATACATGCGGATGACTGGCATTTGTCCTGTCTTTCGGGTGCCGGCTGCGGCCTCAGGCACCGTCCCTGGGTGCCATCGGGCATCGCGAGCCTGCAGCGGCGTTGCCGAACCGAAGCCGGCTGCGGCGCGAATTCATACGAGGCCCAGATGTAGCGGGCCTCTCATCGATACCGGGTCGTACGCGGACCCAAAGTCCTGAAGCAAAACCGCCACTGATTGCAGGAGCAAGCAGTGCACGCTTCAGTTTGCCAATGCCGGAATGAACGACCTGCCGGTTTCCCAGATGCGCCGGAGAAAACTCTGGCCAATCGCTCCGGGTCGGGCAGCAGCCAGACAGGCACTGCGCGGGCTCCAGGCAAAGCAATGTTCATTCGCCTGACGGAGGCCGGAGTTGATGGCTCATACGCGAGCCACGAGTCCCAGTGCATCCCAAGTTCCGGTTGCCGCTTCATTCATTCGGTTGGCGAGCACAGCTTTTAAGGCGTACTGCCGATGAATTGAAGTTTCCGACCCGCTGCGCCTGACAGCATTCAGATTTCCGGACCAAACAGGCTAGAGCGAACATTGTCGCCACAGAGCGACACAAACTTGTACGGGTTCACCCAATCGATGGCAAGGGTGATATAAGCGATCAACTCACCCAAATTTGGGGTGATGGCGGTGATAGTTGCGATACAAATAATAAAAAAACGTAAACTGTCAGTAGGTTATGGGACAAAAGACACGGACTGTGGTGGAAGGTAGCGACACCAAGTCGAGGCTACGTAAGGGCTGGCTTCGCGCGCTGTGCGGAATCGGGCCATTCCGCGTGTTTGCAATATTACACTTGATGTTTTTCGGCAACACTTTGTCTGTACTGCACAGTTCGGTTGCGCTCGCGCAAGGTTATGGCTCCAAATCGGTTTTCGATACCGTCATCGTTCGCAATCGGGCCCCAGGGGGGGCGAGCGCCCCCGCCAAGTCCGCGTCTCGCACGGCCGAAGACGGGGCCGCGGTTGCGGGAGGTTCGCGTGTGGATGAAACGGACTGGGCGCCGATTACCAATCAGAACAGCGATGGTTTGGCTGCTTCGGGTGGCGATGGCGATGGCCGCAAATCAAGCCGGCCGTCCCAACCTGGCGAGCGTGACGCGACGCATGGGAAGGTGGAAGTGCGCGACGCCCAGGTGTCGACCAATGGCGGCAAGACGCACTTCCATATGGAGCTGAGTTCTGGTGTGAGGGTGGAAATCTTCACGCTGGCCAATCCCTATCGCGTGATCATGGACCTGCCTGACGTAGTCTTCCATCTGCCCGACGGCGTGGGACAGAAGGGTGCCGGGCTGGTTTCGGCATTCCGATACGGCCTATTCGCCGACAACAAGGGGCGTGTGGTCATAGATGTTACCGGGCCGGTGCGGATCGAAGGGGCCAAGATGTTGAGCTCGGGACGCAACCGGGTGGTGAATTTGGAGATGGAGTTCAGTTCGATAACTGCGGCGGAATTTGGTGCGGGAACGGGCGCGCAAAGCAGTGCTGCGGCCGCGCCGGATCTCCCTGTCGCGCGCCCTGCGATCTATGACGATGCCAAGCGATCGCCGGGGGAGGCGAAAAAGCCGTTGGTTCTGATCGATCCCGGGCATGGTGGGATTGATCCAGGGGCAGTGGGGGTCAACCACCTTTTGGAAAAAACGGTGGTTCTGGCTGTGGCCAAGCGGGTTGAAAGACGCCTCCAGGCAACCGGACGATACCGCGTCGCCATGACCCGGGAGCGCGATGTTTTTCTATCTTTAGATCAGCGCGTTAAGGTGTCGAGTGACTTAGGCGCCGACCTGTTCATCTCGCTGCATGCCGATTCACTCGAATCGAAGACCTATGCAACGCAGGTGCGTGGCGCGACCGTCTATACCCTGTCAGAGCGGGCTTCCGATGAGCAGGCGCGGCTGATGGCGGAAAAAGAAAATGCCTCCGATCTGGCGGCCGGCATAGACAGTCGTGCATTCAGTGCCGAAAACGAGGAAGTGCGGAGCATTCTATTCGATCTCATGAAACGGGAAACATCCAATTTCTCAACGGACTTTTCCAATCTTCTCTTGACCCGCCTGAAGCAGTCCATATCCATTTCGCGTGATCCACAGCGCTCAGCGGCGTTCCGGGTGCTGAAGCAGACGCGCGCGCCTTCAGTGTTGATTGAATTGGGCTATCTCAGTAATGAGGCCGATGCCAAGCTGATGCGCCAGGCGGCTTGGCAGGGCAAGGTTGCGCGCTCGATCGTGGCGGCCATTGATGCGTTCTTCGATAAGAGGATTGTCCGGACGGGGCGTTCTCGGGAATGACGTGGGCGGCGACCACGTCTCGCCACATTCCGTGCTAGTGTCGATTCATGAAATGTCACCGTGAAATTCGTCGCATGTTGCGCTACGCATCGGACGAAAATCGCGATGTGTATGGTGGCAGATCATTTTTCGACGTCGTGGACGCCAGGGTATACGACAGGTCGTCGAAAAAAATGCGATCACTTGAGAATTTGGAGCGCTTTGCGATCCCTATCCATCGGAACTCAGGGCTTTCTAGGGTGTGGACCCTGGCAAAATCGATAAACTCTTGTGATCGAGATCAGGAAGATCGCATTGCAATCCGGCCGCAAAGACTGTTGCAGACTTATCGGTCGTCACACTAGATTGCCGGGCACGGCAGCATGCCTTCGTGCATCGCAGCAATCGTCTGAATTAAGGCGTTTTGGGGCTTAGATTGCCCCTGGACGGGAGTGTATTGGTCTTATCGGGTGCCGGAGGTATCCAGGACCAATCGTTGCAAGCAGATCGGCTCATGGGGAAAATCCGTGCGCCTGGTGCCAGACCGAGATCGATGAGAAGACCAACCCTGCCACCACCAGCGCCGCGGCAGAAACGCCGCCGCAAGAGCCTGCTCCTGAGCTTTCTCGGGTGGAGTTTTGCGACTGGTGTGCTCATGTTCGTGATTGGCTCAGCCGCGGTGGGCTTCATGATCTACCGGGCGTCACAGGATCTGCCCGACTACGAGAGCTTGGCCAAGTACGAGCCTCCGGTGATGACGCGCATTCATGCGCATGATGGCTCATTGATCGCGGAGTATGCCCGCGAACGGCGCATCTTCGTGCCGATCAACACCATCCCCAAGCTTCTCATCGCTGCTTTCCTGTCGGCTGAAGATCGTCGCTTCTACGAGCACGGCGGCATCGACGTGATGGGTGTTGCGCGCGCCGCCATAAAATATGCCGAGCGCAAGCTGACTGGCCGTGGAAGCATCCAGGGCGCCTCAACCATCACACAGCAGGTGGCAAAGAACTTCCTGCTGACTTCGGATCGAACGTTCGACCGCAAGATCAAGGAAGCGATCCTGGCGGTGCGTATTGAGCGCGCCTATACCAAGGATAAGATCCTGGAACTCTATCTTAATGAGATCTATCTGGGATTGGGTTCTTATGGCGTCGCGGCTGCTGGTCTCAACTACTTCAATAAAGAACTCAAAGACCTGACCATTGAGGAGGCGGCGTACCTGGCGGCGCTGCCCAAAGCGCCGAACAACTACCACCCATTCAAGCACACACAACGGGCAACGGAGCGGCGCAACTGGATCATCGGCCAGATGTGGGAGAACGGCTATATCACGGCCGAAGCCGCGGCCGACGCCAAGAAAAAGCCGCTTAACGTGAACCTACGTCAGTTCGGCGCGCATATCTTTGCCGCCGAGTTCTTCGCAGAGGAGGTGCGCCGCTCGCTGCTTGCCAAGTATGGTGAGGACAAGCTCTACGGCGGCGGTCTTTCGGTGCGCACTACACTCGATCCCGAGTTGCAGGGTTACGCCCGTAAGGCGCTGACATCAGGTCTTGTCAATTTTGACCGTGGCAAGGGTTGGCGCGGCCCCGTCAAGAAGATCGATATCGCTGGAGACTGGGGCAAGGCACTCGCTGAGATCGATACGCCCGATGATATCTACCCCTGGCGGCTCGGGGTCGTGCTCGATGTGCAAAAGTCCAAGGCAATCGTTGGGCTGAAACCGGCGCGCCGCCAGGATGGCGCGTTGATTGACAAGCGCGAGGCGGTCGAGATTGGTTTCGATACGATGAAGTGGGCCAAGAAGAGTGGCAAGGGGACCGCGCCCAAATCTGTCGATGACGTGCTGGCCCTGGGTGATGTCATCTATGTTGCGCCGGAGGATCCAGACAAACTCACCGGCACCTGGTCGCTGATGCAGATTCCCGAGGTATCGGGTGGGCTCGTCGCCATGGACCCGCATACCGGACGCGTGCTGGCGGTTGCCGGCGGGTTCTCGTTCGACATGAGTCAGTTCGACCGGGCCGTACAGGCGCGGCGCCAGCCCGGATCGGCATTCAAGCCGCTCGTCTATGCCGCAGCGCTCGACAACGGATACAAGCCGACCAGCATTATCCTTGATGCGCCGATCGAAATCGAGCAGGGGCCGGGCAAGGAGATCTGGAAGCCGGAGAACTACGACAAGGAGAAATCCTTCGGACCAACCACGTTGCGGGTCGGTATTGAGAAGTCGCGCAACCAGATGACAGTGCGGCTGGCGCAGGATATGGGTATGCCGCTGATCACGGAGTACGCGCGCCGGTTTGGCGTCTACGATGATCTTCTGCCCGTTCTGGCGATGTCACTGGGCGCTGGCGAAACAACGCTTTTGCGCATGGTCAACGCCTATGCGATGATCGCGAACGGCGGCAAGCAGTTGCAGGCAACATTCATCGACCGTATCCAGGACCGCTGGGGGCGCACCGTCTGGCGCCATGATGATCGCGTTTGCGAAGGCTGTAGGGCGGAGGCCTGGAATGGTCAGCCTGAACCCGATGTCGCCGACGATCGCAAGCAGATTATCGACCCGCATACCGCCTATCAGATGACATCGATCCTGGAGGGTGTCGTGCAGCGCGGCACGGCGACGTCGCTGAAGAAGCTTGGCATGCCGCTGGCCGGCAAGACCGGAACGACCAACGACGAAAAGGATGCCTGGTTTGTCGGCTTCACGCCTGACCTCGTTGTTGGCGTCTACGTGGGCTATGACATTCCGCGACCGATGGGCAAAGGCCAAACGGGTGGTCGGGTTGCTGCGCCGATCTTTGGGGATTTCGTGGGCTTGGCGCTGGCTGGAAAGCCACCGGTGCCGTTCCGTATTCCGCCGGGCATCAAACTCGTGCGTGTCAGCCTGAAGACGGGTTTAAGAGCGCAGCCGAGTGACAAGGACAGCATCATCGAGGCATTCAAGCCCGGTGAGGAGCCTGATGATGCCTATTCTGTGATTGGCTTTACCGACCCCACCACGGAAGACGGTACCGTCAGAGGCGACGTTTATTCTCCCGCGCGGCGCGAGGGTGGTGGCGAATCTGGCAGTTATTCAGGTGGTCGCGGCGGGCTTTGGTAGGGCGCACGAGCGAGCCGGCAAGCGGTTCTTGCCTGGCCGGCTTGGCGTAAACAAACCCTTCAATCCCGTCTTACCTCTATTCGGTCCGCTCAAGTTTACACATCCACGCGGCCCCACTATATGTGCGCCGTCCCAATCAAGTGACACACGGTTGACGAGGAGGCAGCGATGCGCGCCGAAGCCCAAAAGCACGTCGATTCCATCGAGGAGGCGCTGGTCCTCCTGAGGAGGCATCTTTGACTGGGACACGGCCGAAGCGCGTCTAGCGGAATTGAACCGTCGTGCGGAGGATCCAGGTCTGTGGTCCGACCCGCAGTCAGCGCAGAAGGTGATGCGCCAGCGCCGCCAGCTTGAACAGGCGATGGGCAGCGTCACTGTGCTGCAACGTGAACTCGATGACGCGGTAACCCTGATCGAACTGGGCGAAGCGGAAGACGACAGTGATACCGTCACGGAAGGCGAGAGCGCGCTCAAGAAGCTGAGCGAGGATGCGCAGCGCCGCTCGGTGGAGGCGCTGCTCAACGGTGAGGCGGACGGCAACGACACCTATGTCGAGATCCACGCTGGCGCCGGCGGCACGGAAAGCCAGGACTGGGCGGAAATGCTGACGCGCATGTACGCGCGCTGGGCTGAACAGCACGGCTTCAAGGTGACGATGGTCGAAGCTAGCGCCGGCGAGGAGGCCGGGCTCAAGTCGGCGACGCTCGAAGTCAAGGGTGAAAGCGCCTATGGGTGGCTGAAGACAGAATCGGGCGTGCATCGGCTGGTGCGCATTTCTCCTTATGATTCGAACGCGCGGCGGCATACGTCGTTTGCATCGGTCTGGGTGTTCCCGGTGATCGATGACGAGATCGATATTCAGGTGAACGAGAGCGATTGCCGCATCGATACGTACCGCGCTTCGGGTGCGGGCGGCCAGCACGTCAACACAACGGATTCGGCGGTGCGCATTACGCATATGCCAACCGGGATCGTGGTTGCTTCACAGCAGGAGCGCAGCCAGATCAAGAACCGGTCGATCGCCTGGGCGATGTTGAAGTCGCGGCTTTATGAGCGTGAGTTGAAGGCACGCGAAGAGAAGGCCAACGCCGAGGCCGCTTCAAAAACCGAGATCGGTTGGGGCCACCAGATCCGCTCTTACGTGTTGCAGCCCTACCAGATGGTCAAGGACCTGCGCACCGGCGAGACCAGCACCAATCCCGATGCGGTGCTTGATGGTGATATCGACCTGTTTTTGGAAGCCTCGCTGGCGCAAAGGATCAAGGGTGGCGGTCCCGTCGAGGTCGAGGACATCAGCTGATAAAGCTGAGCAGATACGGCGCGCGGTGTTGCGGTGCTGGATGAGCCCTGGCTTTGGCCTGACGAGGCGCAACACGAGCCCCGGCGTTCTCAATCACCGGTCGGGGTGATGCGGAATTCGATGACGTTGGGCATCTGGCGTAAATGATCCGAAAGGGTTGCCGCGCAGTTGCGATCATGGCTGCGCAGCACCATGCGATATTCGATCAGGGCCCCTTCCGCGATCAACCGCGTCGAGAAGTTGGCAACGGTAAAGCCATATTGGCTGGTGAGTTCCCTCAGTTCAGTTTCCGACAGCGCATCGCTTCTGGAGAACTTGACGATGTGGTGGGCATAAAACTCCGAGGGCAGGAGATGCTCGATCCACCGGAACAGCGATAACACGGAGATCGTGGCCAGGGCGGTCAAAATGGCGGGTGCGTAAAAGCCGATGCCGATCAGGATGCCGATCGCCGCGGTGATCCAGATGGAGGCCGATGTCGTCAGGCCGCGTACCGTCAGCCCTTCCTTGAAAATCACGCCAGCGCCGAGAAAGCCGATGCCGGTCATGATGCCCTGGGCCATGCGGGTCGGGTCGGTGCGGATGGTTTCGGCGGCAACAGCGGTCATCCATTCGTTCTGGTAGACGGTGACCAGCATCAAGGCCGCAGATGATAGGCAGACCAGGGCATGGGTGCGCAAGCCAGCCGGCCGGCCATGATAGGTGCGCTCGAAGCCGATCAGCGATCCCATCACCAGGGCGGCGACAATCCTCAGGGCTATCGTAATCTCTTCCTGCGATATCAAGTTATTGTTCTTTCTATGTAAACCCGCCTTTTTATGAGTATTCGTGACGAATATATGACAGATATATGACAGTCCGTGCAAGCAAGTTCCTTGGACGCCATGCCCGTCGTGAGAAAGGTGGCCCCGATGGCGAAAGGCGTGCGTTTGTGCGGGCAAATTGCTATGGGGTCCGCACCGTCAGATCTAAACCCACCTGCGCGCAAAAAGCTCAACGAAAAACCCATCAATGTCGCCGCCCTCACACATCAGCATTCTCGAAGCTTCCGGTTTTGGCGATTACGCGCTGCTGGATTCGGGGGACGGGCGCAAGCTGGAGCGGTTCGGCAAGGTCGTGCTGGATCGCCCGGAGGCTCAGGCCTTGTGGAGCCCCTCTCTGGCACGCGCAGCATGGGACAAGGCGCACGCTGTTTTTTCCGCCTCCGGCGAGGAGGAAGAGAAGGGCCGCTGGCGCATCGACAAGCCGGTTGGAGAGTCGTGGGTTCTCGATGTGGCGGGCGTCAACATGCTGTGCCGCCTGCAGGGGCTGTGGCACGTCGGGCTGTTTCCCGAGCAGATGCCGCATTGGCAGTGGATGGTCGATGAGATCACGCAGATGCGTGCGGCCGATCCGGCGACCCGGCCGCGTGTTCTCAACCTGTTTGGCTATACGGGTGCTGCCTCGCTCATTGCGGCAAAGGCTGGCGCGGAGGTGACGCATGTCGATGCCTCCAAGAAGGCGGTGGCGTGGGCGCGCGAAAACCAGGCCGCATCCAAGCTTGGCGAAGCGCCAATACGCTGGATCGTCGATGATGCGGTGAAGTTCACCGCGCGCGAAGTGCGCCGTGGGCGCAGCTACAACATCATTCTTGTCGATCCGCCCAAGTTCGGGCGGGGTCCTGCCGGCGAGACATGGGATCTGTTTTCAAACCTGAAGCCGTTGCTGGAGGATTGCGCCAAGCTGCTGGATCGCGATTGCGCAGCGCTCGTTGTGACGGTCTATGCGATACGCGCTTCGACGCTGGCGTTTGGGCAATTGGTCAGGCAGGTCGTGGGGGCGCGGGGCGGCAGGTTCGAAACCGGCGAACTCGTCATTCGTGAGGAGGCCGGCAAGCGGGTGGTCCCGACGTCGCTCTATACGCGCTGGAGGACGCCATGAGCCGGGCCGACGGCGAGCCGCTCATCATCACCAGCCTGCAGAATGAGCGGGTGAAGGCGATCCGCGCCCTGGAGATGCGCAAGGAGCGCAAGGCCACCGGTCTGTTCGTCGCCGAAGGTGCATCGATCCTGATGACCGCGCGCGACAACGGTTGGAGACCGGAAACGCTGGTGGCCCTGTCTCAGGTGCTGGGTGAGGGCGTTGCAAAGGACCTGGCGCGCTGGGTCGGGCAGGCGGGCGGCGATGTCATGGCGGTATCGCAGGCGGTCCTCGGCAAGCTCGCCTCGAAGGAAAATCCGCAATCACTGCTGGGTGTTTTCCGCCAGCGCCATGCGGTGCTGCCAGATGCGGCAACGGCCGAGCCCGGCGATGTCTGGCTGGTTTTGGAAGAGGTGCGCGATCCGGGCAATCTGGGCACGATCATCCGGACCATCGATGCGGTCGGCGCCAAGGGCGTGATCCTGGTCGGCAACTGCTGCGATCCGTGGAGCCGGGAGTGCGTGCGTGCAACGATGGGCTCGATTTTCGCGGTGCCGATTGCACGGGCCGAGCGTGGCGCGTTCCTCGACTGGCGGCAAGGCTGGCATGGCGATGTTGTCGCGACACACCTGTCGGCCAGCGAGGATTTTCGCGCCGCCCAGTATCGCGCGCCGATCCTGTTGATGATGGGGAGCGAGGGGCCAGGGCTTTCCGATGCGCTCAACGCGGTGGCGACACGGCGCATCAAGATACCGATGGCGGGACGGCTCGACAGCCTCAATCTGGCGGTTGCGACGGCACTGGTGCTCTATCAGATGCGTGGTGCGCACCTGAAGCTTGGCGCGTGAGGCGGAGGCTCGATCGGCATGCGCATTGAATATCACCGCACGCTCATCGCGGATCGGGTTCGCAACCGGGCGCTGTTTGCCGCGCTGAGCCGTGTGATCAAGAACGGCGAGACGGTGGTGGCCGACATTGGCGCGGGCACCGGTCTTATCGGCCTGATGGCAGCCCGGCTTGGGGCGCGGGATGTCTACCTCTATGAGATGGCGGAGGTGGCGGGCGTTGCCGCGCAGATCATCAAGAAGAACCGCGCGCGCACCTGTCACGTGATGCCATGCAGTTCGCTTGACATGGTCGATCCGCCGCGCGTCGACGTGGTGATTTCAGAAACGCTCGGCAACTATGCGTTTGAAGAGAATATGATCCAGACGCTTGAGGATGCGCGTGCGCGGCATCTGAAACGCGGTGGCGTGATCATTCCAGCCCGGGTCCGCCAGTTCGTTGCGCCCGTCATCGCCGATCGCTTTGATGAGGAGTTGCGCGCGTGGGGGCAGGTCGGGCCGGAACTTGGCATTGCGCTGGACCTCGGCTTTGCGGAAGGCATGAGCCTCAACAACATCTATGTGCGCACGCTTGAGCCTGGCGATCTGCTTGGCCATGGCGACAGTGCGCGCGTCTGGGATAAGGCCGACTTCACGGCGGACAAACCCAACAGCCCCAATCGCAAGGGCGAAGCGGTCTGGGCGATCACGTCGGATGTGGTGATCCATGGACTAGGCGTGTGGTGGGAGGCCGAACTTGTTCCAGGCGTCACACTCTCGACCGCGCCGCAGGCGCCACGTACACACTGGGAGCAGCTCTATTTTCCGTTGCTCTCGCCGCTTTCATGTCGGTGCGGCGAGACGTTGAAGGCGTCTCTCAGCTCGCGCTCGTCAGAAGAGGAAGGAACGCATCTGGCGTGGAAGGTGTCGCGCCTTGATGCAAAGGGCAAGGCGCTGGAGCGCCAATCCCTCGATCTCGACAAGGGCTATCTGCCATAGCCCATGTTACCCGCGCCGAACCACTGCGCACCTCAGCGCAACATGCTCTAACGGGTTGCCACTGTTTCCGTCGAGACAAGGCGTTCTCGGTGCGCTTTGGCGGCGGATGTGATGCCTGGGGCGAACAGATTGGGCTGAAGGCTGGTCGAAACGCTGGACGATCTCACCTCAATCTGGCGAACGGCAGTGGAGCCATTTGGCCAACCGGACATGGCAAGACCGGCAACGGCGATCAGGAATAGCGAAACGGTGAGTGAGATGGCCCAACCGGCTGCATTATGCAATCTTCTGCGCAGCCGATTGCGGCGTGCCCGGCGCACCAAGTGAACGGCAGTCTCGGCGCCGGGGTTGGTTGGCGTTGTTTTGTCGTCCGTTGTTGCAGCATCTGCAACAGGGCCGTGACAAGCATCCAGCTTATCGATCTGGTCGGAATCCGTGATTGGTGCGAGCGTCATTTCATAGCGCTCAACGACGGCACAGTCCTCCATCTCGCCCAGCCAGTGAACATGCGTGTGCTCATGAGGCGTGTGGGGCGTGCTGGAGCGGTGCTCCATGATGCGGGTAATTTCCAGGGTCAGCGCATCCTCGCCCATCGGCTCAACAGACGCGCAATGCAGGGCACCTCGCCCGCTCGTGAAGGAGGCATCGCGAAAAGCATGGATTGCATGGGCAAGCCGATCGCGGGTCATGCGGCCCTCGCTTTCGCGCCAATGCGGGCCTCGCCGGGGCCTGAAAGCTCTGTATTTGGCGGCTCGATCGGCATCCGCGTCAAAGGCCCATCGGTTTGAGATGTGCGGTCTATGGATGTTCGAGTGCCATATGCAGTGTGCAAAAGTGCACTGGCTGCAAATGTACATGGCAAGACGAGTATGAAACACGAGCAATAAAAAAAGGTATAAGGGGCTTCAAAGCGCCCGATATTTTCGACGTGTTGGTCCGTCCCTTCGGCGCGGTCGCGTGTTGCAGCGAGCCACCCGGGTTTCCATTTTCGGCAATGCTCGAGTGCGTAGCAAACACACACGTGCCAACCCCGTGAAGCGATCTAACGCTCACGACGAGGCCAAGCCGCCGCGCCTGGCACGTCCTTTAACTCTCTACAGCACAGGTCCCTCGATCCGCGCTCCTGTGGAAAAATACACAACGAAGATTGTATCGGCAATTGGAAGATGCATGGCGGGAATGATTTTTGCATCATTCTGCTCTGTTCTGCTGCATTAGACGCTGTTCGATCTGATGAATAAGGATCGGCGCACAAGAGCGCTTTTCGATCCGATGGATAGGGATCAGAGCTCTAGCTGATTGATTGGTGGCATGTTCTGCGACGAACCGGGGTCCACTTCGTCGGAAAATGCTTTATCAAGTGGCATTCGGATGGTGCTGTCCGAATTGAGGATTTGGCAGAAGGCCGAGCGAATTTCTTGGAAGGGATATGACACGATGCTAGCGATGATCATTGGACTTGTGATTTTCTTCACCGTCCATCTCATCCCAGCCAACCCGGAGCTGCGCAGGGGGGCTGGTCAATCGCTATGGCGAGAATGCCTACAGAATCGGTTTCTCGATCGTCTCACTTGTTGGCTTTGTCGTCATCGTGCTGGGCTATCACAAGCTGCAGGTGATGCCGGGCAAGAATCCCGTGCTGTGGACCCCACCGCCGGCATTGAAGCATGCAACTTTTCTCCTGATGCTTGCCGCGATGTTTCTCCTGGTTGCCGCCTACATCCCAAGCAAGCTGCGCGACATGGTCAAACACCCGATGCTGGGCGCCATAAAGTTCTGGGCATTCGGCCACCTCCTGGTGAATGGAGATATGGGCTCTATTATCCTGTTCGGGTCGTTCTTGATCTGGGCGATCTACGATCGCGTGTCGCTGAAGACCCGCGATGGTGGGCGAGGGCCGCTGGGCAACAAGCCAGGTACCCTGGTCGGTGATGCTGCCGTGATAGCGATCGGGGCGGCACTTTATCTGGGTATGGTCTACTGGGGGCATGCGGCGCTGATCGGCGTACCCGTGGTCCCGTGAGGGCGTAGCTCTAGAGCGCTTTTCGATCCGATGGAACGGAACCGGCGCTCTAGCTTCTTGTTTGGTCGCATTTTCTTCGACGAACCGGTGTCCACTTCGTCGGAAAATGCTCTAAACATGGCCTGCCGCGTATGTCCTATAGACCGTGCAGGCTGTTGTGTTGGATTGGGAAACGAAACGGATGCCTCACCAAAGAGGCATCCGCCTGTTTTTTACCGGTGGTTCTTGTCCGCCGACACTGATTTTGTCACAGACGCGGTTGCACGATAAAGTCGGTGTGGGCGCCAGTTTCTCGGCTTGCCGTATCGTCTGTGATGATCAAGGCGGAACCTGGCTTGATCAGTTCGCTGATGCGCAATTTCATCGCGTCGGTCAATTCGATCCGCTCCAGTGCGTTGGCAGCAGTGGGTGCAGGAGGGAGTGACTGGATATTGGTACCGTTAACGGCACGGCGTGGCCGGCGTGGCAGTTCAGGCGTCTCGTCGGTCAATGTCGTTGCCTGCCATTTCAGTTTGGTTTCGGTGGAGTCGGAGTAGGCCATGGCCGTGAATAGGTGTGTGCCGATCCGTGCTTCGGGGAACAACATCCTGATCGGTGTGGCGTAGACCTCCATGTAACCCTGACGGATCTTCAGCGTGCCGGTTCGGCGGCTGATGAGGATGGTGGCAGGCTTTGGGAACTGCTCGACGGCAGCAACCGCGCGCTTGTAGTCTTCACGCGAGCGCTCAAGAGTGGCCCTCGTTTCATTGTAAATCTTGTGCATTTCAGCGCGTTCTTGCTCGATCGCGCCAACCGCGTTGGCGCGCTCAGCGATGATGCCCGCGTGCGCTTCCACGAACTGTTGTGCTGTTTCTTCATCGTGAAGGGCTTGCAGGAAGGCTGCCTCCAGCTCGTTTTCCTTGGCTGCGGCCGCTGAGCGTGCGGCGGCATCGGCCTCCGCTTCAGCCTTGCGCGCCTCGCTATGGGCAATCAGCGTCTCGGTATCAAGATTGCTGGCAGCATCTGCAAGATGTTGGCGCTCGCGCTCTGCGGCGCGATCCTCGGCGCGGTTCTGCTCGCGCTGCTGAACGTCGATGAAGCGCTTGAGGTCACGCTTGGCTTTGGCTTGCGTACGATTCTTGTGCCGCAGATTGCGCTTGAGGGAGGGCAAGGCATGGCGCGAGGCTCTCAGGTTGGCGCGTGCCTTTTTCAGTCGGACGTTGATTTCTGCCATCGCCGCCGAGGCCTGGTCGTGAAGTTCTTCATGGGCCGTGACGTCTGCCGCCTTGAGGTCAATCGCCGCTTGATGTTCGGCAAGCGCGGAGGCTCGCGTGCGCACCGCGGCCGGTGTGGCTGCCGCTTGGGGCTGAACCGCGCCGGTCTCGCCCTGCGATCGCGCGGCTATCTCTATAGCGGCTTCTGCCGCTGCCGCCGGTGTTACGCCAAGCATGGCGGAAACAGTGCTCAGGCCAGCTGCATTCGAGTGAGCGCCAACGGCAATCGAACGGCGTACCGGATGGGGGATATCGGCAATTCCAGGAGGCAGCGCAGAGAGGAGCTGGGGGTGATGGAACTGTTTGGGCTCCACCAATTCGTTATGGACGATGACGCGTGTACCGAGCTGCGTCATCGAGAACAAAGAACTCGAGAAGCTGTAGGGCAGACGGACGCAACCATGCGAAGCAGGGTAGCCAGGCAGGTGACCCGCGTGCAGCGCCACGCCCGACCAGGTGAGGCGTTGCATATTTGGCATCGGCGCTGAATCGTAAAGGTTGGAGTAGTGCCGGCGGTTCTTCTGCAAGATTGTAAAGATGCCAGTGGGCGTATCGTAGCCGCGCCTGCCCGAAGAAATTCGAGATTGTGCAACCAAGCCGAGACTGTCGAAGACCTTGAGCTGCTGGCGTCTCAGGGAAATGACAATGGTCAAGGGATCACCTTTGACCGGTTTACGGATAATCTGGGTTGAACTGCTGCGGCGCGCCTCGGCGGGCTCAGCCAATGTTATGCTCAAAATTGCTATACCGAGCGTTGTGGTCAACGCCAGTGCCGCCGCGAGGGTTATAACATTCCGTAACCGCAACCGCACCGCGGTATTCGAAATGTTGATATTCGCCGCTTGGTCTATCGTCAGCCAAAATGAGCTACGCACGTTACTCAAAGCCCCCGCTTACGCTTAAAATCAGTTCTGACAGAAAACTCGTAAAGACTTGGTCCACACGAGCCCAAGTTTTGGGTTATCAGGACGGTATTGCCGCTGCAATTCAAACCAAACCCGCAATGAGCTAATTTTGGCATTGGTGTGGCGCTGACGCAAACCTCACGACTGGCACAAGAGCATCGAAACTGATTTTCCTTAATGCCGATTGCCATCTGTCTGACCGACAGCGTTCGTGTCTGGGCTTGCCTGTAAGCGCTATTTGGGGCCGCTTCTGGTTATGATGGGCCGAGTGCGCTATGGCATTGGCCAGAAAGCCGCACTATTGCGCCGTGCTGGGATGCGTGGGACGTCAAGCAAACGGTGAGCGGATCGAAGGTGCGAGTGCTGCCAGCAATCTGGAGAATGCCTAACATGTCATCACAATCCTCTGCCGGTTCTCTCGCGGGCTCGAAGGTCAAACGGTTGATGGCTCCCGATATCACCGTGAAGAAGGGGATCGAGCCAATCGTATCGCTCACCGCCTATCACGCCCACACCGCGGCAATCGCCGACGCCTATTGCGATTTCCTGCTGGTGGGTGACAGCCTGGGTATGGTCATGCACGGCTTTGAGACGACGGTGCCGGTGCCGCTGGAACTGATGATCATGCACGGGCGCGCGGTGGTGCGCGGGGCCAAGCGCGCGCTTGTCGTCGTCGACATGCCGTTCGGGACTTACGAGGAAAGTCCATCTATCGCGTTCCGCAATGCGGCGCGCGTCATGAAGGAAACCGATTGCGGCGCAGTCAAACTGGAGGGCGGGCGGCGCATGGCCGAGACAATCGCCTATCTTGTCGAGCGCGGGATTCCGGTCATGGCGCACATCGGGCTGACACCGCAATCGATCAACGTGATCGGCGGCTTCAAGGCGCAGGGCCGGGAAGAGGCGCAATGGGCGGCCATCGAGGAAGATGCCCGGCTGGTCGCCGAGGCGGGGGCGTTCGCAGTGGTGCTCGAGGCAATGGCTGAGCCACTGGCGGCGCGGATCACCAAAGCCATTGCGATCCCGACGATCGGCATCGGGGCGTCTGCTGCCTGCGATGGGCAGATCCTGGTCATGGAAGATATGCTGGGGCTGTCGCCCAGGGTGCCCAAATTCGTCAAGGAGTTTGGTGCTGTAGGCGCGGCGATCGAGGGGGCGATCCGGGGTTATGCACAGGAGGTGCGTGCCCGGTCGTTCCCGGCGTCCGAGCACACTTATGCCATGCGAGAGGCCCCGCAGAGTGGGAAAAGCGCACCGGCGGGGGCCACGAAAAAGCCGAAAAAAGCCAGCAGCTAATTGGGCTGACGAGGGCAGGCTCTAGTGGCAGCGGTGGCTGGCGCCTTGCTTTTCCTTGGCGATACCGGCGTGCTTGGCTATCAATGCGGGCGCCGCGCCTTAGCTTTGGCAGCGCGTGGGAGCGTTCGTTCGGGTGTCGAGATCTTGGCGCTGTCGGCAAAATGTCGTTGCAGGCACGAATTGTGACGTTAAACCCGCATGTTACGGAAGGCTATTCCGAACGAGACGCCAACAATGAACGGAAAATAGGGGCCGCAAGGCTCCATTAGATGACCGGGACGCGAAGCATTCATGGCCAATAACGAAGATACCCTGATGAGGGAGGTTGAGGAGGAACTGCGCCGGGAGCGGCTGGAGCAGCTCTGGAAGCAGTATGGAACCTATCTCCTCCTTGCAGCCGTCATACTGGTGATTGCAGTGGGCGGATACCAGTTCAACAAGTCGCGCCAGCAGGCTGCAGCCAATACCGCCGGCGCTTCCTTCGCGAATGCGGTCTATCTGGTTGGTGAAAAAAAGCTCGACGAAGCCCGTAAAGTCTTTGAAGGCTTGGCTGAAAATGGTCCGTTCGGGTATGCGGCTTTGGCCCGCCTGAAGCTTGCCGGGCTTGACGTTGAGGCTGGCGATAAGGCCAAGGCGATCAGCCAATATGAAGCGTTGGCAAGGAGTTCAAATGCCGATGATCTGTTGAAATCTTTTGCCAGGATACAGATCGCGTCGTTGAAGATTGGGGAAGTCGACTTTACCGAGGTTGAGAATCGGCTCAACGATCTAGCAGGCGAATCGAATCCGTGGCGTGCCAATGCCCGCGAGCTGATTGGTCTGGCTGCGCTGAAGGCGGGCAAGCTGGATGCGGCGCGCAAGCCGCTTGAGCAGATCCTGGCCGATCCGACTTCGCCTTCGGACGTTCGCGAACGGGCGCAGATGCTGATGGCTGAGATCATCTCTGCCGAACTCGCCAAGGTGTCGCCAGCACCGGTGCCGAAGACCGAGGCGGCGCCAGCCGACAAATCTGGGGAGCCGGCGGCGCAGAAATGACAGGGGGACGGCAGGTATGGGCAACGTGAAGCGAGTGGCGGCGATATCGGTTGCCTTAATCGCAGCCGTCCTCGCGTCGGGTTGTTCTGGCGGTCTGCCAAGTCTGCCGAAAGTCAGCGACCTCAATCCGTTCAAAGAAAAACAGCAGCCCATGCCGGGAACGCGAATCCCGATCATGCCGGCTGCGGAGAAGATTCCGGGTGAGTTGGCTTCAGGTGACCAGCCGATCGTGCTGGTGGCCGAGCACGAGAACGATGCGTGGGCGCAGCCAGGTGGCGAAGCAACAAATGCGCCGGGGCATCTGGCGCTGGGCGCTGCGGTTCATCAATCCTGGAGCGCGGATGCTGGCTCGGGCTCGGGCAAGATCGGCCGCGTTACGGCAAGTCCAATCGTTTATGGCGATCGCGTCTTTACGCTTGATGCAGGGGGGACCGTATCGGCCTTTTCCGCATCGGGCGGTGCGAGAGTTTGGCGGGCGTCTTTGGTGCCTGAGCGAGAAACAACTTCAGGAAGCTTTTTTTCGCTGGGAGCAGGAACGCCGAGCGGCGGGTATGGCGGTGGTCTAGCCGCCGATAGCGGCCGCCTTTACGCCGCCAGTGGCTTTGGCAACATCGTTGCGCTCGATCCACAAAGCGGCAAGAAGCTTTGGGAGCGCAATCTGGGTGTGCCCATTCGCGCGGCGCCGACAGCGAATGGCGATCGCGTGTTCGTGATCACGGTCGACGGTCGGTTCTACTGTCTGTCCGGGCTGGACGGGGCGGAGATGTGGAACGTGCGCGGCTTGCCTCAGCAGGCAAGCCTGGTGATGAGCGTCAGCCCTGCCGTATCGGGTGACGTTGTCGTCGTTCCCTATCCCTCCGGCGACCTGCTCGCACTCAAGGTATCGGATGGCGCAGCGGTCTGGTCGGAAAGCCTGACGCGTTCGCGCACCACCTCGCAGCTCACCAGTTTGGCGGATGCGGCGCGCCCGGCGATCGACAGCGGCGTGGTTTTCGCCGTCGGGCATTCAGGGCGCATGGTCGCAACGCAGATTGCAACCGGCGAGCGGCTCTGGTCGCTCAATGTTGCCAGCACCCAGACGCCGTGGGTCGCAGGCGGTAGCGTTTTCGTCGTTGATACGTCGGGACAGCTGATGGCCATCGCACGCGATCAAGGCACGGTGCAGTGGACCGTGCAATTACCCGGCGCCAAGATTTGGGCCGGGCCGGTGCTGGCGGGAGGCAAGCTCTGGCTGGTCTCCGCGCAGGGTCAACTGGCAAGTGTTGATGCGATGAGCGGACGGGTCGTGTCGCAGCAGAACCTGGGTGAATCCGTGTTCGTGCCGCCCGTTGTTGCCAAGCGCCGCATGTACGTTTTGACCGACAAGGCCAAGCTCATAGCCCTCAATTAAGCTTCACTCCCCAAGTATAGTTCGGACGTGTGCGTCCCAGATGGAAGCGTTTCGGGCGTGTACGTTCCAGGGTTGGGTGGGCATGTGTAGAAGGTGTGTGCCGGCTCGGAGATGAGCATGCGCGCTGGGCTCAAGACAAGGTTCTTGATCTCAAGACAGGGCCGTAACCGCAGATGAAGTGCGTTTCCGGGGCGCGGGCGCACGGGCGGACATTTGCCCTGTGATTGGCCAATGGTTCCCAAGCCGCGCGCTTTCGGGCATAAGCGCGCCTTGCACAGCTCTCCTTGAGCACGTTTTTGATCCGCGAGCCCGTTGACCACCCATGTCCGCTATTCCCACAGTTGCCATTGTCGGCCGGCCCAATGTCGGCAAATCGACGCTGTTCAACCGCCTGACCGGCAAGCGCGCGGCGCTTGTTTCGGATATGCCTGGGTTGACGCGCGACCGGCGCGAGGGCCAAGCGCATCTGGGTATTCATACGATCAAGCTGGTCGATACAGCGGGCCTGGAGGAATCGGGGGCGGGGACGATCGCGGCGCGCATGCGCCAGCAATCGGAGGCGGCCGTGACCAGTGCCGATCTGGCGCTGTTCGTGATCGATGCGCGCGAAGGCGTAACGGCTGCCGATGAAGCCTTCGCCCGCGTTGTGCGCGCCTCGGGCAAGCCGGTCATCCTGGTCGCCAACAAAGCCGAGGGTCGCGCCGGTGAGAGCGGTTTTTATGATGCCTATGGATTGGGGTTCGGCGAACCGGTCGCCATTTCCGCCGAACATGGCGAGGGGGTGGGCGACCTCGTGGTCGATCTGCTCGAAGCGCTCGGACTGTCGCTTGCAACACCAACGCGCAAGGGGCGCGCGCGCGGCCGCGATGAGGGCGCTGAGACGACAGGTGAAGCCGGCGAGATGGCTGCTGGCGAAGAATTCGCCAAACGCACGCAGCCGATCCGCGTCGCCATCGTCGGGCGCCCGAACGTCGGCAAGTCGACACTCGTCAATGCGTTGCTTGCTGAAGAGCGGATGATCACCGGTCCCGAACCGGGGCTGACCCGCGATACGATCTCCAGCGAACTCATCTGGAACAATCGCAAGTTCCTTATGTTCGATACCGCGGGACTGCGCCGCAAGGCGCGCATTGATGAACTGGCCGAGAAGCTGTCGGCGAGCGATACGGTGCGCGCGTTGCGCTTTGCGGAAGTGGTAGTGTTGCTGATCGATGCGGAACGGGCGTTCGAGCATCAGGACCTGACCATTGGTGACATGGTTGCCCAGGAAGGGCGTGCCATCGTGGTGGCGATCAACAAGTGGGATCTGGTGGCGGAAAAGCAGAAGGTACTGAGGGATCTGCGCCAGACCGTATCAGAAAAACTATCGCAGGTGCCCGGGGTGCCGTTTGTCACCATTTCGGCGCTGGGTGAGAAGGGGCTCGATCGGCTGATGGAAGCGATCGTCAACGCGCACGAGACCTGGAACAAGCGCGTGCCGACGCACGATCTCAACCGGTGGCTTCAGGAGGCGCTGGCGCGCCATGCGCCGCCGGCCGTTTCGGGACGCAGAATTCGTTTGCGCTATGCAACGCAGGTCTCGACGCGGCCGCCAACTTTCGTTGCCTTTTGCTCGCGGCCCGCCGAGCTGCCGCGATCGTATGTCCGCTACCTCACCAACAGTCTGCGCGAGGTGTTCGGTATGCCCGGCGTGCCGATCCGGTTTTCCCTGAAGAAGAGCGAAAATCCCTACGCCGGTCGTGCGGGGCGCGGAAAAGCCAGGCGCTCTTGATTCTAATCGTATTCAGTCGGCGGTGGCCGCAATAGGCCTTGCCCCGTGGACCAATTTGATCGCCACATCGTGGCGCAAAAACTGAGGAATGATCTCGGCTTCCCGGTGTTGTGGTGAGCTTGCGATCAACGACGCCATGGCCGCGTTGCGGTTTTCCAATAGAACAGGAGTGATCCATTCGGCACAATGACACGGATCTGCCGTTGACGATGTCTCTTTGATGAGGAGCCTCCCCCATGCAGCGCATCACGATCACCATCGAGGATGATTTGGCTGATGAGATTGACCAGTTCATGGGCAAGCACGGCTATCAAAGCAGATCGGAAGCCATCCGCGATCTTGCGCGATCGGGCCTCAATCAAGCCGATAAGAACGCGTCAACCGCCGGCACCTGCGTGGCTGCCTTGGTTTACGTGTACGATCATCATGTGCGCGAGCTGTCAAAGCGGTTAACTCAATCACACCACCACCATCACGATCTGTCCATGGCAACGCTGCATGTTCACCTCGACCATGATACGTGCCTGGAGATTGCCGCCTTGAAGGGACGCACACAAGACGTTCAACACTTGGCTGACCACATCATAACCGAACGTGGCGTCAAACACGGTCAGCTTGTCATTATTCCAGCAGATATTACCGACACCAGCCACGCCCACGGCGAGGAGCGCGCCCACCGGCATACCCACGTGCGCATTCGGCAGGGGGGCTAAGCGTTTCCGCTTGAGGCGGAAGCGATCTTATCTGTTATCGCTCACGAGCCGCACCGGCCTTCGGCCTGAACCTTGCCGCACCGTCGGTCAACTAAGGCGCGACGCCACACTAGGACGGTAGATCGCCGCCGGTCTCGTCGCCAACTGCGTGAATATGCACGTGGTTGTGCGCGTGCGGGTGACGATGGAGGGTGGCATCGAACAGTTTGCCGCCGCGCAGGATCGTGGCCCGCGTCGCCAGCTCGGCGAGCAAACTCATGTCGTGAGATACGATGATCATGGCGGCGCTCACCGTCTTGAGAATGGCGATCAGCCGGGCGGCATTGGCCTCATCGAGCCCGGTTGTCGGTTCATCGAGCAGCAGGACACGTGGCTCCATCGCCAACAGCCCGGCAAGACAGACCAGCCGCTTTTCTCCCCCGGAAAGCCGGTAGGAAATGCGCTCGGCAAAATCAGCAATACCCAGTTGGTTGAGGGTTTGCAGCGCCTTTGCTCTGGCCTCACGGGTCGATAAGCCCTGGTTCATCGGCCCGAAGGCAACGTCTTCGATCACGGTTGGGCAGAACAACTGGTCGTCGCTGTCCTGGAATAGAAAGCCGATCGCCTTGCGCGCCGGCTTGAAGTCCGCTTCGTGCGTGCAGGTTTTCCCAAACAGGCTGAGCGAGCCCGCGTGCACCCGCTCGAGCCCGATGAGCGCTCTGAGCAACGTCGACTTGCCGGCACCGTTGTGTCCGGCAATTGCCAGCCGCTCTGCCGTAGCAAGTCGCAAAGACGCGCCATTGATCACCACCGTTGAGCCGCGCGTGACGACGAGATCATCAACGGCGATCAAGGTCTTGTCCGTGGTGCTGTTCATGTCCATGACACTGCTATCAGTGTGATCACGGCTAAGGTCGTGGCCCCGAGGAACCACAGGTCGGCACCGCGCATGGGCTCGGGCTGGTGTTCAAGAAACCGACCCGTGAAGCCGTGCAGGCGCATGGCTTCCTCGACGCGCTCGGCACGCTCAACCGAACGCACGAGAATCTGGCCCGTCAGGTTTCCAAGCGACTTCCATGTGTGCATGTTGGAGCCCGCCGTGAAGCCACGTGCGCGCATTGCATCCTGGAGACGGTGCGCCTCGCTTCGCAGCACCGCGACGTAGCGGAGCGTGAGAAGCAGCATGTGTGCCAGGGAGGCGGGCAGCCCCAGTTGTGTCAGGGCCTTGCCGAGACGTACCGGTTCGAGGGTCGAAATCAGCGCCAGCAGCAGCAGCGCAGCGGCATTGACCTTGAGTGCGATCATCAGCGCGCGCTCCAGACCTTGTTGAGAGGCGACGAGCGGACCCAACGCAAGCACACGATCCCCGCTGATCGTGAACGGTAGCGCCACCAGGAGCACGATCATGAAGCCTTCGATGTGCAACAGCCGATGTGCAACCAGCCGCAACGGGCAGCGCGACGCATAGGTCGTGGCGATCGCACAAACGAGTGCCGCGGTAAGGCCTGCCCAAGACTTCAAAGCCACGATGGTGATGATCAATACCGCCGCACCGATCAAACGTGTGCGGGCGGATGCTCCATCAAAGAGCCCTGGGCGTACCACGCCTTCTTCGCGATCAGCAGTGCTCATGTCACCTGGATTTCCCGCTGCCGCGCGATGTCGCCCAAAGTCCGATTCCCCCCAGCCCGATGATCATGCAGATGCCGGCAACGATATCGGCCAGTCGAAGTCTGCTATCAAGAGCCTCGATTTTCTCCAGTAGCGGACGGACCTGATGCGCCACAGCAATCTCCACGATTTGCTGGATTTCGGCTTCGCTCGCATCGTTGCCGTTGGTCGGCGCGGCTTGCGCAGCGCTGCCAGGATCACCATCACCCACGGGTGTTGGCTCAGCAGTCGGCGATCGAGCTGGGGGGCTGGAAAAGCGGTTCGCCTCGATCAGGGCTTTGGCGATGTGACCTTCACCAGTGTTGACCACGATGGTGTAATCAGACGTGCCCGTAGTCTTGAATGAAAAACCGCCCCGGGCATCGGTCTTGCCGTGATAGACGTCGCGCGCGGATTTATCCTTGATGACAACCTCCGCGCCGTTCGGGCGGCCGCCGCCGATGAAAAATCCATATCCGGAGATGGTCTGACCCTCGAGCGTCGCGAACACTTTGAGCTTGTGCGCGTGGGCGCACGTTGCCGAAAACCCGAGCAGCACAGCCACGAATAAGAGCAACCGCATTGACGATGTCTCCCGCGCCTAAAGCGCATTTTGATCGACGGGGATTGAATTGGCGTCAGGCGTGCTCGGCTTATCGAATGTGGTTTGAGAAACGCGCAGCGGCGTTATGGAAGAATGCCGCAAGGTCAGCGCCTCCGGCTTGACGCGCTTGAGAAAGGTTATCGCCAATCCTGCGATCACCGCCTCTACCGCCATCAGGGGAATGTAGGTCGCGATGATGATTTTCGCCGATGGTGTGTAGTCCGAGGAGGAAAGAGCAAGCGAGGCTGCAACACCAACGCCTGTGCCTGCCACGGCAAGCGCAGCGCAAAATCCGCCGATGAGACCTGCGCGGCTCGGTGCGGCGCGTTGCACAAAGGGAGCGAACATGGCGCCCATGAGCAGACCTGGCCCAGCGATGTTCAACGTATTGATGCCGAGCGTGGTCAGACCGCCAAAGCCGAACATTGCGGCTTGGAGAATGAGTGCGATGAAAACCGCCGGCACGATCATGGGCCCCAGCAGCAGGCCCATGAGGCCCGATAGCATGAGATGCACGCTCGAGGGGCCCACCGGAACCGCGATCAAGGATGAAACGAAGAACATTGCCGACAAGACGGCCGTGCGTGGGATGGCTTCCTCATCGAGTGCTCGCATCGCCCATGCCAGCCCGGCGGCTGTGGCTACAGCGCCGCCAAGCAGAACCGGTATCGATAGGAGGCCGTCAGGTATGTGCGCCATGTGTGTCGCCCTCGATTGTGACCGTCGGGAACCTATTTCGTTGGCGTCATGTCTGTCGCCTTGACCCACATTAGTCCGCCCAGCTCGACCGGTGCGTCTTTGCCCTCGGGACTCTTCATCGGCTGATCTGCTTCAACGAGGGCTGCAAAGCCCCACCAGCCTGCCCGTGGCATGGCGTAAGTGAACGTGCCGGCAGCATCAGCCTTGATGACTTGAGTGATGAACGCTTCGTTGGGTGCATTGATTGAACCATCGTTGCGATACTCGACTTCGAGTTTTGCAAACGGAACCGGCTTGCCGTCCTTGAGCACCACGCCGCGAAACACGTTTCCCGTCCACAAGCCCGTTGGCCGGACAAGAGGTTGGATTTCGGCCGGCAAGCCGACCAGTCGGTCCCAGCCTTCGCCCGAGGCAAAAGCGTCGACGACAACCTTGGCGTAGTGAATAAGGTGCTTGCCTTCGCTGGGCTCCCAGTAGGGCTGTGGTTCAACATAGAAGATGGCTGCACCGGGCTCTTTGAGGTCGTAGCTCGTGAGCCAAGCCGATTTTCCATCGATTTTCTTTTCCTTGAGGCTCGCTTCTAGATTGACCACCTTGTCACCCACCATGACACCGAAGCGCCTGGGCTTCATCATGTCCATGACCGGGCCGCGCTCCATCGGATGTGTGAAGACGAGATCGATGGTGATGGTGCCGCCCTCCGGTAGAACATCGGCAGACGGGATCACTTCCTGAAAGTGTGCAAAAGCAGGTGCGGCGGCCAGCATGGAAAGCAGCGCCAACAGGAAGCGGATATTCATAGCGGTTATCTTTGCAATGGTTTGTGCGGAAGAATTTGATATGATGAATATAAAAAATGTTCATACTGGACAAGTGAATTTTATTTTTTTTGAAAAAAATGTTCGTGCTGATTTGAGCGGGACCTGGTCAGCGCACGTCTTCACGGCGCACAGCAACGGATCGGGCGCAACGAGCAACCGAATACACGGCGGCGCCCTGCCAATTCGCCACAAACAACACGGCTTTCCTTGATCCGCAGCGGTATCCATACATGGTGATCCGACGCGTTGAGGTTAAAGGGGCTGGGTTCTGGTTCGGTCTGAAACTGGTATGCATGCTGCATTATTCGTCGAAAAGAAGTCGAAGGATGTGCCGAAGGTCTGACGCCATGCCCCAGTTTGGCAGTAAAAAGAATTCTGCAAAGCCATTCGGGCTGAGACGAGGTGTCCCAAAACGAAGCAGTGTGGAAGGTGGTGCCAATTTGAATGATGCCTTGTCAGGTCATGGCGGACGTCTCGCCGGGAGCGGGCATATTGCCTGGTTCGACTATGCCAAGGGTATCTGTATTATTCTTGTCGTGATGATGCACTCCACGCTTGGTGTGGGCGAAGCGTTTGCAGCCAAAGGACTGGCCAGCGAAGGTTTCATGCATTGGGTGGTTGCCTACGCCAAGCCCTTCCGGATGCCGGACTTCTTCATGCTGGCTGGTCTTTTCCTTTCGTTCGCCATTAATCGCTCTTGGATGCACTACCTGGACAAGAAGGTTGTGCATTTCGCGTATTTCTACGTCATTTGGACCATCATCCAAGCGGCTATCAAAACTGCGGCCATCCAAGGTCTCGACGGCGCGGCTCTGGCGTCGACGTTCCTTGGTGCACTCATCAATCCCTATCCGACGCTGTGGTTCATCTACGTGCTGCCGCTGTTTTTCGTCGCAACCAAGTTACTGCATGGCGTGCCGGCATGGTTGATGCTTGCGGGAGCGGCCATCGTACACACACTGCCCATCCACTCAGGCTGGAGCGCGATCGACCAATTCGCGGCGCACTACTATGTCTTCTTCCTCGGCGGATATCTGCTGGCGCCTCGCATCTTCAAAGTTGCGGCGTGGGCGGGGCAGAACAGTGGTCGAGCCGCAGCTCTGATCGCGGTGTGGGCGCTGCTCAATGGAGCGTTTGCATTCTGCCCGAGCCCGCTTCCTGGATGGTCGAATCTCGCAGAACTCCCTGTCATCTCGATCGTTCTTGGCGGCATGGGAGCGATGGCGATCGTGCTGCTGGCGAGCCAGTTGTCGAAATTCGACGCAGCGCCCCTCATCCGCTACTGCGGGGCCAACTCGATCGTGCTCTATATCTCCTTCACGATCCCAATGGCGTTCACCCGGGTCCTGATTGTCAACACCGGCGTCATAGACAATACGGGCGTCGCATCCTTGATCGTCTGGTTAGTCGCGGTGACAACGCCGTTGATGGTGCATTTGGCGCTTCGGCGAACCCCGCTGCGGTTCCTCTACGAGCGTCCATCCTGGGCAGTGTTGCCGTATCAACAGGCTGACCAGAGCAAAGTGAGGGTCAAAACGGCCGTCGTGGCGCCCCATTAGGGCGTTGAGTTGAAGTGCCCGGTGGTTCGCCGTGAGCAAGATGCTCAAGTCACATAACGAGATCGTGTCAGAGAGTTGATTTTATTTATAATTTCATGGTGCTGCCAGTGAGGATTGAACTCACGACCTCTCCCTTACCAAGGGAGTGCTCTACCACTGAGCTACGGCAGCAGATGACGTCTTGCCGGGGTGCGATCTGCTGATCTGCATCAGTCAATCAGAGGCAAGGACTACCCAGCTCCGGAGCCTGAGGCTGCCGAAGCGCGCGCACACTGCCACAACCCTTTGGCCCGGGCAAGGCGCTTCCGCATCCGATCACCAGGGCATTTGCGCAACGGTATGCGCCCCCGGCGACCCGCGCCCAGATACACGCAAAAAAGGCGCTCGCAGGGGTACCCATTCCGCTGAAAGCGCTGGCGCTGGTTCGCTGCCTTTGTGGTATGAGGAAGCCAGAAACAAGATAAGTGCGTCGACGTTCCATGTGCGGCCAATGGGGTGGCAAACGGGGGTGCTGGAGCATTTTCCGACGAAGAGGGCACCGGTTCGTCGCAGAAAATGCGACCAAATAGGACGTCGGAGCATTTTTCGCCGATGTGATCACTGGTTTGTTGATGAAAACACGATGCCGGAGGAACTGGTGCGCCGATCGGGGTCTGTGGGTTCGCAAGGTGTTCCAATCGCGCTTGTGACGAGGGGCTGAGTGCCGGTCACGGGCATGACGGGTGCCTTGAAACAGCACCGCGCGGTGACAAAAGTGAAGGAGCAACGACAGGTCATGGCGGATGGTAAGGAGCCGACAGGTGCGCGACAGGCGCGCACTGAGCGTCTGGAAGATCAGTTGCGCGCCAATCTGAAGCGGCGCAAGGAGCAGGCTCGCTCACGTGCTCGCGGGTCTGTCGCGCAGGACGGGGAAGCCGGCTACGACGAGGGGGAGAGATCGGCTGGCCCGTGTGAGTGGCGGGGAGCCAATGAGCGCCAGGGAGAATGAACGACTTTGGCGGTTAGGCAAATTGGCGCGAGCCGAACGCAAGCCGTCGCAGGGTTCCACTTGGAACAAATGACCACAGACGCCGGGCTGCGCACGCGTTGGCTTGGCCTTACATAATCAGGGCAGCAGAGCGGAATATGGATCGGATCAGGATCGTCGGAGGAAACCGGCTTGAGGGAATGATTCCCATCTCGGGAGCAAAGAACGCGGCTCTGCCGCTGATGATCGCCAGCTTGCTGACGGCAGATCGGCTGACGCTGAAGAACGTCCCCAATCTTGCCGACGTCAACCTGTTGGCGCGCATCTTGCGCAATCATGGCGTTGATCTTGCCGTGGATGGCAAGCGCCCGGGCGTTGCCGCGCATCTGGGTGAGACATTTCATCTGACCGCGCGCGACATCGTCGACACGACGGCGCCTTATGAGATGGTGAGCCGGATGCGCGCCAGTTTCTGGGTGCTGGGCCCGCTGATCGCTCGTATGGGTGTGGCGCGCGTTTCGCTTCCCGGTGGCTGCGCCATCGGCACACGCCCGGTCGACCTGCATCTGGAGGGTCTGAAGGCGCTGGGTGCTGAAATCGAGATCGATGGCGGTTACGTGATCGCCAAGGCCCCCAAGGGCCTGCATGGTGGGCGCGTTGTTTTTCCAAAGGTTTCGGTCGGAGCCACCCATAACGTGCTGCTCGCCGCAGCCCTTGCCAAGGGCGAGACGGTGATCGAGAACGCCGCGCGCGAGCCGGAAGTTGCAGACGTTGCCGAATGTCTGGTGAAGATGGGGTGCCGCATCGAGGGAATTGGAACCTCGACACTGCGCATTGAGGGGCGTGACCGCCTGGAGGGCGCCGTCCACACCGTGCTTCCCGACCGCATCGAGACCGGAACGTTTGCCTATGCCGTGGCTGCGACGGGTGGCGATCTGATCCTTGAAGGCACGCGCATGGAGCTGCTGGAGACAGCACTTGATGTGCTCGATACTGTTGGCGCGCAGGTAACGCCGACACCAACCGGCATTCGCGTCACCCGCAACGGCTCAGGCATTGATCCGGTGAGCATCGAGACCCAGCCCTTTCCCGGTTTCCCGACCGATCTTCAGGCGCAGTTGATGGCGCTGGTCACCACCGCGCGCGGCACCAGTGTGATCCGCGAGACGATTTTCGAAAACCGCTTCATGCATGTGCAGGAGCTGGCCCGCCTTGGCGCCGACATCAAACTCCTTGGTGATACGGCAACGATCAAGGGCGTTGCCAAGCTGCGCGGAGCACCGGTGATGGCCACCGATTTGCGTGCATCGGTCTCGCTCGTCATCGCCGGGCTCGTGGCTGAAGGTGAAACGATGATCAACCGTGTCTATCACCTCGACCGGGGCTTTGAGCGCCTGGAGGAGAAGCTGACCCGCTGTGGCGCCATAATCGAGCGCATCAGCGTCAGCTAACGTATCCAACGAAGTCGGCACCGGTTTGCTGGAAAAGCGTTAATCTGGCATGTACCCTCCCTCTGATGCGCCGGGAGCCTGGACGGCCTGAGCGCTCGCGAACCGTGATCATTGTGATCCTGGCTGTTGTCCTTTACCTCTCGTCTGTTTGCCGCGCTCCAATGGCCTTGCTCGAGCAATTGCGCCATGGACAAATACGCCTTGAGCGTGTTGTCTGGTGCTGGCTGGGGCAGGTCCCTCACCATGCGTCCAGCCGACCAACAAGGCTCAAGGTGTTGAAATGGCGGAACCACAATTGGCTGGCATTCTCTATGGCGAAGGCCAGGGACCACAGATCGATGAAATGCTGATCGAACTGGTTGGTAAGCTGAGGGACCAGCGCTTGCGGCTCGCCGGGGCGATCCAGCACAACACCGATAACGGCGATCGCTGTCGCTGCGACATGACGCTGGAAGATCTGGCCACCGGCAAGCGCATCGACATTTCGGAAAAGAGAGGGCCGGAGTCACGCGGCTGCCGGCTCGACTCCTTCGCGCT
>JAXGRZ010000199.1:0-4625 GCA_040765305.1 Hyphomicrobiaceae bacterium | reverse complement strand
CGCTCGATAATGCGGCGCGCCTCGCGCCGCATGGGCTCGGGCTACTTCGTCTTGGTGATGAGCTGTTTCGATGTCTTGTCAGACACACGAGCGGCCGTGTCGGATTATGCGGCCGCTTGTAGACCTGCAGCACGTCCCACGTCGCAGCGCGACGAATGCGGTATTTTCCTTGGGTGCAATGACCCAGTAGTCGCTCAGGTGCGGCTTGAGGTTGTCTTTTTAGCGCACGGCCGACCGTCCCCCACCGTGCATATATCCTAAAGCCTCACAGGGTGGCCGGGATATGCATCAGCCCTTTCGCCATGTGCCTCGGATGCCTCGCCACAAGCGGGAAAGGTACCGCCTTTTTCCCAATTTGGTCAAACCTGCATGCAACGCAGATACATCACGGCGAAGTTGCGCAAATTGGGTTTCCAGCTGGCTGAAGTCAGGGTTCGGTGAGAAATAACCCCAAGAAGTGTACTGAGAACGCAGGAGGTTTGGCCGCACCTTCACCTTGTCCTTTACAAGCGTATCAATTGCCTCCGGCATTTGCACGAACTGCCCAGCCCAGAACGCGCCGTCACTCAGCGTGCGCTGATAGTCGATGATGGGTCCAAATTTTTTGGCCCGTGGTTCCAAAAATTTTGCGTCGGTGCCAAAGTACTTTGCCTGATGAATTGTTGAAGAGCTGATTGCGCAACAGAGATCGATACGATTTTTAGCAAGAAACCTGTAGTAGTTTGGCTCATCTACAGGCTCAGCATTAAAAGTCCGTAAAATCTTCTGGTCTAGTTCAGGCTCGGTTACGGCGATGTGTGGCTTGTAGAGTACTCGATCGAAGCCTTCTGCCAGAGATTTAACCTCACCTTCATACGACAAAAGATCGCGGAATTTCCCGTCGAAGTAAACGCTGCGATCCTGCGGATCTTGCCCAAGAATCAGCAATGTTTTCCGAGCATCATTCAGTGCAGCATGTCGATCCACGCTTTGAGATATCTGATTTGCTGCCAGGAAAAGCCCGGTTTCGGATCCAAAGCTGCGACTCAGATCCGCTGGGAACGATATTTCAAAATGAAAAAACAGATCTTCGCCAAAACGGACAGGGTGGATATAAGCGTTCACCCAACGGACGCCGCGAGCATTTAACGCTTCGATCATTGGCGATGAAAGTTCGAACCCAAAGACAACCGCATTGGTCAAATCAACCTTATCGAGTTCGGAAGTATCACCAGAATCGAGCGACCTTTTCCATTCGTCGAACCATTTAGCACGATCATGAATATGATTTATTCTCGAGGTATGAATGCGCGTCTCTAGACCGATCCGACGAAATATCGGTGACATCAGATCGTGAGTCACCGACACATTTCTGGCTTGTTCCCCCCGCGCGAGGTCGCCCATGAAGACAACGTGCATAATACACCCCTCACTCCAAAATTGTCTTCTGAGTACATATTAACAGAGTACATATCAACATCGCAAAAATATGTCCACCTGTGTTCTGGATCTGACGTTTGAGTCCTGGGCGCAGGTCGTCAAACGTCAGTTACTCCAGAACACAAATCAAAGATATCTAGGGTTCCCGGCTGACGTCTTGGGACCTGACAGGGAACCAAGTGTCAGTGAAGGAACACAAGAGTTTGGTCACTTTTCTTGGAATCGTGAACGCGGTTTAGACTTTTGCGCGACAGGTGCTTTTCTTTCGATGCATGTCGCGCAAAACCGCTGCGCACTTTTGCGCGACAGGCATTATGCCGGCACTGCGAGTGTATCGGTGTGGCCGATTTCGGCTTTGGTGTGTGGCCTGGCGCACCATTGGGTGATCGTCTTGTGATCGAGCGCGCCGGTTTCGCCAATCGCGGCTGCATGCCGGCTGGCGAGCGTTGCGATGAGCTGGGCATCGTGTGTGCCTGCGAGTTTCCAGGGGCTGCCACCCTCCTGCACGGCGTAGCCGGCAATGCGGAATTGATCGGCAAGGTGAGTTGGTGCCGTGGGACCAGCCGAGGGGCCAAAGCCCCTGTCGCGCATCTGGTAGCGGTTGAACGCGCCCGTCATCTGGTTGTCGCTGGGCCATCGTGGCGTCCACTGCTGGATGCCGTTGTAGGTGAGTACGCCATAGAACACCGCCCGCCGCGCGACAACCGCCTGCGCCAGCCGGCGTATGAACTGCGGCGAGGTGCGATCGAAGAAAGCCGCGGCCGTCACCAGGTCGGGCGTTTCACCCAGTACCGCACCAAGATCGCCCTTGAGGTCGTCGTGTGCGAAGCGCACGCGGATGGTGCGGCCTTTGACGGCAAGGATCAAACCATCCTCACCCTCTGCGGTGGTGTTGTCGGACCAAGTGGCAAGCGCGGTGCGTGCTGCGGCAAGGACGGCCGGATCATCATCGACCAGTGTCCACGATTGGGTGGGTGGCAGCAGTTCTGCCAACGCGCGCAGGTTGGCGCCGTTTGCGCATCCCAGATCGACCACCGAAATCTGGTTACGCAAGGCAAAGCGCGCGGCGAGCGCGCTGGCGAGTTCTGCGTTGCGCGCGCGTTGATCGGCCGGCTCGCGCAGTGCCAGCCAGGCTCCATCAAAGCCACTCATGTGCGAATTCCGACAATGGCTGCAGCAACGCGCCGTGTGGTCTCGTTCCACGTAGGCAACGTGCGGCCTGTTTCCCAGGAGGCCCTGCGCATGGCCCGGCGCAGCTTGTTGTCGCCAAGCACGGTGGCGAGTGCACGCGCCAGGGCCGGAGCATCTGCCGGCGGCACCTTGATGGCGGCGGCATCAGGAACGATCTCGGCTGCGGCTCCAGCGTTGGTACACACGATCGCCAAGCCACTCGCCATCGCTTCGGCCAGAACCGTGGCGTAGCCCTCGTCGTGCGAAGGCAGTACGAACAGGTCGGCCGACTCGTAGAAACGGGCAAGTGTGGTTGGCACGACCGTTCCTGCCAGCGTGACGCGGCTGTCCAGTCCCGCATCATTGATCTGCGCCCGCAATGCCGCGACGGTTTGCGGAGTGCGATCGAGCGCACCGGCGATGGTGAGGCGCCAGTTGGGATCATCGAGCATGGCGAGCGCGGATATGAGGACGTCGAAACCCTTGCGCGGCGTGATCGCGCCGACGGAGAGTAACTGCATCGGCATGCCGGTGCCCGTGGCGCGCGGCGCCGGATCGGTCCCCGGTTCGGCGAGCGTGATGATGCTGTCGCAAATGCCATAGTCGGTGATCAGCGTGCGCCGCGTAACATCGGACGTAACGATGATGTGCCGCGCCAATGCCAGTGCCTGCTTCTCTGAAGCTTTCAGCGTCGCGCGCCGCTCATCGCCAAGGCTGGCCTCCAACGCCAGCGGATGATGCACCAGCGCGATGATCCGGCGGTCAAGGCGCGCAATGAGATCGGCCGGCATCGCGCCGAAGGCAGTGCCATCGATCAGCAGGCGCGCATCGTGCGGCGTCTGTCCCAGCAGACGCTCGGTCTCGGCCAGATCCTTGGCGCTCGGATTGGGATAGCTTGCGGGCAACGCCACGTGTCGGGCCGTCAGACCATATGAGGGAAAAAGATCCATCAGCCGCCGGTCGTAGGCATAGCCCCGCGTCGGGCTCTCGATGTCACCGGGGATGGCAAAAACGACTTCAGCAAGGGAATCAGGCACGGGCGGGCCCCTCGAAATGGTGCAGTTCGTCGAGGGGCAGGTCGGCGCGCGGCTTTTGTGTTTTGTTCAGCCTCATGTGGCGGACGTCCAGCAGCGCGCCGAAGTTGACAGCTCCAGGGTGCACGCGCACCGCCTCGTGCATCACCGCGCCATCGATGGCGCATGAAGTAGCTTGCAGGTTCCGGGCAGGCCCAACTTGGGGAACAGGCAGCGCGTGGGCGATTCCGATGCGGTCGCAAACGTCGAGCGCGAACATAAGGTGGTCTTCTCTTTTTGTGGTTTTGTCAGTGTTGTTGAGTGTGCACTGATCGGTGAGGTTCGGTGCCCAGTGTCTTCTATAGACGCGCGAAAACGGCCTCGCCAAGGCAGAAATCGGTGGAAAGCCTGGCTTCATCTGGTTGCTGTGCCGTGGACGCCAGCTTTCCTACCCCCGATTTGAGCGGCAAACTTCCCTACTGCGGCCGTGATTCGCCCCCAGAGTGATGACGGGGTGGAGGTCGCGCAATCCTGGCTCGGTTGTGCAGTCGCGTAATGTCGCGTCGTGCAGCCAGCCCAGGTGCGGCAGTGGCATGCGCATACGTGACCGGGGGACGGCAAGGATGACCACTGCGAAGACCAGCGGGCGGACCGCAACTGACGGCTGCTCGATTTTGCAGCGCATGGCACCATTGTCTTGCATCATGGTGTTTTGCCTTACGGTGCTGGCTTCCCTTGTCCTGTCGCCGATGTCCGCCTTTGCCGCAGACCCGCGCGCACCGATCGATGAGCGCGATGATCGTGCCGCGTCACCAGCAGCGGTGGCACTCCCGACGCTCAACCCGGCGCGTGTTGCCGCCGCAGATAATCTGGCCGAGCAGGAGGCAACAAAAGATGGCACTGGGGTGAGCGCGTCAGCCTCGCCCATTGCGCGGGCTCTGCGTGGTCTGCTTGCCGCCCCGGCGCCCGAACGCCTTCAAGGGGCGCCAAAATCCTGGAACAAGGACCGGATTGGCGCGGAGG
>JAXGRZ010000198.1:0-4644 GCA_040765305.1 Hyphomicrobiaceae bacterium | reverse complement strand
TCCTCTTCATCGGAGCCGCCGATCTCGCCGATAACGATGATGCCGCTGGTATCGGCATCGTCGAGGAACATCTCGACCGTGTCGCGCAGGCTGAGGCCGTGCACGGGGTCTCCGCCGACACCCACGGTGGTCGACTGGCCAAGCCCCGCGCGCGTCGTCTGCAGGACGACTTCGCTGGTCAGCGATGCAGAGCGTGACGCGATGCCAATGCCGCCGCGCCGCGCATCCACCGTCGTCATCACGCCGAGTTGGCCGATGCCTGGCGCCAGCACGCCCTGACTGTTGGGGCCAACGAGTTTGGTTTTGGAGCCGTTGAGCGCCTGGCGCACGCGCACCATGTCGAGCACAGGAATGCGCTCGGTCACGCACACCAGCAGATCGAGTTCGGCCTCGATGCCTTCGATCATGGCGTTGGCGGCATGCTGAGGGGGCACGAACACCAGACTTGCTGTCGAGCCCGTTGCCTCCTTGGCTTGCGCGACCGTGTCGTACACCGGCAAGTCGAGATGGGTGCGCCCGCCCTTGCCCGGCACGACGCCGGCGACGAGCTGCGTGCCGTACGACAGCATGCGCCCGCAATGGAAGGTGGCCGCGCGCCCCGTCAGGCCCTGGCACATCACTTTGGTTTGCGGTGTGACGAGAATGGCCATTATGCAGCCTCCTTGCGTGCAGCGGCGACGGCGGCGGCGGCGCCCTCTGCCATATCGTCGGCATCGATGTAGTCGATACCGTTGTTCTTGAGCACGGTTTCGGCGAAAGCCGCGTTGTTGCCGGCCATGCGAATGATGATTGGAACGCGCCGGCCGGAGCGGCGCATGGCAATGCCGATGCCCTCCGCGATCGTATCGCAGCGCTGCATGCCGCCGCCGTGCACGTTGACATAGATCGACTTGACCGCTGGGTTCTTCAAGATGAGGCCGAAGCCGTGCGCAATGTCGAGGCTCGTTGCTGTCGTACGGATGTCCATGAAGTTGGCGGGCCGCCCACCGGCGTCGACAACGACGTCATGGGTGGCAAGGGCAAGTCCCGCACCGTTGACGACGAGGCCGACATTGCCGTCAAGACGCATGTAGTTGATCTGGTAGTGTTGGGCTTCCATTTCCGCAGGATCGGCCGGGGTGCGGCTTGATGCGCGCAACTTCGCCAGGTCCGGGCGCCGGAACAGCGCATTGTCGTCAATGGACATTTTTGCATCGAGCGCGACCAACACGCCGTCCGATGTGATGGCCAGGGGGTTGATCTCCGCCTGTGTTGCATCAAGGCCGACAAAGGCGGCTGCCAGATTGCGCATCACGGTGATAAGGCCGGCCCGCAGCCGCGCGTCCGTGACGATACGTTGGGCAAAACCTTCAAAATCGCCTTCGAGTTTCTGGTCGGTGAGTGTCAGTGCCAGTCGCTCGACGAGGTCGCCTTCCGCTCCCGCACGCGCCTCGATATCTTCCCCCCCACTTTTGGAAGCAAGCATCACGACGTGCCCAGTGCGCTTGTCGATCGTGATCGCGAGGTAGAGGTTTTGTGCAACGCGCACCATCTCCTCGATGTGCACCGCTTCGACCGGTGTTGCGATGCCGCCCGTCTGGGAGGTGACGAGCTTGGAGCCGATCAGCTGCGCCGCGGCCGTTTCCACCTCCTGCGGTGTGGAGGCAAAGCGGATGCCGCCCGCCTTCTTGCGGTCGCCGGCCAGGACCTGCGCCTTGACGACGTAGGTCGAAGCGCCCAGGCGTCGTGCAATCTGCCCGGCCTGGTCAGCGCTGCGTGCCGTTTCGCCCACCGGCATGGTGATGCCGAAGTCGGCAAGCAGACGTTTGGCTTGATGCTCGAATAGATCCATGGGCCCCTCCCAGGGTCGCTGCAGGCCGTTGTGCCCAATCGCATCGCGGCTCTTGTTTGAAAGTGAGAGTGCCCTCTTGGCGGAGCGTTGTCACTGGTACAAGCCGTCGTATCTTTGCTCATGGTCCGGCGCGAAGGCGCCACCCTGGTCCGACGCGAAGGCACCACCCTGGTCCGGCCAGCGCAAGAGCTTGCCAGTATCAGGGGTGCTGCCGCCCGATCATCTTTGAAAAACCCCGACAGGGGCCAATCGCGGCCGAATGCCACCCGTTGGCGGCGCTCTGCCGTAAAGTTCAATCCAACCCTTGCCCTGAGCGGAATTGTTCTCCCGCTTCTTATTGTGTGGCATATGGTATACCAATAGAGTGTGGCTGTCGAGATCTGCCGCGCAAGTCTTTTTGGCGCCATTTGCTGATCTGGATCGGTGTCCTGGGCCAATGGCGGGATTGGGTCTCTTTCCATTGCTATTGAGTCTGGACCGGGTTGGTGCGGTGCTCCAGGTCCTCACCACAGATTGACCAGGAGCGGGGCCAGTTGGGTCCATTGGGCGGTGGTCCCGGAGCATTTTCCGACGAAGTGTGCAGCGGTTCGTCGTAGAACATGCGACCAAACCAGGAAGCGGAGCATTTTCCGGCGAAGTGCGCAGCGGTTCGTCGCAGAACATGCGACCAACTGAGGATCAACAGCGCCGCCCCCTATCCATCGGATCGAAAAGCGCTCTAGAAGGATGCCTCAGAGGTGTGGCTAGGGCCATAAGATGTTGAGCTTAATTGAGCTGCCGGCAACGCTGAGGATTGGGGGTGGGACGTGAATATCTGCATGATCGGCGCAGGCTACGTGGGCCTTGTTTCGGCGGCCTGCTTTTCCGAGTTCGGATGGACGGTGACCTGTGTCGACAAGGACCCGCAGCGATTGTCGATGCTCGAGGCTGGCCGCTCTCCGATCTATGAGCCTGGTCTGGATGACCTGCTGGTGCGCAACATGCGGGCTGGCCGGCTGCTCTTTTCATCCGATCTGGCGTCTGCCGTGAAATCCGCCGACATTGTATTTCTGGCGGTCGGCACGCCGATGCGGCGCGGCGATGGCTATGCCGATCTCTCCTACGTCTACGCGGCCGTCGAGGACCTGGCGCCCTACCTTGAGGGGTTCACGGTCATCACCACCAAATCGACGGTCCCGGTTGGCACCAGCCGCGAGATCGAGCGCCGCTTACAGGCGTTGCGTCCAGATGCCGACTATGCGGTCTGTTCCAATCCCGAGTTCCTGCGTGAAGGCTCCGCGATCCAGGACTTCACCCACCCCGATCGGGTTCTGGTCGGCACCGATAGCCCCCGCGCCCGTGAGGTCCTGGAGCGGCTTTACAAGCCGCTATCGCTGCGCCATGCCCCCGTCATCTTCGTGTCGCGCGAATCCGCCGAACTGGCGAAATATGCCGCCAACGCATTCCTGGCGCTGAAGATCAGCTTCATCAACGAGATTGCCGATTTGTGCGAGGACGTGGGGGCGGATGTGCAGGAGGTTGCCAATGCCATCGGCCGCGATCGCCGCATCGGCGACAAGTTCCTGCATCCCGGCCCGGGCTATGGCGGCTCCTGCTTTCCCAAGGACGTATCGGCATTGATCAGGACAGGGCGTGAGACGAAGTCGCCGCTGTCGATCATCGAGCAGGTACAGCGCGTCAACGATGAGCGCAAGATTGCGATGGCAGGGCGTATCGAACGCGCGCTCGAAGGTGGGTTGCGCAACAAGACGGTGGCCGTGCTGGGCGTCACGTTCAAGCCCAATACCGATGACATGCGTGATGCGCCAAGCCTTGTCATTGTGCCGATGCTGCTCGAACGCGGTGCCAAGGTGCGTGTTGCCGATCCCGAAGGGCGCAAGCAGGCCGAGCCGCTGCTGCCCGGCGTGGTCTGGTGTGCGAATGCCCTGGACGCGGCGGACGATGCGGACGCACTCGTCGTGCTGACCGAATGGAACGAATTCCGCGCTCTTGATCTCAAGGCCCTGCGCGAGCGTATGGCTGGTAATGTGCTGGTCGATCTGCGCAACATTTTCAACGCCAATTCCGCGCGCGAATTGGGCTTCAGTTATACGGGCGTTGGGCGCGGCACGACGTGAAGGCAGGGTGGGTCAAGAGGTGTGATGCGGCCACGTCACGCGGCTGGGCCATGCTCCCCCTGCTTCCTTCTCCGTTAGGGAGAAGATGTCGCCCCGGCGCGCCTGCGCCAGAACCAACATGGGCCGGGTTGTCCCCCCGAATTGCATCGCAGCCGCCCCTCACCCTAACCCTCTCCCCGTGAAAGACGGGGAGAGGGAAGTGCGTGCGGTGGTGCGCTTGCCCCCTCTCCCCGCAGGCGGGGAGAGGGCCGGGGTGAGGGGCGGCGAAACCCGTTACGCCTCAATCAGTCCGTCCCTCCAACTTCGCCAGCACACCCTCCAGAACACCGTCGATGTTGTCGAAAACATCCGCATTGGTAACGCGCAAGACTTCGTACCCATGCCGCCTCAGCGCAGTTTCCCGTGCGGCATCTGCTGCACGTTCTGCGTCACTCGAATGCGTGGCCCCGTCGACTTCGATGACAAGACGCGCATCGCGACAAACGAAGTCAACGAAATAGGTGCCAATCGACACTTGCCGCACGAACTTGAACCCACCGAGATTGCGATTACGCAGGCACGACCAGAGTTTTGCCTCTGCGAACGTCGTGTTGGCACGCAGGACACGGGCTCTGTTCGTCTTCCAGGGCTGTGCTCGTCGCATGGTGTGGCCTCGCGCAGCCAACTCGCATGTGCAGCCGCCCCGCACCCCAACCC
>JAXGRZ010000197.1:0-4671 GCA_040765305.1 Hyphomicrobiaceae bacterium | reverse complement strand
TCGCCTGCACGCCGACTACGAAGCCATCGTCGACTCTGCGGACTGCGCTTGGAACCGCCTCATCGCCGAAGCCGGCCGCATCACGTCGCTCTGTTCATTCGACTGGATCCCACAGGTCAAATGAATCGCGGGCGGGTATAACAGATCAGAGCGCTTCCGCCTAAAGCGGAAACGATCTAGGACCCTTACGAGAAGGTGCCGCCCGAACCCAGCCTGCAACAGCAAGAAAAGCGGCGATCATGGCAATGATCACCGCTTTTGTTTTGTAGTGCGGGCGACGTGACGGCCTTCAAGCGGGCCGCCTCGCGCATGCGAAACTGCACCTACTCAATAACGATAGTGCGTTGCACGGGTGCCTTGTCGTCGCGTGTCCATTCGGCCATCGAGCCGTCGTACATCCGCGCCTGCTTGTTACCCATGATCTCGGACGACACGAACCAGCCCAGACTCGCCCAATGCCCGGTGTTGCAGAAGTTGATCTGCTTGCCGGTCGTCGCCACACCCGCGGCCTGATAGAGCTTGGCGAGCTGGTCCTTGGAGCGGAACTTGCCGCCGTTGTTGACCGTCAGCCAGGCTTCGGGAAGGTTCGTTGCCCCGGGCAGTGTGCCGCCCACCTTGGCGTCCTTGCTCTTGGAGATGCCGAGGAAGAAATCGTTGGGTCGGTTGTCGACGAGCGGTTCCTTGTCCGCCATCGCCGCCTTGACGTCGTCCTTGGTGGCGATCATGTCCTGGCGCACGTTGGCCTTGAATTCTTTTGCCTGCGGATTTGACTCGCCGGTTTCGAGCGGGTTGACCGGCTTCTTGGTCTCCTTGTCGACATCCGCAACCCAGCCCAAATAGCCACCGTCGAGTATCGAGACATCATCGTGGCCGAGCACCTTGAACGTCCAGTAAAGCCGCGTTGCGGCCCCAGTGTCCTGCGCCCGCTTGCCCATTGGGATCAACACGACATGCGTTGCGTTGTCGATACCAAGTGCGCCGATGATCTTTTCAAGCTTGGCGGCCGGCGGCAGCATGGAGTTGACGCCCTCGGCATTTCTTTCGCGCCAGCCCGCCTTGGCGTAGTCGGTAAACACGGAACCTGGAATGTGGGCTGCGACGAAATCGGCCTTGGAACGCCCGCCGCCACTACTGACATCAAGCAGCACGATCCCTGGCTTTCCCAGGTTCGACTTGACCCAATCGGCACTCACCAGCGGATCAGCTGCAGCGGCGGGTAACGCCGCAAGCACGAAGCCCATCAGGGCCAGCAAATAGACCTTCAACCTTTGCATCGGGGTTTCCTCACGTTGAACTTTTTTTGCATCTGCGATGCGCCTTGCATGCCGAGGAGCGCAACTGCCCCGCAGCGTGGAGCGCTTTTTCTTGCCATCGTGATCTGCGCCGCGCCCTTGTCAAGCGGTGACTCAAGCGCCGTGCGCTATATCGGGATCATTCGTCGAACAAATAGAAAATCGGCGGAGATGATTGGTCTCCGCCGATCAAAAACCATGGGCTGCAGATCTTGAAGGTCAGCCGCGGCTCAAACCCTTGGCCGCCAGCTCCTCCAGGTAGACTTTCCATTTGGCGTCCTTGTTCTGCCCCAGATCGAGCAGGTAGGACCAGGAATAAAGCCCGGTGTCGTGACCGTCATCGAACGAGATCTTGGTCGCGTACTTGCCGACCGGCTGCATCGTCTTGATCTTGACATTACGCTTGCCGGGCACGGTGACGCGCTGCTCGGCCGAATGGCCCTGCACCTCGGCCGATGGGCTCATCACGCGCAGCATCTCGGCGGGCAGGTCATACGAATAGCCGTCCTTGAAGGTAACCTTCAGGCTGTCGCGCTCGGCCGAGAGTTTGACAACAGGCGCTTCGATGCCTTTTGACGACTGCACCGCCTCCCACACCTTGAGCGCGATGTCCTTGAATACACCCGCCTCGGGACCATCGGGGCGCACTGCGGTGACCGGTGTGCCGGCGTCAGACAACTCGCGAATGTCCATGTGCAAGGGAACGCCGCCAAGGAACTTCAGGCCGAGCTTTTCTGCTTCACGCTCTGCGCCACCATGGCCGAAAATGTCATAGCGCTTACCCGTATCAGGGGCGATAAAGTAGCTCATATTCTCGACAATGCCGATTACGGAAACATCAACCTTGCGGACCATGTTGAGGCCCTTGCGCGCATCGATCAAGGCGAGGTCCTGCGGCGTCGAGACGATGACCGCACCCGACATCGGAACCTGCTGCGCCATGGTCAGCTGCACATCACCGGTTCCGGGCGGCATATCAATGATCAGCACATCAAGATCGCCATCACGGTTCCAGGCCACATCAAACAGCATCTGGTTGAGCGCCTGCGTGACCATCGGTCCGCGCCAGACAATCGGCAGATCCTCCTCAACCAAGAAGCCCATCGACATGACAGCCAGACCATACGCCTTCAGGGGAATGAGCTTTTGCTGATCTTCGGTGGCCGAGGGATGCTCGCCAGTCAATCCGAGCAGCCGCGGCTGGGAGGGGCCGTAAATGTCAGCATCGAACATGCCAACGCGCAGGCCCATCGCTTGAAGGCCGAGCGCCAGGTTGACGGCAGTCGTTGATTTGCCAACCCCGCCCTTGCCCGAAGCGACGGCAACGATATGCTTGACGCCGGGCAGGCCCGGCATGTGAGAGAGCGCGGAGGCTCCAGCACCGGGAACGTTACCCTGCTTGGGCGCACCCGCTCCATTCGAACCATTGCTCTTGCCCGCCGTTCCCTTCGGCGCTTCGGCGGTCAGCACGGCGGTTACCGCAGTGATGCCGTCAAGACCCGCCACCGCCTGCTCTGCGGCCTGACGGAGGGGCTCCAGGTCACCGGCGCGATCCATCGGAACGGTGATCGAGAAGTAGACCCGATCCTCCTTGATGATGATCTCCGACACGAGGCCCTGATCGACGATGTTGTTGCCACCATCAAGGCCCTTGACGCCGCGCAGGCGATCCATCACCTGACTCTTCGTTACGCTCATTCCTGATCTCTCCTTGAACCTTGTCATTAGCCCCGACGGCTGATTTCCGCTATCGCCACGGCCTTATCCCTTGGACTCTGAAGCGCTTCAATCGAGCGAGACGGCAGCAAGCTTTGCCAGCGCATCCTTCTCACGTTCCACGGCCTTCATGATCAATTCGCGTGTGCGCTCGGGCAGATCAAGAGCCAGAGCTGCCTTATGCCCTTTCGGCGACATCTTACGCAGCGTCTTGCCGACGATATCAATCATCTTGTCATCGTCATAGTTGGAGTACTTGGCAAGGAAATCATCAAAATAGTGCTCGACGAAGACGACATCGACGACGTTCTCCAGTGCCTGCGACTCGCGGTCCTTCTTCAGTTGCTCCTTTTTGATCAGCATCACTGCGCGGGCAATATCCTCCTCGCTATAGCCATGCTGCGACATAATCTGCGTGACCATCTCGCCATGATGTTCGCGGCAGTCCTTGCGCCATTCGTTGTAGCCGTTGCGGCCTTCCGGATAGCTGCTGCGCGCAATGTCCCAGCGGCGAATGTGCTGGGCTCGCGCGGCGATCCGCAGCACCTCGGAGGCATCGGGATACATTTCATTCATCCGCACCGTCATACGCTCCGAATAGACAATCTCATGGGAACGCGCGTTGCCATCGACCACGGTTGTGCGCGGATCATCGAGATTTGCGGCGTCTATGGCCGCGATGACCGCGTCGAAACGGCTCGGATCGGCGCTCATGTATCGTGCTCCTACAGTTGATCGGTCTTTCTTACATTCCGCTGCGCCATCGGCACATTCACGGTGGTGCTCCGACCGCCGCGGACCCGCCAGGCGTGCACAACGCATCGCACACCCTGTCGGCGTCATTGCCGACCTGATCACGCTCTGCCTTGACTTGCCGAACGAAGGCGATGAACCGTGCAATCCACGGGTTGGCTGCGCTCGCGCGCTGATGCGCAAAACATGCCAGCGCATTATGGACGATGACACCGTCGTGGCGTCCATCAATTCCGGTGCCGCGTTGCATATTAAAACCGAACTTGGTGTCGGCAGGCAAATCGACAAGAGCCGCATGATGGAACTCATGCGCCGTGACGCCCGCGATCGATGGCGCACCACCCGGCACCGCCGGCCAGGGAAACGCAGCGGTTTCAGTGATAGCGATCTGGCCGCGCCCCTGCGGCCTCTCGTGCATCACGGCTTCGGCATCGATGACACCGACCATTTCAGCACGGCGCGCACCCCAGCGGATCGCGCGCGACAAATACATCAGGCCGCCGCATTCAGCATAGGTCGGCAGACCTGCCTCGATTGCGCTGCGAATTGCGCTGCGCAACGTTGCATTAGCCTCAAGGGCCGTTAAGTGCGTCTCTGGAAAACCACCGCCGATGAAGAGCCCATCGGCGGCCGGTAGATCCTGATCGCGCATCGTGTCGAAGAACACGAGTTCAGCACCTGCATGCTGCATCGCTTCGAGATCGTCGGGGTAATAGAACCCGAATGCGCCATCCCTGGCGATCGCGATACGGACGACGCCTCCTGTGCCAGCTACGGTCATCGCCGGCGCAGGCAAGCGCGGCGATGACAAGGGCATCGCCATGCGCGCAATGTTCTTCAAGATCTCAAGATTGAAGCGCTCAGCCACGCGTGCTGCAATCTTGGCAATGAACATCTCGACGGCATCAGT
>JAXGRZ010000196.1:0-4683 GCA_040765305.1 Hyphomicrobiaceae bacterium | reverse complement strand
CTTGCGCTTAATGCCGCCGCCAAGCCGGTCGGCTTTCCGGTTCCACTCGATGGCTTCACCAAGGCCTTTGAGGGTCCGCCCATCGACAACGAAAAATATGCCCAGGCCCGCAGCCAGCTGATGAACCAGATCCGCGAGCGTCAGGCCAAGATGATCGAGAAAATGAAGGAAGAGCAGAAGGCCAGAGCCGACGCAGCCAAGCTGCTCGATCCGCCTCCGGGCTCTGATAAAAAGAAGAAGTAATCCTTCTTCCTTTGTTCCTCGCAAACGCGCAGGAGTTGACGGCCGTCAGCGAAAGCTGGCGGCCGTTTTGCTTTTTCCTCATGGGGAGCTGGATGGGGAGCGCGCGTTGTTCTCCACAAGCGCGCAAATCTCTTCACGCACCGAGCCCAACAGGAGACGACATCGGCATTGTACGCGAAGATGGGCACCCTATGGGGCAGGCATGCTGGAGGGCCGCGCGGCAGGGCGTCTGGCGCGGACACAGTGGCGGGTTAGAGCTGTTTAGCTGAAGTGTGTGCGGTTCAGCGTGAAAAACATGCTCAAATCTAAAGAACTAGAGCGTGTTTGTGTTTCCATGAAACATGAACACGGTCTAGTGCGTATTGAGGAAAAGCGCGTGATAGCGCCCCTCGTCATCGATCTGGAACAGCTCGCTCACCTTTGGATGGTGCACGGGCGCCCCTGAATCGTCAGGCAGCAGGTTTTGTTCCGATACATAGGCGATGTATTCGGTTTCCTCGTTCTCCGCCAGGAGGTGATAGAAAGGCTGGTCCTTTGCTGGGCGCACCTCCTCAGGAATCGACAGCCACCACTCCTCCGTATTGTCGAAGACCGGGTCGATGTCGAAAACGATGCCGCGGAACGCATAGACGCGGTGGCGGACCACATCGCCCACCGTATATCGTGCCTGTCTTATGGTCTCCAAGAGCCGCATCTCCTGACGCCCGCGGAGGCTCGCCTCACCGATAAACTTGGACGGCCTCACTTCTACCAGAGCATTCGACTGAACCTCGAGCAACCTGTCAATGGGCTGACTGTGGTGGCAAATGGCAGCGCCACAACCCAGGGTGCACGCGCAGCCCCATATCAAGCCCTCGTTTTTGCCCCGTGCGCCACAGTTCGGCTCTTCGCCACGAAGTGTGCGGGCGATATCGCCCAACCAACCGCCTTGTCGCTCAGCCGAGCCACTCAAAGAGCGTATGCCGCTGCCCGTTCGGGATCTTTCGACGCCACCAGCTTGGCCAGATCGACGATGACCTTGGCCTGCTTCCAGGTTGCGTCGTCTTGCATCTTGCCATCGATCATCACCGCGCCGGTCCCGTCAGGCATTGCTTCGAGGATGCGCTTGGCGAACGCGACCTCCTTCTCGTCAGGCGAGAACACGCGCTTGGCGATGTCGATCTGCGTGGGATGCAATGACCAAGCCCCCAGGCAGCCCTGGAGGAAGGAGTTGCGGAACTGGCTTTCGCAGCCGGCAAGATCGCTGAAATCGCCAAACGGCCCATAGAACGGCTTCAATCCGTAAGCCAGGCAGGCATCGACCATCTTGCCGATCGTGTAGTGCCAAAGATCCTGCTGGTAGGCGGTGCGAACGGCCTTTGCGTCAGTGCCAGGATCGGCCAGCACGGCATAGTCGGGATGGCCGCCGCCGACGCGGGTCGTCTTCATGCCGCGCGAGGCCGCCAGGTCGGCCGGGCCAAGGCTCATGCCGTGCATACGTGGCGATGCGGCCGCAATCGCCTCGACGTTCTTGACGCCTTCTGCGGTCTCTAAGATGGCGTGGATCAGGATCGGCTTGGTGACCTTGTGCTTGGCCTCCAGCTGCGCCAGCAACTGGTCGAGATAGTGAATGTCCCAGGGTCCTTCGACCTTGGGCAACATGATGACGTCGAGCTTGTTGCCGACCTGCGAGACGATCTCGATGATGTCGTCGAGCGCCCAGGGACTGTTGAGACAATTGATGCGCGTCCACAGGCCCGTTGCGCCATAGTCATGATCACGCGCCATCTTGATGAAGCCGGCGCGCGCGGCCTCCTTTTGATCAGCGGGAATGGCATCTTCGAGGTTGCCGAGGATGACATCGACCTTGGCGATCATCTCGCCAAGCTTGGCCTGGATCTTCTCGTTGTGCGGGGGCACGAAATGGATCATGCGTTCCAGACGTACCGGAGTTGCGCGGTAGGGCTCGGGCGCGCCAATGGCGAGGGGAGCGAAATGGCGGGCAGGCGTGCGAATAGCGGTCATCGGTCGTAGACGTCCCACATTGTGTTGAGAGGATCGGATGATCGATTGGATCGACTTGCTGCGCCGCAATCTAGAGCTGCGAGCGGACCTGTCAAATGGCAAGTCGGCCAATGTTGACGCCGATCGCCGTGGTCTTGCCGTGGTCTTAGAGCGCCGTGCGCTCAATCTGGATCATTCTGCCGCGTCCGCAAACACCTGTCGGTCCAGCTTAGGGTCTGGTCCCTTGCCGGATGTCCCGTGGTTGTTTAGCCAAAATCAGCAAACGGCACGCGGCACAACGAACGACCCGGCGCCAGTAGCGCCGGGCCTGATCGCAATCATCAATTTGGGCCGTGCCAGCCCAAGTTACATGCGAATGACGGCGCCGGCGATGGAACGTGCGCGCGAGCGCACCCGTCCGCCATCATTGCCCGACTGCACGATCCACCTCCCATTGGAGGCGCGGCCGACGATTTGCCCGACGTGATGGCGCCATACGACGACGGCGCCGACCTGCGGAGAAGCCGGGCGACCATAGTTGCGCCAGTTCCAGGCAACGTTATAGGCCGGACCGCCACCGCGCTGGGTGCGCATCCACCAGCCGCACCAGCGGCGCGGACGCGGTCCAGCGCCCGAGCGGCGTGAAGAGCCATAGCTTGAATAGCCCAACGACATGCGCTCGCCACGGCGATAGGAACGGCGTGTGCTGCGCGATCCCCGTTTGCGCGCATGTGAACGGCTGGCATGGCGATGCCCGCGCTTCGCACTCCGGTGGGTACGGTGATGGCCAGCATTCGAATTGGAACTGGTGTGGTAAGTCCTCTTGCTCTTCGGACGCGCATCCGCGTTGGATGCGATGAGCGGTAGAATCATGACTGCAGCCAACAGGACTGCAAGAAGACGCGTAAGCATGGTTGTTTCCCCTTGAACTCTTACACGACGCCGCCCTTGGCCTATGAATGGTGTTGAGATCAAGGCATGCCCCAGCACGTGCGACAAAACGCTCGCAATTCCCGTGATTTGTGAGTCATGGTTAGTAATAAACGTGAAGCAAAGACCGTGTTCTGACGTGCGCTATTGCATTGTGTGCAAACGCAATTCTTATGTGTTCCAATTTGTTCTTCGACAAATGTCTACGCCAAGGCGCCGCACCACATTCTCCAACACCTCGATGCCCTCGATCATCGCCGCATGAGGTGCTCGAAAATGATTGGCGTGCTGCGCTGGCGATGGCGCGCATGCGGGCCGATGCTTGACTTCGCGCACGCCTCCATGCCTTTAAGCCGCACATTGATGATGACGGCCAAGAGGCGAAGAGATGGGCATTGCATTCGTATTTCCAGGACAGGGCAGCCAGGACGTTGGCATGGGCAAGGCGCTCGCGGAAAATTTCGCAGCCGCCCGCGAAGTCTTCGATGAGGTTGATGCGGCGCTTGGCGAAAAGCTTTCCGCGATTATGTGGGAGGGGCCCAAGGCGACGCTGACGCTCACCGCCAATGCACAGCCGGCACTGATGGCCGTATCGATGGCGGTCATGCGCGTGCTCGAAAAGGAAAAAGGCTTCAATCTCACCGACAAGGTGAAGTTCGTCGCTGGCCACTCTTTGGGGGAATATTCGGCATTGGCAGCTGCACGAGCATTCACACTTGCTGACACGGCGCGCCTGCTGCGCCTGCGTGGCCAAGCGATGCAACGGGCGGTACCGGTTGGCGAGGGAGCGATGGCCGCGCTTTTGGGTGTCGGCCTTGATGTGGCACAGAAGGTGGCGCAAGCGGCCGCGCAAGGTGATGTCTGCCAGATCGCCAACGACAACGATCCTGCTCAGGTCGTTTTGTCAGGCCACAAGCGTGCGATCGACCGTGTCGCCGAAGCCGGCAAGCCGCTGGGTGTGCGCCGTGCCATGCCGTTGCCGGTTTCCGCGCCGTTCCACTGTTCGTTGATGCAACCGGCTGCCGACGCGATGGCCGAGGCGTTGTCGAAGGTTGAGATCAAGGCGCCCGTCGTGCCGGTGATTGCCAACGTTCTGGCGGCGCCGATTTCCGACCCCGACGAGATCCGCCGGCGCCTAGTCGAGCAGGTGACGGGCACGGTTCGCTGGCGCGAGTCCGTCCAGTTCATGGCCGCCAATGGCATTACTGAGATCTATGAGATCGGCGCGGGGAAGGTACTGTCCGGTCTTGTCGGCCGCATCGACAAATCCATCAAGGCTGCTTTCATTGGCACCCCCGATGACGTGGCAACCCAATCGGCCAACCTCGTATAATCGGCCAACCTTGTGTGAGGCGCCCGTATGGGCGGGCGCCCACCATCCACGCGTTAGGGTCCGGCCTCAATAGCAATGGGTCCAAGACAGGTTGGGTTTGGTTGTCTGGCAGGCGCGCGATCGCCGGAAATCTGGTTGATTTTCAAGTGAGCGCAACGCACCAGGCAAGCAAACCCAGCCTGCCCGAAGGGTCG
>JAXGRZ010000195.1:0-4688 GCA_040765305.1 Hyphomicrobiaceae bacterium | reverse complement strand
GAGGTTTCGCTCGCCTGGGATGAGGCGCCAGGTCTGGCCTACGTCAAGCGGGCCAAGAACGAGGTCCTGCTTTGCCAGGCCCATGCCCAAGGTGATTGCGTGCTGCGCGTGCCCGCCAAGGTCGAGCCACTGCACGAAACCGTAAACATTCCCGCGGACTTTTCGGGCCGTATCGATACGGTCCTGCGCCTCACCCACGACGTCATTCACTTCGAAGTGCAACTCGACCGGTCTATGTCCTTTGCCGCCGGTCAATTCGCGGCGATCTCGTGCGAGGATGTCGTTGGTGCGCGCGCCTATTCGATGGTCAACTACGCGGAAAGCACCGATCGGCTCGTCTTCGTCGTCAAGCGCAAACCCGGCGGACGTTTTTCCGATTGGCTGTTCGAGACCGAAGTATCGGGCAAGGCACTCCGGATTCTTGGGCCATTGGGCCGCGCCACCTTCCGTCCCGAGGAGAGCAAGAATTTCGTCTGCATTGCCGGTGGCTCTGGTGTTGCCGGCATGATGTCGATCGCCCAGCACGCCACGCGCAATGGCTACCTGAAGTCGTACACCGGCCATATCTATTTCGGCGTGCGCACCATGGAAGACTGCTTCTATACGGCCGAGTTTGCCGAACAGGTGCGACGCTCTGATGGCAATCTGGAGGTCACGATCGCGCTTTCCAACGAGGAGCCGCCACAGCCTACGCACCCCGCCCATCCCGAGATTCGTCTCGCCACGGGCTTTGTGCATGAAGTTGCCGCGCGCGACATGGCAGGCCGCTACGACAATATGGTCGGTTTCGTTGCTGGTCCCCCGCCGATGGTCGATGGCGCCTTGCGCATGTTGATCATGGAAGCAAGGCTTCCCGCGGAGTTCATCCGCTACGACAAGTTTGGTTGATCCGCCGCGTAATGGCGCGATCACCACCAACCCTCGGGCTGTGCTGGCGGCGGGGAAATTTGGATGAGTTAGGCCGGCCGGGGCCGGACACATGGAGCAAGCAATGGTCGATAAGAGCAAGGCGCAGTCGGTTCTGAGCGGCGCAAGCCTGTTCAAGGGGCTGAAGCCGGAGGCAATCGCAGCGCTTGCCGAGATGGCAGACCAGCTCCGCTTCGAAGAGGGCGACGATATCTATCGCCTGGGCGATTCAGCGCTGCATGTGTTCGTTATCGTCTCGGGCAGCGTGCGCTTCTCGCTGGGCGTGGGTAATCGCGCCTCGTCCGCCAACTCGATCATGGAGGCGGGGGAAACGTTTGGCTGGGCAGCACTGATTGGCGAGGAGCCCCGCCGCGTCGCCACCGCCACCTGCCTGGACGACACCACCGTGCTGGCCCTCAGCGGTAACGCTCTTACGCGCTATTTCTCCACCGATACGGCCAGTGGTTATGCAGTCATGCGCTTGCTCGCTGATCGTATCTCGCGCGATTTCCTGTCTGCCCTGACCACTTGAGCAGCAGGTTCGCGGCCAGGATCCAAGGCGGACATTTCGACAACGACACCTGTTTTTGTGATACGCCTGCCTGGCCAACCAGGCAGCGCGAAGTGTGGTGCGTGTGCCAACGTGTTGGAGCCGGTTTTGTCCAACGGAGCGTTTGAGCATGAGCGCCTATCCTTATATCGACAAACTCATTGCAGATGCGGTGGCGCTGGGTGGCGCGCGGGTCGCGGTTGCCTATCCCTTGAGTGTCAATGCGCTGGAGGCGGCCGCCAAGGCCCATTCACTGGGTATCATGCAGGCAACGCTGGTCGGCCCGCGGGCCCAAACCGAGCGCCTGGCCGCCGAAAACGACATCTCGCTCCACGCGATGTCATTTGCCGATACGCCCGATAGCCCACACGCTGCAGCGGCAGCCGCCGTCGCCCTCATCCACGAGGGGCAAGCAGCCGCCATCATGAAAGGCAGCCTGCATACCGACGAGCTGCTCGCAGCCGTGGTCAACAAGGAGAAGGGGCTGCGCACCGGCCGGCGCACCAGTCATGTCTTCGTGTTCGATGTTCCCGGCCAGGCCCGCCCGTTGATGATGGCGGACTGCGTCGTCAATATCGAGCCCGACCTGATGGCCAAGCGCGACATCATCCAAAATGCGATCGAACTGGCGCATGGGCTTGGTATTGCACTACCGAAAGTTGCCGTGCTTTCCGCCGTCGAGACGATCAATCCGGCAATTCCAGGAACGCTCGAAGCCGCGATACTGTCGAAGATGGCAGATCGCGGCCAGATCACCGGCGGCGTGGTCGATGGCCCGCTGGCGTTCGACAATGCCATTTCAGCCGAAGCCGCGCACATCAAGGGAATTGCCTCACCGGTCGCGGGTGCACCGGACATTCTGATTGTGCCTGATCTCGAAGCCGGCAACATGCTCTACAAACAGCTCGTTTATCTGGGAAAGGCAGAATGTGCGGGCATGATTGTCGGCACCCGCGCGCCGGTCATCCTGACCAGCCGCGCCGACAGCGAATTGTGCCGCATTGCGTCGGCCGCACTTGCCGTCGTCCAGGCGCATGCCAGGAAAGCGCTCCAGTAAAGCAGGGCGGGGAAGCAGGGCGGGGAAGCCAAAACGTGAACGACCACCCGCGAAGACCTGCGGCTTCCCATCAAGGCGCCAGGCCGGATCGGACTGATCAGGAACAACCTTTTGAAGCACCACATCTAGAAGGCAAGCACACCCCCTGAGCCGCCCCTCACCCCGGCCCTCTCCCCGCGTTGCGGGGAGAGGGGGAAGTGAGCGCAACACATCACCACATGCAATTCCCTCTCCCCGTCCTTACGGGGAGAGGGTTAGGGTGAGGGGCGGATCTCGATCAACCCTTGCCGTCGCGCACGAGAACGTCATAGTCCTCGATTGAAATGAGACCGCCTTCCTTGTCGGCGCGGCCTTGATCGCAGGCCGGAAGGGAATCCTGAATGGCATCGATACGCTTCCAGGCTGGCAAGGGTGCCTTGCCTTTGGCATCGGGAACGTAGCGCGAGGTTTCCACGCGGCTCATGCGGTGGATATAGCGCGGGCAGTTGATCCAGATCTGCTCGATCCGCGCTTTGACCACGAGGTCCGCTCCCGGAAAGCGCGCCAGAAGGCCGGCATCTTGTGAAAGTTCCGCGTTGGCCTGCACGCGCGTTCGGTGCGGGGTTTCAAAATCGATGAACAGCATGCCGATGCGCTGGCTGGCCGCGATGTTGCCCATCGAGAGGTACATGCCGTTGCCATCGTAGCTTGGAAAGACGAGCGTCTTGTCGTCGAGTGCGGTGACGATGCCTTGCGTGCCGCCTTTGTAGGAGACCGTCGGCCAACCTTCGGCGTTGACGGTGGAGAGAAAGAAGAAATCGCGCGATTGAATGAATGCCTTGTCCTCGTCGGTGAGCGTGTCGTGGACAATCACCTGCGAGACCGTGTCGGCGAGCTTGCGTGTCGCAAACTTGTCCTGCAGCGCCCGTTGGGCGTCGCGATAAAGGGCATCAGACATTTTGTTTCTCCCCATCAGGCCAGCAACAGCGCGCTTTTCGATCCGATGACACCGGATCGCTGCTCCAGCTTCTTGTTTGGTTGCATTTTCTTCAACGAACCGGTGGCCACTTCGTCGGAAAATGCTCTCGTACGGCAGCTCCCAGCATGCCCCACGCTATGGCGTTTTGAATTTGAATGGAACCATGTGAACAATAAAGGGGGGCAGATCAGGTTGATCTGGGTGGAGTCCGCTCGCTGGGCGAAAACGGTAGGCCTGGATCCTTGGCTCGCGCCTCGGCAATGAGGCGGGTGGTTGCCGTCTCGATGCGCTCTTCCAGCACGGGGCGGAACTTTGCGCGCGGCAGGTCTGGTGCGATCGGCTCAAGAAATTCAACGATAATGGTGCCGGGGTAGCGCTCGAGCTTGCGCCGAGGCCAGAACAGACCGGAGTTGAGGGCCAGGGGAATGCAGGGAACGCTAAGCCCCTCGTATAGGGCCACGACGCCAGACTTGTAGTCGGCCGGTGCGCCGGGGGCGCGGCGAGTGCCCTCGGGGAAGATGACGATCTCGCGGCCGGCCGCCGCACGCTCTCGGGCATCACGGATCAGGCGCTTCAAGGCAGACGGACCGCGCTCGCGCTGCACGAAGATGTGGCGGAACTTGTGGCTGAACCAGCCATAGAACGGAATCCAGCCCAGCTCGGCCTTCATCACCATGGCCGGATCGCGAAACAGGGTAATGAGGGCAAAGGTGTCCCATGCCGATTGGTGCTTGGCGGCAATGAGGACGGGAGGCGCCGGCAGATTCTCCCGGCCGCGCACCTCCAGACGGGTGCCGACGATCACACGCAGCCAGAACAGTGAGGCATGGGCATGCGCCTTCAGGCCCATCATGGCCCAGCGGCGCGGCCCTAGAAGCAATGGCGAACCGACCACGAGGAAAATCGCGGTGTTCACATAAAAGACGATGGCGAAGAGGATCGATCTCAGCATGTGGGGGTTGCGCTCAGGTTGGCGCTCCGGCAATGGGATGGCCTCCTGTTACGGCCGTGGCGCTGGAATGCCAAGGCCCGATCGTGCGCTCGGTGGCAAGACGCAGGGCCGCGGGCAGGAACTTCAGGTATTCGGATAGAAGGATCCGCGCCGAGCTGGCGTGTAGCCACCAGGCGTCTTCATGGAAGCCACGCGGCACGACCGGGTGAGGAATGACCCGTACGCGCGGCATAGCCAGCGCAAATTCCGTGGTGGAGCGAGGCAT
>JAXGRZ010000194.1:0-4698 GCA_040765305.1 Hyphomicrobiaceae bacterium | reverse complement strand
TCCACGAAGGACTTGAAGCCCAGCAATCTGAGACGGGAGATCTTCATCGGACGGTGTTTTCAAGGCTCCATTCTCGTGCGCTGTACACGGGTTCGGCGACAAGATTGCATCGGGACGAATTGGCATGACTGTGATGCGCAGACAACGCGTGACGCAGGAAATAGAGCATGTACACATCGCGCGGTCAGGGTCTTGCCGTCGTAGTGCGTGCGGCAGGTGACGGCTTGATGCCGTTTAAAGTCCCGCTGCTGGCGTGGCTAACGCCCTGCGGCTGCCGTGGCTGGACCTGAGCCTGCTTTTTTCGCCAGTGCCGCATCGACCATCGCCGAGAGATCTTCCAACGACAGCACGCGCTTGACCAGCTTGCCGTCCACGAAGAAATTTGGTGTGCCGATGATGCCGAGCGTGCGGCCGCGATCCTTGATCCACTTCAACCCGTTGATTATGTCCTGATTCTGCAGGCACTGGTCGAACTGGGCGCGCGTCATCCCCACCTGTTGCGCGACCGCATAGATGGCGTCGAGGCGGACCTCCTGCGATACCCAGGATGCCTGCTGGGCAAGGAATTTACCGTACAGCTCGAGGTACTTGTCAGGCCCCGCGCAGCGCAGCGCGACGGTCGCGTTACCCGATGCGCGCCCGATCGGGAACTCGCGGATGATGAAGCGCACCTTGCCGGTGTCGATGTAGGCCTTCTTGAAGGCTGGAAAAACTTCCAGTTGGAAGCGCCGGCAATAGGGGCAGGTCAGCGACATGTATTTGATCACTGTCACCGGGGCATCGGCATTGCCCCAGGACATTTCGGGCAACGGCCCGGTCGTCATGATTTCGCCAACCGACGGGTTGGCGATGACCGTGCGCCCGCCTGGTGGCCGGTCGGTGATCTCGCCGGTAAGAGGGTTTGGAATTCCACTCGAAGTCGATGCGCCAGCACTGTCACCATAGGCTGAGGTCGAGGAGGTGGCTGCCGACGCAGGGTCTTGCGTGGCATTACCAACGCTCAAAATCTGATCGTTGGCGCAGGCCGCAAGGCCGGCGCCGATCAATGAGATGAAGCCGATGGCGATGGCGCGTTTGATGCGCAAGGTCTTGTTGTTCCCCCTCTGACACTGCATCTACAGCACCGATCTGATGGAATGAGATCGGTGCTGTAGCTTCTTGTTTGGTTGCATTGTCTTCGACAAACCGGTGTCCACTTCGTCGAAAACTGCTCTATTTGAGCAGTGGTTCGATCATGCCATCGAAGGCTTCCACGGTGGGTGCGCTTTGCAACTTCTTGCCGTTGATGAAGAATGTGGGCGTTGCCGAGACGCCGAACTGGTTGGAGGCGCGGGCGCGCTGCGCGTTGATCTGGTCGAGCAGCTTCTGGTTGGTCAGGCATTTGTCGAAGCTGTCCTTGGTGAAACCGGCCTGCTTGGCGATCTCAAACAATTTTGCGACCGGATTGTCTTGTACAAATGCCCACTCGGCCTGTGTTTCGAAGAACAGGCCAATTGCCGGATAGACTTTGTCGGCCGGAACGCAACGCGCCAACATCGAGGCGGCCGCTGCGAGATTGTCGAGCGGGAATTCGCGCATGATGAAGCGTACCTTGCCGGTGTCGATGTACTTTTCTTTGATCTTTGGGAAGACATCCTTGTGGAAGTGGCTGCAATGGCCGCAAGTCATGGATGCATATTCGACGATCGTGACTTTGGCCTCTGCCGGTCCAAGAGCAACATCCGCCAGCCCATCAACGGGCTTCATAAGGTCCTCGACGGGGATCTCGGTCGGTCCAGAGCGGCGTCTTTGCGCCATCGCGACATGTGAGGTGAACCCGCTCGCCGCAACGCAGGCGAGGGCCGCCGTGCCGGCCAGCAACCGGCGGCGCGTGATGGCGGCGAGAAAAGTACAATCGGCGGTTTCTGTCACGTGCGGTGCTCCTTCATTCGGTCGGGTGTGTGGCGGCGCGTCAGGTGACGTGGCCACGCCAGGATGGCCCGGTCCAATAGCGTGTGCCCATAGCATGGGGCTGGCGACGCATTAAGGCAAAACCGGCTTGAATACCAACTGAACGCACAGCCTGCGGTGCTTCCCGGTGGGATCACGATTGCCTCATTTTGCGTGATTAGAGCGCCGATCCGCTTCAATCTGGCTTGCGGCCTCGAATTTGCGCTGCAACGTGCGCGCCCAGCCGCGCCAAAGCTGCCGAAAGAGGGTCCTCATCGCCGCCAGGCAAGCCATTTGGGGCGTTTTGTGATGGACTTGTTCCCGGAACTGGCATCACCGGGGCGCGAGGACTTTGTCCACTCAAACGATCGGGTCGGTTCGCATCCTCACCGATTGCCTCCTGGATGAGACGAAGGTTTGCCACCGCCCGGTACCCGAAATAGGCGTTGACGCGTTCGATCAGCTGGCCTGATTGGTATTGAATGTCGAGCGCGATGGCCGGATCAACCTGGAGCACAAGGGTTGCTCCAGGCCGCCCCTCGCAGTTTTCGGAAGTTTCGCTGAATTTCTGAAGTGTTCGCGGCCACTTGAGCTTCAACGGGCGGGTGTTGCGCGCCCTCTCGTGGCCGACGATCTGCGCCCAGTCCATGATCAGGCTGGCCGCCGCAAAACCGTGTTTTTCGAATGACTTCTGAGTGATCCGTGGGATTAGGCTGGCGATCGCACGCGTGTTGTTGCCACGGCCGTGAGGCCGCCAGACATCGCTTGGCGCCGTCCCACCGGGGCGTGCCGGATCTGCCGCATTCGCCCTGCCGTCCAGCTTTTTCACACCTCAAAGTCCGGTTGCTTCGTTTCCAGGGGCGTTCTGACCCCTTAACATCTGCTTAACGATTCGAACGATGCCAGCCATCACCTGGATATTGCGTCAGGCTCGAATTCTGGGGGCGCATTTGCTAGCTGTTGCACGAATGCAACTTCCATTGCGTCCGGCGGGTCCGGACACGGTCGCGGCTCTACTCGATTGGTATGACCGCGAGCGCCGGGATTTGCCGTGGCGCGCGCCGCCCGGACGCCGCGCCGACCCTTACAAGGTCTGGCTTAGCGAGATCATGCTGCAGCAGACGACCGTCAAGGTCGTGATCCCCTATTTCCTCAAGTTTCTCGCCCGCTGGCCAAATGTAAAGGCGCTTGCGGCAGCCGACCGCGATGAGGTGTTGGCGGCCTGGGCGGGCCTTGGCTATTACGCGCGTGCCCGCAAGCTGCATGAGTGCGCCATCGAAGTCGCCGGCAATCACGGCGGCAAATTCCCACGCACGCAGGCCGAACTGATCAAACTGCCGGGGATCGGCCCTTATACGGCCGCGGCCATTGCGGCGATTGCCTTCAATGAACCGGCAACGCCTGTCGACGGCAATGTGGAGCGCGTTACGGCGCGGCTGTTTGCTGTCCGCCAGCCGCTGCCACAGGCGAAGGGCGAATTAAAGCGTCTTGCGGCGACGCTCACCCCGCGCGATCGCCCTGGCGATTTTGCCCAGGCGATGATGGATCTGGGCGCCACCATCTGCTCGCCCAAGAGCCCATCATGTCTCGTCTGTCCGGTGCAGTCGGACTGTGCCGCTGCCGCCAAGGGGCTGGAGACCCAGCTGCCTGCAAGAGCTGAAAAGCCGGATCGGCCGGTTCGTTCGGGCATTGCGTTCCTGGCACTGCGGGAAGATGGCTACGTTCTGCTGCGCAAGCGTCCGGACGCCGGTCTTCTGGGCGGTATGCTGGAAGTGCCCTCGACTCCCTGGACCGATGATGCGCCCTCTTCGCGCGGCCTCATGCGGGCGGCGCCTGTGCGGGCCTCTTGGTGGGAGGTGCCCGGTCTTGTCGTGCATACCTTTACCCATTTTCGTCTGGAGCTGGCGGTCTATCGTGCCATCGTGCCGGCCGATGCAGAGATGACGTTTTGGGCCGAGCCTGAGCGCTGCCGTTGGGTCCACCGGCGTGATCTGGCCGACTCAGCCTTGCCAAGCATCATGCGCAAGGTCATCGCGCACGCTCTCAAGCCGCAGTAAGGCCCGCGCGCCCAGGGCACTTGGAGCATTTTCCGACGAAGTGGTCGCCGGTTCGCCGCAGAAAATGCGACCAACCAAAAAAGGTCGATTACTTCTCTGCAGGCTTGGCGGCCGGCACGAGATAGCCGATCTCGTTGGCGGACTTTGCGCGGATGCGCTCAAGGTACTCGCCGATCTCGCGGGGATGCAGCGGATGGCCGAACAAGCCGATGCGCTCCTGTTCCAGTGCACCGATCTCGTGCATCAAGGGATCGGCCGTCCGGTGCAGCATGACGATCGTCGCGATGGTGCGCCTTGGCATGTGCGCGGGCACCTTGGGTATGACGTCGGCGATCATTGATTTGACCGTGTTGGAAAATCCCGCGGCACGGCGTCCGAGCCAGCTGACGATATTGATGAGGAACGTTTCCTTGAACCTCAGCTGATACTGGTCCATCCAGGCAAACAGCTTGTCCATGACAATGTCCTGATGGCGCAGCGAGGCCGTCGCGCGGTAATCCTGCCACTCGGCGACGACGTCGAAGTCGGGTTCAAGCTCCAAATCGCCCGGAGCAAAGGTGACATCGGCGGTCACCCCGATGCGATTGAAAAAGTCCTTGTTGGTCATGACGAGGTGGGTTGGGAAGATGGGAAGTAGGCACTTGCCCTCGCTCGCCCGTTCGAAGGCGTAGCCGATCAGCCTGGAGCAGTACATGCGCCTTGGGTTTTCGCT
>JAXGRZ010000193.1:0-4709 GCA_040765305.1 Hyphomicrobiaceae bacterium | reverse complement strand
TGCGTTTTTGAAGGGCTATCAGACATATGCAAAGTCGAACAAGGCACCTGATAGTCTGCTCAAGCTTGCCATGTCGCTCGACCGGCTGGGCCAGAAGGACGCGGCGTGCTCATCGTTCGGCGAACTGGTCTCCCGATTCCCTGACGCCCCGGCTCATGTCAAAGACAAGGCTGCATCAGAGCAGCGCCGGCTCAGTTGCCGCTGAGTGGTCCAGACGAATTGATGTCTGCAGCAGCTCCGATCTTAGACGAAGAAGTTGCGGGGCTTTTCGCCGGGTTCGAGCAGCGTCCGCTGGCGCTTGCCGTCTCGGGGGGAAGCGACTCCATGGCGCTGATGCACATGGTGGCGCGTTGGGCGCGCCGCGACGCGGTGCGCCAAGCGTGGGCGCAAAGATGGCGGCACTCGTTCTCATGCGCCATGAATTGTCAGCCGCCGACGCCCATCGAGCGCACTGGGCTTGCGCCGCCTGCCTGGTTGGTCGGGGTTGAAACGGGCGAGGACCTGCGGCGTATTGGAGGCACACCGCACGTCGTCGTGCTGACGGTTGATCATGGCTTGCGTGCGGCATCCAGAGAGGAGGCGCGTTTCGTAGCTGAAGAAGCTGCCAAGCTTGGATTGGTGTGCGTCGTCCTGAAGTGGCAGGGTGAGAAACCCGCAACGAGAATCCAGGAAATGGCGCGCGTTGCGCGACGCGACCTGATGGGCGATGTGCTGCGGGCCGAGGCGGGCGTGCTGGACACCATCGGCCGGTCAGCCCGGTTGCCGCGCTCCATCAATACCCCGCGCGCGCTCGTTACCGCACACCACCAGGAGGATCAGGCCGAGACGTTCCTGATGCGGCTGGCGCGCGGCAGCGGTCTTGAGGGACTGGGTGGGATGCGCGAACGCGACACCATTGAAAGTCGCGCGACCAAGCAGCAGCCTCATTCATTCGAAATCAGAGTTCTAAGACCCCTCCTTGACGTACCCAAGGCGCGCCTTGCCGCAACGCTCAATGCCTATGAGGCGCGTTGGGTCGAGGATCCCTCGAACGAAGACGAGCGTTTCGAGCGTGTGCGCGTGCGTAAGATGCTGGCTCAGCTCGGTGAAGTGGGGTTGTCGGCGGCAAAGATTGCACTGAGCGCACGGCGGCTGAGGGATGCCGAGTTCGACCTTCGGGCGCTGATGGACAGCGACGCCCTCTTTTCGCGCAGCCCTGCGTTTTCACACGCCGGCCTGATGTCCGAGTTCGAGTTCGACCCGCGAAGCCCGTTCTTCTGCGGTGCCTATGTTTCAGCACGTTCGCTACGCCAGGTTCTGCGCGGGCATGGTGGAGCGGCGCGCGACGTTGAGCTGGCGCAACTGGAGGACTTGCTCGCCCTGCGCGCCAAGGAAGGGCGTGGGTCAGGCGTGACGCTGGCAGGATGCAAAATCGAGTTTCTGGATAAGGATGGGCGGCGGCTGCGGGTCTATCGCGAGGGGCGCGGCGATGGGTTGGCGCACATCCAGATTGATCCAGGTCAGATAGTGGACTGGGACGGGCGCCGGTTCGAGGTTGCGGCCGATTGGAATGCGCCGCAAGGGGCGGTAGTGCATGCCTTGGGTATGCAAGGCTGGGCGGACCTGAAAAAAACCGTCCCCCGCCTTGCCGAGCTGAAGTGGCCTGCCGCTGCCGCAGCAACTCTGCCCGTGGTATCGCTGGGCGGTGAGGTTGTGGCCTATCCCGGGCTCGCCTCGGTGTTGGATAGCCTTCTTGACGTGCCAGAGGAGGTCGGTGCCGATTTTTCGGCATTCATGGGTCAAAGCAGCCGGCAATTCAGTGCCTCGTTCGGCTACATCGCCTGGTGAGGGGGCAAAACGAGGCGGTATTGTGCCGGCATTGCACCTAGAGCGCTTTTCGATCCGATGGAATCGGATCAGCGCTCTAGCTCTTTGGTTTGGTCGCATTTTCTACGGCGAACCGGTGCCCACTTCGTCGGAAAATGCTCTAGGGTCCGGACACATTGCTATTGAGGCCGGACCCTAGGAACTGGTGCGCGCAAAAGCGGGAATTGGGCCGATCTGGCCTGGAATTTGCCTTGGCCTTGTTGATGTGAGATTTGCATGGGATCTGTCGGTGTGCTCGGCCCGGCCCTTTTGGGGGTTAACGAGGTTTGAACCGGCCTATGAGAGACTGACCAGGATGCACTTGCAGGCGTGCTTTGCCGGTCCAGGCCGGCCGAAACAACGCAAAACGAGCATTTCGCCGCCAACCGGGTCGCTTGGCAAAGGCCCGGGGGGCACCTATCTTAACGGCTGGATACCGAGCGGTAGGCCGGCTTGTGTCTTCAATGAAGCTCCGACGACACCTCGTGCGGGTTCGGCCGGTCGATAATGGGCACCCTGAGGGCCCACTACGAATAGGATCAAGTGGATGAATCCAAATCTGCAGCGTCTGGCGATCTGGGCCATTGCGCTGGTGCTCCTGGCAGCGTTGGCCAACCTGTTCAACAACAGCAGTACGCCACGGCGCGGCGCCAACGAGATCAGCTACTCCAAGTTCCTCGCCGACGTGGAGGACGGTAAGGTCTCGAAGGTCACCCTCTCGGGCAAGCGCCTGACCGGCGAATTGCGCGACGGCGGCGCAACATTCCAGACCTATGCTCCACCGGAGGATCCGACGCTGGTGGAGCGGCTGCAAAAGAAGGGTGTCGACTTCAACGCGCGTCCATCTGATGAGGACGTGCCCTCGATCATGAACCTGTTGCTGTCGTGGTTCCCGATGCTGCTGCTCATCGGCGTGTGGATCTTCTTCATGCGCCAGATGCAATCGGGTTCGGGCCGCGCCATGGGGTTTGGCAAGTCGCGCGCCAAACTTCTGACCGAGCGGCATGGCCGCGTGACGTTCGAGGATGTCGCGGGTGTCGACGAGGCCAAGGCGGATCTGACCGAGATCGTCGAGTTCCTGCGTGATCCCCAGAAGTTCCAGCGGCTGGGCGGGCGCATCCCGCGCGGCTGCCTGCTGGTTGGTCCTCCCGGCACCGGCAAGACCCTCATTGCGCGCGCGGTCGCCGGTGAAGCCAACGTGCCGTTCTTCACCATCTCCGGTTCCGACTTCGTCGAAATGTTCGTTGGCGTCGGCGCTTCGCGCGTCCGCGACATGTTCGAACAGGCGAAGAAAAACGCTCCCTGCATCATCTTCATCGACGAGATCGACGCGGTGGGCCGCCATCGTGGCGCCGGTCTTGGCGGTGGCAACGACGAGCGCGAACAGACGCTGAACCAGTTGCTCGTCGAGATGGACGGCTTTGAGGCCAACGAGGGCATCATCATCATCGCGGCGACCAACCGCCCTGACGTGCTCGATCCCGCGCTGTTGCGCCCCGGTCGCTTCGACCGGCAGATCGTCGTGCCCAACCCCGATGTCACGGGGCGCGAGAAGATCTTGCGCGTGCACATGAAGCGCGTGCCGATTGCGTCGGATGTCCGCCCGCGCGTCATTGCGCGTGGAACACCGGGCTTTTCGGGTGCCGATCTTGCCAACCTGGTCAACGAGGCGGCGTTGCTGGCGGCGCGCCGCGACAAGCGCCTCGTCACGATGGCCGAATTCGAGGATGCCAAGGACAAGGTCATGATGGGCGCCGAGCGCCGCTCGATGGCCATGACCGAAGAAGAAAAGCTTTCGACCGCCTATCACGAGGCCGGCCATGCGATCGTCAACCTTATCGTGCCGGGCAACGATCCGTTGCACAAGGTGACGATCATTCCGCGTGGTCGCGCGCTTGGCGTGACGATGAGCCTGCCCGAGCGCGACAAGCTCAGCTATTCCAAGGAGTGGTGCGAGGGCAAGATCGCCATGGCGTTCGGCGGGCGCGTTGCCGAGCAGCTCGTCTATGGCAAGGATCACCTCAACACGGGTGCGTCCAGCGACATCACGCAGGCGACCAACATCGCGCGGCGCATGGTGACGGAGTGGGGCATGAGCGAGAAGCTTGGACCGCTGCTCTACAACGAGAACCAGCAGGAGGTCTTCCTCGGTCACGCCATCACGCAGCAGCAGAACATGAGCGAGGAGACCGCCAAGCTCATCGACGAGGAAGTGCGGCGTATCGTGGTGACCGGCTACGACACGGCCTGGGAGGTGCTGACCAAGCATCGCCAGGACCTTGAAGCGATCACCCAGGCGCTGATGGAGTATGAGACGATCTCTGGCGAGGAATGTCAGGCTCTGATGCGTGGCGAGAAGATCGTGCGGCCGTCCGATGACGACGAGACCAAGGGGCCGATCGGCTCGGCGGTTCCGGTGGCGGGCCGGGCGCCAAAGCCGCCGCGCGAGGAACCTGGTTCCGGCAACATGGAGCCGCAGCCGACCGGTTGATCGCGCCCGCTCAACATGGGCGCGCCCAACGGATGACAAGACAAAAGCCCTCCGGTGCCGTGCCGGGGGGCTTTTTGCAGCACAATCGAAAGCAATCGGGGTGTGGCAGCGCGGGCGGACTTTTGGATTTTGTTACTGCGGCGGGGCGATCCAGCCGATGATGTATTGCCAGGCCACAAGCAAAGCTGCGTCGGCAGCGGCAAGACCAACGAAACTCCATATCACAACAAGGCGGGCTTCCTCTCCTAGGGGGGCGCCGAGGTTCGTATGGTTGATAAGAGCTGCAAAAGTGAGTGCCGCCAGCGCTGCCAGCCCATAGGCCGCTTCCGTGGTTTGGCGGGCGCGCTGACGCATTACGGCAAGCTCATGGGCG
>JAXGRZ010000192.1:0-4720 GCA_040765305.1 Hyphomicrobiaceae bacterium | reverse complement strand
GTCGCGCTCGTTGCTTGTTGGGGACTTGAGATCCCAGTTGCCACTTTGCCGGGAAAGCAGATCGGTGCACCAGCGCCTCGATTGGAGCGCCCGGCACCATCCCCGGTGCAGACGAGCAAACATTCACGTTTGTGAATACTCGCGTTTGAGTGAACCGATCAAGCCCGCGGCTGGGTTGCGTGGTTACTACCGGTGCGTGTTAGCATGTCCTCCCCAAAATCACAGCTATGTCGTTGCTAAAGTGCAGATATTTGGTTCTATTGCTGACAAGCTGGCGGCTATCTGGTGGGGTGAGCGAAGGTCTCCACCTCGCCAAGCGCGCCGTTTGTCGCACCACTCATTGGATCAAAATCGGGTAACCCAGCTGGCCCACGTCCACATCGTACCCCCCTCGTGCCGCTTCATCTCGTGGGGCAGAATTTAAGACGCCACGCTACAGCATCGCCCGATGGAGCGCTTTGCTCCGCTCGGGGCATGTCACGAGTTTGATTTGACTTGAGCTGCGGCCCTTGCGGCCCCCATCGACAAATATTCGCCAACGCCATGCTTGCTTCGCATGTTCGCATCTTCGGTGCTCTTTTGACGAGCCTCTCCCTCTTGCTGATCGGCATGGGGTTGCAGAACACGCTGATTGGCGTGCGGGCGGGAATCGAAGGTTTCTCCACCCTGGAAACAGGCCTCGTGATGTCGGGCTATTTCGTCGGATATCTTGCCGGTTGCTGGCTGGCACCCAGAACCATCATCCGTGTCGGCCATATTCGCACGTTCTCGCTGCTGGCCAGCCTCGCCTCGGGAACGGCGATCCTTTACGCCATCGAACCACAGATGTGGTCCTGGCTTGCCTTGCGCATCCTGACCGGTGCATCGGTCGCTGGTCTCTATCTGGTCGTGGAAAGCTGGCTCAACGAGGCAACCACACGCGAGCATCGCGGCGGGTTGCTTGCCCTCTATCTGGTGATCAACCTTGGCTCCCTGGCTCTAGGACAGCAGCTCATCAATGCTGCCGAGCCAAGCAGCTTCACGCTGTTTGCCCTGTCGTCGGTGCTCCTCTCGTTGGCCGTGATCCCGGTAGCTCTGACACGCGCGCAAGCGCCACCTCCGCCAACGACGCCGCAGCTCAGCCTGAAGCGGCTTTATGCCGTGTCTCCCGTGGCGCTCGTGGGAACCCTGCTGGCGGGGCTGACGAACGGCGCATTCTGGGGCATGGCACCAACCTACGGCCAGTCGATCGGTCTTGATGTCTTCCGCATCGCCAACTTCATGACGGTTGTGGTCGTTGGCGGCATGGTGCTGCAATGGCCGCTCGGCCGGGCCTCTGATTTCATGGACCGACGCTTGGTTCTGATTGCCATCTCTGCGGCGCTGGCGGCGCTGTCGATCTGGCTGGCAGCCATCGATCCGATTGCCTCGCGGGCGCTGTTTCTGGCGCTGAGCTTCCTTTACGGCGGCTGCCTGTTGACGCTGTATTCGGTTTGTAATGCGCACGCCAACGATGCCGCCGCGCCGGGCGCCGCTGTCGAGGTGGCCAGCGGGCTGCTTCTGGTTTTCGGCGTTGGGGCCATGGTTGGGCCATTTGCCGCGTCGCTTGCCATGTCGCATCTGGGGGCTTGGGCCTTGTTCGAGCTGACCGCCGTCGCGGCACTGGCTCTCATGGCGTTCGCCATCGCGCGGGTGATGGTGCGGGCCGCCCCGCCTGCCGAGCAGACGGGCGAATTCGAACCGGTGCCCGCAAGTCTGGCGCCGCCTTTTCCGCAGGATCCCGAAGCTGGGCTTGCGACGACGAGCACACGGGCGGACCGCGGATCAGCGCAGGCAGACGTCTGACTACACTCTACCGACGTGCAAACAAGCGCTCTTCACGTCGACCATGGTTGCCCAAGACCTACGGGTATGGTCGAACAGTGGAACAGTGGAACAGTGCCTCAGAGCTTCAAGTTGCATGGGTCGCCTGCCGCCTGCACAGCACACCTAACCCAAGGATATGTGATGCCACCGATGCCACCAGCGACGCCAACAGGTGACCCTTCCGCGTCAACCGACGAACTGGTCTACGAGATCGCCGCCGATGGCATCGCCACGGCGACGCTCAACCGGCCGGCGGCACGCAATGCCCTGACGCTGGCCATGTATGATCGTTTGGCCGAAATCTGCGGCGGCATCGAAGCGGGCGGGCCGGTAAAGGCGTTGATCATTACCGGTGCCGGCGACAAGGCGTTCGGCGCGGGCACCGACATCGCCGCTTTCCGGCACGTGAAAACCCGCGATGAGGCGCTTGCCTACGAGGCCAAGATGGAGGCCGTCCTGTCACAGATCGAGAGGACGCAGGTGCCGACCATCGCCGCCATTGCGGGTGCGTGTACGGGCGGTGGCGCCGCCATCGCCGCGGTTTGTGACCTGCGTATCACGACGGCCAGTCTGCGCTTCGGTTTTCCCATTGCACGCACGCTGGGCAATTGCCTGTCGATGAACAACCTTGGCCGGCTCGCCGGATTGATCGGAGCTGCGCGCACCAAGGAAATCTTGTTCACCGCGCGCTTGATCGAGGCTGCCGAGGCATTGTCGATTGGCCTTGTCAGCGAAGTCGTCACCGACCATGGCGCGCTGATGCAGCGCGCGGGTGCCTTGGCCCGCCTCGTTGCCGGCCATGCACCACTGACCTTGCGTGCCACCAAAGAGGCGCTGCGGCGTCTCAACGATCGCGAAATGCGCGATCGCCAGGACGATGATCTCATCGCGCTGTGCTATACCTCACAGGATTTCCGCGAGGGTATGGAAGCCTTCCTTGGCAAGCGCAAGCCGGACTGGCGTGGAGTGTGATGGCAATAGTGTCCCAACTTACCTGTTGCTCATCATCGCTGGGAGTTGCCTTTCATGAAGACGTCCGATGTCGAGATCCTGATCGTGCCTGGCTGGTCGAGTTCAGGCCCGGATCATTGGCAAACGCGCTGGCAGCGCAGCTTGAAAACGGCACGGCGTGTGGAGCAGACCGATTGGATCCATCCTGATCGCGATCGCTGGGTTGGTACGCTCATCAGCACCATTGTGAAGTCGGAATCTGACCTGCCAGTGGTGCTTGTTGCGCACAGCCTGGGCGTGGCGACCGTTATTCATGCGCTTCGCGAACTGCCCGCCGGCGCGCTCGCCGGCGCCTTCCTCGTTGCACCAGCCGATGTCGACAATGCCTCGCGCTGGCCGATTACGGCGGGCTATACGTTCGATAGTTCAGCGCATGGCTTTGCGCCGCTGCCGACCACGCCCCTTCCCGTCCCTGTCCATGTCGTCGCCTCGACCAACGATCCCTATTGCTCCATTTCACGCGCCAAGGAACTTGCCGGGCACTGGGGCGCGAGCTTGTCGGAAGCGGGAGCTGCCGGCCACATCAATGTCGATTCGGGACATGGACCCTGGCCAGAGGGTCTGATGCAGTTCGGCTGGTTTCTCAAACAGATCGGTGAGACGAAGCGTCTGCCTCGCCGCAGTGCGCCTTGAGATGGCGCACGTGAGGTGATGAACGACACCCCCCAAGCATGTTGAGCTGACGTGTTGAGCTGCTCAGCACAACATGCTGTTGGGTCAAGATGTCAGCTTTTCCCGCCTTCGATTTCCGAAATGGCTTTGGCCAGGAACTCGTCCATGGCCTCGCGGATCTCGGCAACAGGAATGGTGAGGCCTTTGGCGTCGAGGTCGGCCTTGACCTTGCGCAGGACATCGTCGTCGCCCTTTTCTTCCAAGTCGGCGCGACGCACGGCCTTGATGTAATCCTCAAGGTCTGTGCCCGACAGGCCCAATTTCGCGCCTGCCCACTCGGCCAGCATCTTGTTGCGGCGCGATTCGGCCTTGAATTTCAGTTCCGCATCATGGGCAAACTTCTTCTCATAGCCCTTTTGCCGCTCATCAAACGTCGTCATTCCAGCCTCCAGAGCCGCGCAACCTTAGCGCGAGTTATTAATATTCTGCACGCAGAGCGTGTTATTGTTGCTACCACGGCCAACCGTTGTCGGGGAGCAATAGCCCGCGTTACGGGCGAAATCAACGGCTTGGCTGGCCGGTTACCGAGTTCGTGAACCACCCCCTTGTCTAGATTGTTTCCGCCCCCCGGTTCGGCTAGTGTCGGAGCGGAAAAAAGCGGGGCCCACACACGCAGTCGAGACTGGCTCTCATCAGGAAAACCTGTTGAAACTTCAATGAGTCATGTCAGACACTGGTGTGCGGGACAACGAGACGAAACACTCCCCGAATTTGTATCTGAGCAAGTCGAGAACAAGAACGAGTTCAATGATCAGAGGACTACCAATGAATAGGCGGCGTCGTGTCTATGAAGGCAAGGCCAAGGTGCTCTACGAAGGCCCCGAGCCCGGTACGCTCATCCAGCACTTCAAGGATGACGCCACCGCCTTCAACGCAAAAAAGCACGCCCTCATCGAGGGCAAGGGCGTACTCAACAACCGCATCTCGGAAGTGATCTTCCAGCGTTTGGGCGAGATCGGCGTGCCGACGCACTTCATCAAGCGCATCAACATGCGCGAGCAGTTGATCCGCGAAGTGGAGATCATCCCGCTTGAAGTCGTCGTACGCAACATTGCCGCCGGCAGTCTGGCGACGCGGCTGGGCCTTGAAGAAGGCTCACCGCTGCCCCGATCGGTGATCGAATTCTATTACAAGGACGACAAGCTGAACGACCCGATGGTGTCTGAAGAGCACATCACGGCATTCGGCTGGG
>JAXGRZ010000191.1:0-4739 GCA_040765305.1 Hyphomicrobiaceae bacterium | reverse complement strand
TACAGCGTCTTGCGGCGACACTTCGGGATGAACACGACGTGATATTTGCAGTCCCAGGTCGTGTGGCTTAAGGCTTGGTACTCGTCCATCAGTGGGGTTCCTTCCGTGTGCTTGGCTGCTCACGGTTGGAAATCCGCCGGTGGACCGCCGGATACGTCAAACTGCTACTGCCTCCTCGGCAGAACCGGGGGGTCTCCCGCTGACGCTAGAAAGATAGAACGGCGACTCTCAATAACTCCGCCCGACCGGTACCAGTTGCTACGCTGATCGTGAGGGCCAGTTATCCCTGATCCAGCGGATCAACCCCTCCTCCTCGATCTCACCTGAGGCAAGGCCGAGGATCATCACAACAGCCTCAGCCTCCGAGGCAACAAAATCGATGTCATTAAGACCGAGAAACGTAACCAGTGACAGGAGAGCTGCGCGCTTGTTGTCATCGACAAGTGGAGGATTCTTCGCAACCCCGTGAGCATAGGCCGCCGCCAGTGCCGCTATGTCGCGCTCACCACAGGCCCAATTGTTCGGCGCACGCGCCAAGGCGCTTTCCAACATGCCTTGGTCTCGAATCCCTGCGGGCCCGCCGTATTCTCTTAGTTGCTCTTCGTGAAGAGCTTTGACGAGTTCAACGGAGAGCCAGACAGGCTCGCTCACTTCGACAGTTCCTTGAGCGCATTGTGGTAGGTTTTCATCGCCTTGCGCGCCACCTCCAGCCCCCTTTGGAAGGTTTCATCGCCTTTGGTGATATTGAGGCCGCCTGGGGCCTCACTCACCACCAGTTCATCGCCCTCCCGCAGCCCAAGCCGCGCCAACAGCTCCTTGGGCAGGATCAGCCCGGTCGAGTTGCCGATTTTTTTGAGTTGCAGCTTCATTTCAGAGTCTCCGCCCCCGCGTTATACAGATTGTATAACGCGGGGGATGCCGCACGGTCGAGGATGTAAAACGTCAGGGCCCCGATCCCAGCCCAAGGACGCAAACATGGCCGGGGTTGTGGTGCGCGTCAGCGCCAGCCTCGCCAAACGCCAATTGTCACCTCAAACTTAATCCGCACCCTCATCACGGCCCAGCACACGCCGGCGCGCTTCCATGCGGGCGCGATCCTCCACATAGATCAGTCCGGCAACCTGCCGGATGAGGCGATCCTCAAAAGGATCGAGCCGCCCGTCGGCATAGGCGACCTGCCATAGCATTTCGATCACGCCGATCTTTTCATCGCCGCTCATCATCGTATTGATGTGGTGCGTGAACGGGAAGTACTGGACGTTGTCTCGCATCTCCTCACTCGCCCGCGCGATGAGATCCTCAACCTCACCGGCCGACAAGTCGAACCGCTCGGCCAGAACGCGCGCGATTACCGCACGTTCATCGGCGCCGAAGTTGTCATCCATCCGCGCTGCCTCGACCAGCAATGCGGCAACCGCCAGATGCAGATCGCTCGGCGCCAATGCATAGGTCGGCTCATTGGCGTTGGCAAAGAGGTTCATCAGTCGGTCGAACATGGCTGCCTCTTATCGATTGCGCCGGGGCTTGGCAGTCGCCTTCACGTCTGGCCCGATCTCAAGTCGCGCAAAGCACGACGCAGCACACCTTCACGCACCGCGCATCACCGTGCGCACCAGATCAGGAGGCCGCCTCCATGCGCTCCAATTCGTCGATCATGCCTTCCAGAACCTTGAGGCCCTTGTTCCAGAACTCAGGGTCACGCGCATCAAGACCGAACGGCGCGAGCAGCTCCGCGTGATGCTTCGACCCACCCGCCTTCAGCATCTCGAAATACTTCTCGACAAAGCCAGGGTGCGCTTCCCGATAAAGCCCATAAAGCGAGTTCACGAGACAATCGCCGAACGCATAAGCGTAGACGTAGAACGGCGAATGGATGAAGTGCGGAATATAGGTCCAGAACACCTCATAGCCCGGCTTGAAGTCGATTGCAGGACCGAGACTCTCGCGTTGCACGTCGAGCCAGATTTCATTGAGCCGCTCGCTCGTCAGCTCACCGTTGCGGCGCTCCTCATGAACCTGACGCTCGAAGGTGTAGAACGCGATCTGGCGCACGACCGTATTGATCATGTCCTCGACCTTGCCGGCAATCATGGCCTTTTTCTCGCGCCGGTCCTTGGTCTCCTTCAACAGCGCCTGGAAGGTCAGCATCTCGCCGAACACAGATGCCGTTTCGGCAAGCGTCAACGGCGTTGGCGCCAGCAAGGGCCCTTGCTTGGCCGCCAGCACCTGATGCACACCATGCCCCAGTTCGTGCGCCAAGGTCATCACGTCACGCGGCTTGCCCAGGTAGTTCATCATCACATAAGGGTGCACCGAGGGAACCGTCGAAGCCGAGAAGGCACCGGGCGCCTTGCCGGGACGCACGGGCGCATCGATCCAGTTCTTGTCGAAAAACGGTTTTGCAATCGAAGCCATCTGCGGCGCAAAGCCCGCGTAGGCATTGAGCACCATCTCCTGTGCTTCGGCCCATGAGATCGTCCGGTCAGGCTTTTCAGGCAGCGGGGCATTGCGATCCCAGTGCGCGAGCTTGTCCACGCCAAGCCACTTTGCCTTCATCGCATAGTAGCGATGTGACAGGCGCGGATAGGCCGCGCGCACCGAGGCCACCAGGGCATCGACCACCGGCGCCTCGACACGGTTGGCCAGATGCCGGCTGTCGGCCACGTCCTTGAAGCCGCGCCAGCGGTCGGAAATCTCCTTGTCCTTGGCCAGCGTGTTGGTGATCAGCGTGAACAGGCGCACGTTGTCGGAAAACACCTTGGCCAGGGCTTCCGCGCCCGCCTGCCGCTTGTCCGGCTTGGGATCCGACATCAAGTTGAGCGTCGGCTCCAGCGTCAACGGCTCGTCATAGCCCGCGACCTTGAAGCGAAGTCCACTCATCGTCTCGTTGAACAGCCGGTTCCAGGACCCGCGCCCCGTCTGGCCCTTTTCGTGAAAAAGCTGCTCGATCTTCTCCTCGAGCTGATAGGGCTTCTCCTTGCGCAAATCATCAAACCACGGCTTGTAGCGGGCAAGATCGGGATGGCTGAGCGATGCGGCCAGCACATCGTCCTTGATCTGGTTGAGCTCCAGTTCGAAGAACAACAGATCCGAAGAGATCGCCGTGAGCTTTTCCGATACATCGCCGTAGAACTTGGCGCGCTTGGGATCGGTCTGGTTGGCGGCATAAAGAAGACCCGCGTAGGAGCCCAGCTTGCCGAGCAGATCCGACAGGGCCTCGTAGGATTTGACCGCTTGCGCGAGCTTTGCACCATCACCACCGATCTCAACCAGCCGTCCCTGATATGTCTCCTTGAGCGCCTTGGCATCGGCCGCGGCCGTGTCCAGATCGCGTTTGACCTCCGGCGCATCGGGTGAACCATAAAGATCGGACAAATCCCACTCGGGCATGATCCCCAGATCGACGGATGCGGCAGATGTCATTTCATTGTCCTTACAATTGATCATATGCGCGGATAGTGCGCCCCACAGGGCAAGTCGCGCGGCAGGTAGGAATATAAGAGACTTGCTCGGGCGCAATGTGACGGCGCGCCCGCGAATTTTCAAGGTAAAGCCTGCCCTGCGACTGGACCCCGCCACCGCCCGAAAGCACGTAATTTCGGCGTTATCATCCCAAAAATGCACACGTTGCGCAAAATCGCGCCGACTTGGTCTGCCTGGAAACCAGTTGTTTACCGAACTCGTTCAGTCTGGACCCAGTTGAGTTTTCCACCGCTGAGCGGGTGTCCGATTTGGGAACACCCGTATCTACCGGCCCGGGGAATGTTGTTCTGTAGCGTCGAAGAGTTGAGTGCCACATGGCCAAGCGTGTTCTTGTCGTCGATGACGATCCGGCCCAGCGCCGTATTCTCGAAGAAACCATCAAGCGGATGGGCTTCGAGACGAAAACCCTGATTTCCGGCGAGAGTGCCATCGAGATGCTCGAAGGCCCCGACCGCTCCACCATTTCCCTCGTGCTGCTCGATCTCGTCATGCCCGGCATTGACGGCATGGGCGTGCTCGACCGGCTGATTGGTAAGGCTGGACTGCCGCCAATCATCGTGCAGACCGCACACGGCTCGATCGATACCGCCATCAATGCAATGCGCGCCGGCGCTGTCGACTTCGTCGTCAAGCCGGCAAGCCCAGAGCGTCTCGAAGTATCGATCCGCTCCGCCTTGAAGATCGAGGCACTGGCCGGAGAGATCACGCGCATCAAGAAGCGCCAGGAAGGTACGCTCACCTTCTCCGATCTGATCATCCGCGAAGAAACAATGGAGCGTGTCATTGCGCTCGGCAGGCGCGCGGCCTCGTCCAACATTCCGGTGCTGATCGAAGGCGAGTCGGGTGTTGGCAAGGAACTGATCGCACGCGCCATCCAGGGCGAATCTGAACGCGCCGGCTGCCCGTTCATTACGGTCAACTGCGGCGCCATTCCTGAAAACCTCGTTGAATCGATCCTGTTCGGCCACGAGAAGGGTTCGTTCACCGGCGCCACCGACAAGCGTATCGGCAAGTTCCAGGAAGCCGATGGTGGTACCCTATTCCTTGACGAGGTCGGCGAACTGCCACTCGATGCCCAGGTCAAGCTGCTACGTGCCTTGCAGGAAGGCGAGATTGATCCGGTCGGCTCCAAGAAGCCGGTCAAGGTCAATTTCCGTCTCATCTCCGCGACCAACCGCGACATGATCCAGCTGGTCAAGGATGGCAAGTTCCGCGAGGATCTCTATTACCGCCTCAACGTCTTCCCCATCTGGGTG
>JAXGRZ010000190.1:0-4753 GCA_040765305.1 Hyphomicrobiaceae bacterium | reverse complement strand
CAAGCGGAATGCCGGCAAGCGATCGGAACAGAAAGTAGAAACTTGCAACACCGAGTGCAAAGAAGGCAATGGTCGGCAGCACTCGGGTGAGGCCGTCGGTGTAACGGAACACGGTCGTCGTCGCGACTTCGAGCAGGCCTGCGGTGAACAGCAGGATCCAGGAAATGGTCAAATTTTTCATCGGCTCGACGCGAGGCTTTCAACCACCACATTGTCGTTGGTGTAAACGCAGATTTCAGCGGCAATGGCCATCGCCCGTTGCGCCACCTGTTCGGCCGAAAGCGGTTGATCGGCCAGCGCCTTCGCCGCTGCCAGCGCGAAATTGCCGCCCGAGCCGATGCCCATGATGTGGCCTTCCGGCTCCAGGACGTCGCCCGTTCCAGTCAGCACCAGCGTCGTTGTCGCATCTGCAACGATCATCATCGCTTCGAGCCGCCTGAGATAGCGGTCCGTGCGCCAGTCCTTGGCCAGTTCCACTGCGGCCCGCATCAACTGGCCCGGATATTGCTCCAACTTGGCTTCGAGGCGCTCGAAAAGCGTGAACGCATCGGCTGTGGCTCCTGCGAAACCGCCGATCACGTCGCCCTTGCCGAGCCGGCGCACCTTGCGCGCATTGGCCTTGATGACGGTCTGGCCGAGGCTCACCTGCCCGTCGCCGGCCACCACCACCTGGCCGCCTTTGCGTACGGTGACGATGGTCGTACCGTGCCATTGCGGGGCACCGCTGGAGATGTGTGATGTGTCAGTCATGGGCAGGTCCGGTCCGAATGGACAATGAATTAAGGACGTGTCGTCCGCCTTTTCAAGGTGGAGCGGGCGATCGGACGCCTTTCGAGAGGTTGGCAGGTCGAGAGGCTGGCAGGCGGTTGCCCGAGCTGATAAACGCTTGAGACGACGAGGGCAAGAAACTGAGCGAGGGACCGCCCGTGAGCCGCAAAGCGAAAATCGAGCGCAAGACCAAGGAAACCCAAATTACCGCCGAGATCGACCTCGATGGTACGGGAGCCTATGACATCGCGACCGGCATCGGCTTTCTTGACCATATGCTGGAACAGCTCGCCCGTCACAGTCTCATCGACATCAAGCTGAAGGCCAAAGGCGACCTTCATATTGATTTTCATCATACCGCGGAGGATTCAGGCATCGCTTTGGGCCAAGCGGTGGCTAAAGCGCTGGGCGATAAGGTTGCCATCATGCGCTATGCCGACGTCCATCTGCCGATGGACGAGACGATGACGCGCGTGGCGATCGACGTTTCCGGCCGGCCTTATCTCATCTGGAACGTGGTGTTCACCCGCCCTAAAGTTGGCGAAATGGACACCGAATTGTTTCGCGAGTGGTTTCAGGCATTTGCGCAGAATGCCGGCATTACTTTACACATTCAGAACCTTTACGGCGAGAACAACCACCATATCGCCGAGACCTGCTATAAGGGTTTGGCGCGCGCCTTGCGTCAGGCCGTGAGCCTGGATCCGCGTCAAGCGGGCCGGGTTCCCTCGACGAAAGGAACGCTTACCGGATGATTGTAACGATCCTGCCATTTCCGAACCAGAAGCGCATGATTATTTTCACCGTGCATGAACCGCCTGCGCCACCTATCGATCGCCTTGATCGGGCGGAGACGATGGTGTTCCTGAAGGATGGCTTCACCTGGAGCGCGTTCCTGCTTGGCCCGATCTGGCTTGTGGCCAACCGGTTTTGGGTCTCGGCTGTGGGATATATTGCGCTTGCCGTATTCGGGTATGTCTCGCTGGAGAGTGCGGGCGCGGCTGAGCCCCTGTTCGGCCTGTTCATTCTGGCACTCAATGCTGTCGTTGGTTTTGAGGCGCACTGGCTGAAATCGTCGAAGCTGGAGTCGAAGGGGTGGAATGTGCTGGGATCGGTTACTGGCCGCAGCCTCGCCGAATGCGAGCGCCGCTTCTTTGAAAACTGGCTGCCAACGCAGGCCCTGCGGCGGCGTGACACCGAACCAGCCGCGCCGGCTGCACCTGAGGCAAAGCCCAAACACCGCTTCGCATTCTTCCGCCGCTTGCGCCAGGGCTGAGCCCGCTTCATGCAGAACGTCGCCATTATCGACTACGGGTCGGGCAATCTCCATTCGGCCTTAAAGGCCTTTGAGCGCGCCGGCCGCGAATGCGGTAGCGCTCTAAGGCCGGTGCTGACCTCAGATCCCGACATTGTGTTGGGCGCCGACCGGGTGGTGCTGCCTGGTGTCGGCGCCTACGCCGATTGCAAGCGCGGGCTCGAAGCTGTGCCCGGATTGCGTGACGCGCTGGAGGAGGTGGTGCGTGGCAAAGGCCGCCCATTTCTTGGCATTTGTGTCGGCATGCAGCTGATGGCAACGCGCGGCCTGGAACACGGGCTCACGCAGGGTCTCGATTGGATCGGCGGAGAGGTGGCCCACATCACGCCGTCAGATCCCACGTTGAAGATCCCGCACATGGGTTGGAATACGCTCGATGTGGTGACGCCGCATGGCCTGCTTGATGGCATCGCGACCGGCAAAGACGGTCTGCACGCCTATTTCGTCCACTCCTATCATTTCGTTGCCCAAGACCAGGCAAACATCGTCGCTTGCACGGACTATGGCGGGCCGATCACGGCTTTTGTCGCGAAGGACAATATGGCTGGAACCCAGTTCCACCCGGAAAAGAGCCAAACCCTCGGCCTCAAACTCATTGCCAATTTCCTGACCTGGACTCCGTAGAGTCCGGCCTCACTGCAATTGGGTCGCGATCCTAAGCATGTTGAGCTGACGCGCGCCCGGTGGTGTCTCCGGTGCGGGCAGCCGCGCGCGGCGATGGCTTTGCCATGGCCGGGCGGCGGCGCCACGCATTGGAACGCGAACCGAAATGCACATTTGAAGGCGGTGGGAAGCGTTCATCGACAAGCCGCCTGGGCAGTTCGATGCGGATCACGCACCACGACAACGTCAGCGCGATCACCCAGACATCGCGGTCACCATTGTCACCGCTGTCGCTGGTTCGCTCTTCAAAATCTGCATTGCTTGTGGGCATGGAAGTCTCGCTGGCCGTAGCGTTAATCGGCAGAAAAATAAAAAAGGAGCGGCATGGGGCGATGCCGCTCCTTTTGCGTCCGGGCTGCAACGCGTTCGAGGGAGAGAGAGGCGCACGCAACCATCGGAGTCGTCTTAGTTCTGGAACCAGCATGTTCAGCTGAAGTGCGCGCTGGTCGAGCGCGAACAGCATCAGCCGAACACATCAGTGCCGCATGGCCAAAAGCTCGTCGGCGTCGAGCCGCGCCACGTTCCAGACGCGCGAAGCCTGGTAGTGAACCATCTCGGCGCCAATCTCCATGACGCGAATATCATCGCGCCGGCCAACGCCCGGCATCACCGCATTGGCGATGCCATCAGCCGTGGCTGCTGAGCGCACCAGCCAGACATTGCGATCAATTCTGGTGTACTCGGCGGAGACGAGCCGCAGCCCCTCGGCGACAAGGCCATAGGTTTGGCTCGGGTCCTTTTGCGTGTGCGTGACAACGTAAGTCTTGGTTGCAGTGGGTGACGGGGAATTCGTGTAGGCGGCCATGGGACAACTCCGGGGGCTAGATGCATTTTTCGCCGACGTCGACACCGGTTCGTCGAGGAAAACGCGACAGACAGGGACCAGGTGCTCTCGGAAACGTGGGGCGGGACTTTCCGATGAGACGCATGGGACACTTGTTTAAGTGATCGGGGCTTAAGTGATCGGGGGATCGGGTGGGGGAACGCGAAAACACCGACCACATAACGAGACAACGACGCAGAACGCGGAACGTGGCGGAAAGGGGTCCCCTGCCGGCGGGTTGGGGTTGGGGCGGCGCCGGCAGGGGTTGGGGAACGCAAAGCAACGAATAGCGATGTGCATGGCAGCCATGCGAATGTGTGCGTTTCTGGCTGCACGCAGGAGGCCAAGGCCGCGAGTGGACACCCGTCGATGCTTGCGCACGCGCGCTCATCGGCAAGGGAAGCGATGAGCGCGCGGCGGTTTGCACCTTCGGCCCGGGGCCGCTCGCGATGGCCTCCAAGCATGTTCAGCTGAAGTGGGTAGCGGTTCAGCGTGAAGACCATGCTCGAACGAAGCGCTGGATCAGCTCGCCTTGGCGAACGGCAGCTCCGGCTCGTCTTCGCTGACCGGCTTTACGGGGGCCGGGAATGCGACGACGTTGTTCTGAAGACTTGCGGAGCCTTCACCAGCTGGCTGGCGACGCTGGCGGAACCAGCGCAGCGATGTGTTGGTGAGGACCGCCTGGTCATCGACCGACTGGATCAGCAAACCGTCGTCCGTGTCGAGCAGCGGTCCGAGGCGGCCTGCCAGGCTCGTCTCATCCTCATCGCAGGTGAGGTACCAGGTGCTGTCCAGCGGCCGGGCCCACCGCTCGCCTGCCGACATGATTGATTGGGCAATGGCGTGCTTGTTGTGGAGCGGCTGGGCGAGGTCGTAGGAGATCAGGAAGGTGCGCATGGAGGCTCTCTTTGGGCTGCGGGCTTGGGAGAGTGACGCGGTACGAACTCCCGGGGGTTGGGGTGTTCCGTGGTGGAACGTAGTGAGAACATGCCACGAATCATGGGGCTTGTCCACAGCAAGTTCGGATTTTGTTCTATTTCGGTTCTAGTTGCCTGAATCTCCTAAAGTGTTGGATACAGGCTTTTGAGTTTGACACGGGCGTCGGCGGTGGTGAAGTGCCAATTGGCCTTGGCGTTGTGGGTGTTGCGGCGCGTTCGCCATGCGGCGACCTGCGTGGTGAGCGT
>JAXGRZ010000019.1:0-20867 GCA_040765305.1 Hyphomicrobiaceae bacterium | reverse complement strand
GCGGATGACCCGTTTAGAAGTAGGAATAGAGCAATTACGTGAAATATAGAATATCGGGAATAAAGTATGCACTTCTATCCTCATGAACGAATTTCGCTCTTTATTGATGGCGCAAACCTTTATGCGACGTCCAAGGCACTTGGCTTTGATATCGATTACAAACGACTACTTTCTCATTTCCGTCAACGCGCTCAACTCGTGAGAGCTCTATACTATACAGCCCTTACTGAAGATCAGGAATACTCTTCGATACGCCCCCTCATCGATTGGCTGGACTATAATGGCTATACGATGGTGACAAAGCCGACGAAGGAGTACACGGACTCAACTGGCCGGCGCAAAGTGAAGGGCAACATGGACATCGAACTTGCTGTCGATGCCATGCGCTTGGCTGATACGCTTGATCACATTGTACTATTTTCCGGTGACGGAGATTTTCGCGGTCTGGTCGCGGCCCTGCAACAAAAGGGGAAACGGGTTAGCGTTCTATCGACGCTGCAAACCCAGCCGCCAATGATTGCCGATGAATTGCGCCGGCAAGCCGATCAGTTCATTGACTTGGCCGAACTTGAACAGGTTATCGGCCGCGACCCTGGCCAACGGACGGGACGCGAGGGAAACGGACGTAGCCAAACCCAGCGTGGCAACCAACGCGGCATTGCAGATCCGGTCCCTTTTGAGGAGTTGGATGATTTGACCGACGGCCTGTAATCTTCAGATGCGAAAGTCAGCGTACCGGCATGCACATCGCGGCATGTCGAGAGTTGCCGTTGCATCGGGCGATCGTTAGCGGTCTTCTTTCCAGCGTGTTGGGATTTTTTGTGTTCGCTCCCCACGCCATCATGTCTCGTTCTTTTGCATGTCGGAATGGCACGGCCGCTGCACGCTTCAGCTCAATATGTCCGCTTTTGCCTTGAGCATATTTTTCACGGCTCTACCGCTGCGCACTTCAGCTAAATATGCTCTTAATCCCCCACCATGACGCGAGCTAAATCCTCACCCAATATCGCCAAGTCACCTGCATCCTTGAGGGGGCTCGCGGCTAGCCCAGAGCCGGCGCCCGACTGCGCAATGTGTCCGCGCTTGAGCGAATTTCGCAACGCAAACACGTGCGCACAGCCCCAATGGTTCAATGCGCCTGTGCCATCTTTCGGCGACGAGCAAGGCCGCCTGCTCATTGTTGGACTGGCACCCGGCCTCAAGGGCGCCAACCGCACGGGCCGCCCGTTCACCGGCGATTATGCCGGCGATCTGCTGTATCAAACGCTGCTGGATTTCGATTTCGCGCGCGGGCACTACGCGGCTGCCAGCGATGATGGACTGACGCTTGTGGACTGCATGATCACCAATGCGGTCCGCTGTGTACCGCCAGAAAACAAGCCCACCCCAGCGGAAATCGCCAACTGCCGGCCTTTCCTCGCAGGTCGCATCGCGGCCCAACGGCGGCTTGTCGTGATTCTAGCACTCGGTCGCATCGCTCATGATCAGACCTTGTCTGCGCTCGCCATCCGTAAGGCGGCGCATCCATTCGCACATGGAGCCATGCACGCGCTCGATAACGGGCTGACGCTGGCCGACAGCTTTCATTGCTCGCGCTACAACACCAATACCGGCCGCCTGACGGCGCAGATGTTCCAAAATGTGTTTGCGGCCATCCGCGCAATGATCGGCACCGCCCGCCCGAACGCCACCTAACGCCAGCTGCGGTTGGGAGGGGTGGTTCATTGCAGGCAAGGATGCGACCGGACAACGACCGTTCACGCCCATTGCTGATGCCAGCCCATTGTTGCGGTGCTGGGTTGCGGCGCTGGCATCGTTAAACGATTGCAGAAATGAGCACTTCGTTGTCTGATGGGATGGATCGCTCGACTTGGCACCTCCGGCCCTGGCGATGTTTTGAAACCTAAAGTCCTGAATGCCGTGACGAGGCCAGAAATGCCGTTAGAAATCGCTCCCGAGAAGGTTGCACACGTCATCGTTCGTGCACGTGAGTACGACGCGCGGGTCGACGTATGGAACACCGACAATGATGAGGATGCGGGCAGCGAGGAAAGCAGTACCGATCAGGGCCTCCACGACGAGCTTACAGCCTTCATTGATGCACTAAATGACGACGAACAGACACAACTCGTCGCGCTGTGCTGGGTTGGGCGGGGAACCTACGATCCCGAAGATTTCGATGAAGCCCTTGAGACGGCGCAGAGGGAACGTGTCAATTCCGTTGCCGCATACCTATTGGGGCAACCCCTGCTCGCCGACTATCTCGAAGAAGGCCTGGACCGAATGGGGGTCTCTGTCGAGGACGCCGAGAGCGACGTGTTGTAGCGGCGACGTCTCTCGGCTCTTTACGTTCTGGTGGCCCAAGTCCGCCATACCCCACACGTTGAGCGCCCCACACGCTTACGGAAGCGCTCGGCGATCACCTGTCTGGTGCGGCAAGACCAGCATGAGCCGGATAACCACCCGCCGGTTTTGCGTACGGCATTCGCTTGATTCGCACGTCGCAACGGGGTCCTGCCGGCCGCGCACATCGATGTCCACCCGGTCTGCCTTCATTCCCATGCCGACCAACAATTTTCTTGCCGTCAGGGCCCGCAAACGCGCGATAACATCGTTGTCTGCTTCGCTACCTGGCTCATCCGAATGTCCTTCGACGACGACATAAAGATCAGGATAACGCGCTAGCCACTCGGCTTGGCTCTCCAGCACGCTTCGGGCCCGGGTGCCTATCTCGGCACTGCCCACACCGAAGAAAATGCGATCTCCTACATCGGTGCGCAGCAGCTGCTCAAAACGAGGTGAGGCACGCGCCCGGGCGCGCCAAGGCTGTGGCGAAAGCAATGTGTCGGTCGCTCCAGGCGCGATTGGCGTCGACAAGCTCACCTCGCGCGCATCCCCGCCGCCACCTGGCGCGAGCCCGCCCGCGTCCAGGTTTGCCGGCCTAACGCCTTCGCCCCCTCCATCAATCGCGCTGGATGGCTGCGGCACGTGAAGACTCGGTAATGGTGAGGAGGAGACGGCGGTTTTGGCTGACTGTGGAGAACTCCGTTCAGGACTGGGGTTGGCAAATTCGCGCCGATAGATGGCGCCGAGCCGCCGACGCGCCAGCTCCGCCTCGGCTGCCCCTGGATCCTTGGCAATAATCTGCTCAAGCAAACGCTGTGCGATTTCGAGATGACCGCGCGCTTCGGCAGCGTTCGCATCATCAAGCATTGCGCGGGCATCATCGCTGCTCCCGCCTGTGGGCTGGCCGCGCTGACTTTCCCGCAAGGTGTCCGTGCGCCATCCATCGATGAGGACAGGCGAGGCTGGTGCAGAACCACTGGCATCAGTGCTAACGGTGTCCCCCCGATCACGCGATTGGGGTAACTGCGCCCAAGCGGGAGACGCAAGAAGCAACACCAGCAGTCCGACGACAACGCACAAAACACGTCGTGCGTGCGAAGATTCGATCAAATCGCTATCCATCGTCACACCGAGCAGACAATCGGCGCTGAAATGCGTGACAGCCAAGCGATGACGGCTCACAGCTGGGCCTTCGCCACAGCAACCTGAAAATTCGGATATGTCCCGCACCGCTTCACTTTCTCGCGTCGTTCAATCGCGAAAATGATCTGCTTTTTTGGCCAAACTTTGCTGGAAACGCGGCTACCGGAAGCAACTGGGGAAAGGCAGCACAATTTGAAAATGGGCGTGGTTGACGAGCAGCATCAAACAAGAGACAAGGCCCAAAAAGGCCAGAGCGTTTGATGAACCAGCAGTGCGCCGCACGCAAATCCTCCAGCCCGAGGTGCACTTGCACCGCGATAGAAGAAATAGGTCCATCAGATATGAAACGCTTTAACGGCTGCCGACACGCGCATTGAGTACTGTTTGGGCGCGCCGGTTCTGCGACCAACACGAAATATCATCGCAGACTGCAACGGGTCGCTCCTTGCCATACGAGATGGTGCGGATGCGCGAAGCGTTGATGCCGCTCTGTGCCAGATAACCGCGCACAGTCGTCGCGCGTCTCGCTCCCAGCGCGATGTTGTATTCGCGCGTGCCACGCTCGTCGGCATGACCCTCGATGGTAATGGTGAACTGCGGATACTGCCGCAACCATTGCGCCTGCTTTTGCAGTGTCTGCTGCGCCTCTGGCGTCAGATCAGAGCTGTCGGTCGAGAAGTAGACGATGTCGCCAACATTGGTCGCAAAATCACGCTGGGTGCCTGGCGTAATGGCACTTCCGCCGGGACCCAGCTGTGCCGAATCGGGCTGCATTTCCTTGTTTGCGCAGGCCGCAAGCGCGACTGGCGCGCTGGCTACCAGCACCATACGCAGCAGCAAGGAGAGCGATCTGAAAGCCGCTTTGATCATATGTGGCATTTGCGAAAGCCCTTCCTCGTATGGCGGGCGCGTTTGGCATCACAGCCGCGCCACACCGTCATTACGCTCGATTAGCTGACTGATCGTACAAAAATGTGGCCAGCGCCGCGCACGTGGCAGAACATGTTTGTCGCACGGTTGGCAAGAGATGGTCAGCCGCAGGACGGAGCAAACTCACAGAATTTACACCGATCGCCACTTCTGTCGGACAATTTGTCGGGGAATTGCGTCTTCCGGGACGCAAGTTCCGGTTGGCCCCGATCCACCGCACAATAGGGTTCCTGTACGGTCGTTAAAGGCAGACCAACAAAGACAAGACCAGGATAAAAATAAAAGACCGAACTCCAGCCACAGGGGCTGTGAGTTCGGTCTTAAGAACGTTAGCTCTCCCGGTTACCCAGGAAAACCCCAGCCAGTTCTTAGCGAACCGCCTGGGTCGCAGCTGGAACGTCCGCACCGAGCTTCATGGGCTCATGTGCAACTTCCTTACGGCACGCGCCAACAGCTACGGCCGCAATAACCGCTACGAGAACGATAGCGCCCTTCATAGGTAGATCTCCTAAGTTTATATGGTTTCCTCAGAGGACGCATTACTTAATCGAGTTTGCTCGAAGCTTAGCGAGCGTGCTCAACCGTCACGTCCGCACCGAGCTTCATGGGCTCATACGGAACTTCACGACGGCATGCACCCAGCGCAACAGCCGCAACGACAGCCGAAAGAACAATCAGCCCCTTAACACCCTGCATGGTTCATCTCCTGATGCTTTGATCGGCACTAGCCATCCTCTGGGTACCTACTAGGCCGCTCGCGATCAAGAACAGACGAGTATTGCGGAACCTTTTCCAGGCAATTAGGTGCAAAAACGCAACGCGACGCTGTGGCATCAAACAGTCATCCTCGATCCCCTCACCGAGAGGCTCAAGACGCTGAAAAATGCCATGATTCGAGGCCCACAAAACAGCAGCAAAAAAGGCCTATGAGCAGAAATTACGAACCCGTCAGAGCATCTTACGACGTGACCGGACATTTGATCGACGACAGCAGTGCGCCAATCAATAAGCCAGGGTTCAAGAGCGCTTTTTGATCCGATGGATAGGGATCAGCATCGGCTCTTTGGTGCGTCGCATTTTCTTTGACGAACCGGCGGCCACTTGGTCGAAAAATGCTCTGGGCCGGACCCTAGTTCAACAGAGGCGACCAGGCCGGATCGGAGGCAAAGGACGGTGTCTGCACGACCTGCTCGTTGTAGCCGGTGATATCGACCGAGTAGATCTTCGGGCCTGAATTGGCTCCCCGCGATTCCCTGAAGAACATCAGCACGCGACCGTTGGGTGCCCAAGTTGGCCCCTCGTTGTGGAAGCCTTCCGAAAGCACCCGTTCACCCGAGCCATCAGGCTTCATCACACCGATCAGGAAGCGGCCGGAATACTGCTTGGTGAAGGCAATGTAATCGCCGCGCGGCGACCAGACCGGTGTCGAGTAGCGCCCATCGCCAAAGCTGATCCGGCGGATGCCGGCGCCATCAGCACCCATGACATAGAGTTGCTGCGTCCCCTCGCGGTCCGATTCGAACACGATCTGGCTGCCATCGGGAGAATAGGACGGTCCGGTATCGATCGCCGAGCCGGTCGTCAAACGATGCGTCTGGCGCGAGCGCAGGTCCATCTCGTAGATCGATGAGGCGCCCTCTGATTGCAAACTCATGACGATTCGCTGCCCATCGGGAGAAAAGCGCGGCGCAAAGGTCATCCCTGGAAAGTCACCGACGACATGATGCTTACCGGTCTCCAGGTTCATCAGATAGACGCGCGGGCGCTCGCCCTCATACGACATGTAGGTGATTTCTTGGTTGTTGGGGCTGAAGCGGGGGGTCAGCACGAGATTTTGCCCCTGGCTCAGCAACCGAACATTGGCGCCATCCTGATCCATGATGGCCAACCGTTTGATTCGCTTGGCTTTGGGTCCGGTCTCGTCAATGAAGACGACGCGCGTGTCGAAATAGCCCTTTTCACCGGTCAGTCGCTCGTAGACCTGATCGGCGATGATGTGTCCGACCCGTCGCCAGTTGACTTGCGCGGTGGAGAAGCGCTGGCCGGCCAATTGCCGCCCCGTCGAAACGTCCCACAAGCGATATTCCGCGGTCACCTTGCCATCGCCACCGCTGGTGACATTGCCCACCACCAGCGCCTGCGACTGGATCGCGCGCCAGTCGGGAAAACGCGGCGCGGTATTGACGTCGAGCACACGCTCCAGGAACGAACCACGATCGAGTGCCTGGAACAGGCCCGAGTGCGCCAAGTCATTGGAAACAATGTTGGAGATGTCGATGGCCAGCTTCTGATCGGAGCCCGAGAACTCAGGAATCGCAATCGGGATGGGAGCAATCGTGCCCTGGGTCTGGGTGCCGCGCAGCTGTGCATGAGCGGGTTGGCCAAGGCCCGTCAACACCGCCAGGGCCAGCACGACAGCCCCCGCCCCGCCGGCCAATGCCCGCAGCAGGTGGCTGTGCGCGCGCCCGCATTTTTCACGGGGGGGCAGGTCCGTCCGACCAAGGTCAATCGTCATTCCCATATCGTCCCTATCGTTACGGCCGCGCTTTACAGCATGTTGAGCTGAAGTGCCCTGCGGTTCAGCGTGAAAAAATGCTCAAAACAAGAAGCTAGAGCATGTGTGTGCCTGTTCGTGATTTCATAAAACATCGACACGATCTAGCGCCCCGACATGCTTTCTGATTCTCATGCCAGCCTCAAAGCATCCTGGTCGGATCGAAGTCCCAGATCAGCTCTTTCCAGGCATCATATTTGTCGGGCGGCAATGTGAACGGAGCACACTGATAGACCGCACGCATGGCGGTTTCCACCGCGACCTGAGCCATTGGACCCGACCCTGCCTGCTCGACGTGCGGCGCCCCGTTGAGTGAACCGTCAGGGTTCAGTCGCCAACGCAACGTGACGACAGGGATCTCCGAGCCACCGCCGCCGCCAGGCAACTGCCAGCAGTTGCGCAGCTGTCCGCGAACCAGACCAAGCAGCAGATCCTGTTCGCGCACCGACAGGACACTGTCTCGGCCCTCGCGCGTGCCGGCCGTTGGTCCTTTGTTGGTCGCATTGGGATCAGGCGCGTTGGTCCGGTTTGGCGCACCTTTCTTGTCCGGCGTCTTGTCGAGCAGCGCCGAAATCCGGTCGGGGTCGAACTCCATCTTCTTCTTGCGTTCCGCCGCCTTGCGCTTCTCCTCGGCAAGCTTCTTCTTGGCCTCCGCGGCCTTCTTGCGCTTTTCCTCGGCTTTCTTTTTCTCTTCCGCCTTCTTCTTTTCCTCAGCCTTCTTTTTTTCTTCCGCGGCCTTCTTGGCAGCCTCTTCTGCCTGGCGTTGTTCCTCCATCTTTTTTTGCTGCTCGGGCGTCGGACCCGGCTTGGGCTCGGGCTCAGGGGGAAGCGCGGCAATCTTATCGGCGATCGGATCGGCCTTCGCCGGCTCGGGCTTGGAGACTTCGGGTTTGGGTGGCTCGGCCTTTTCAGGTTCCGCCTTGGCCTCGGCCGGTTCGGGTGGCGCGGCGGGCGGCGGCTCGGGTGCGGTGATCGGCTTAGGCTTGGGCGCGTCCTTCTTGGAGATGTCCTCGACCGGCTTTTCCTCTGCCTTGGCCGTCATCTCCTTGGAATCAGGATCGCCCTGCCTGAGCCGCGTCAACTCAGAGGGCGTGATGATCGCGACATCAATCGGCGGGGTGTCCGGCATGTCGAGCTTGTCGGTCGTATGGACAGCCCAAAGCGCCCACGCCAGCAAGCTGACGTGCAATATGACAGACATGATGAGACCGACTTGCACGTCCGGCTCTCCATCAGCCCCCTTGCTCGAGTTCACTCACGAACGAGACCTTGGTGAAACCGCCTTCGACGATGCGGCCCATCACCTTCAGCACCGCACCATAATTCGCGCCCCTGTCACCCTTGACGAAGATCGTGTCGTCGTAGCCGTTCTTGGCGATGCCCTTGAGTTTGGCGGCAATCTCATCGAGCGCCACTTTGGTCTCGCCGATGAAGATGTCGCCATTGGTTTGCACGGTGATGATCACCGGGTCCTGCTTCTTTGCCGCCAGTTGGCGGCCCTTGGCTTCGGGCAACTCCACCGGCACCCCAACCTGCAGGAGCGGCGCTGCGACCATGAAGATGATGAGCAGCACCAGCATCACGTCGACCATTGGCGTGACGTTGATTTCGCTCATGACAGCGCGCTTGCCGCGCCGCCCACGCCGCCGCCCACCGCCTGAGTCCATTTTGATGCTTGCACCCATGGCCTCAAGTCCTCACGTCAATTTGGCGCGAAACGATTGCCGCAAACTCGTCGGCGAAGACTTCCAGCCGCTGCGATATCTGTGCCGCATCAGCCGCAAACTTGTTGTAGAAGATGACCGCGGGAATAGCCGCCATCAGTCCCAGAGCGGTGGCAAACAGCGCCTCCGCGATGCCCGGAGCGACGACCGCAAGCGAGGTGTTTTTCGACACGGCGATGGCCTGGAAGCTCGCCATGATGCCCCACACCGTACCGAACAGACCAACGAACGGTGCCGTCGAGCCGACTGTCGCCAGGAACAACAGACGCCGCTCCAGCCGTTCCATCTCGCGCGAGATGGTGACGTCCATCACCTTCTCGACACGCATCTGGATGCCGCCGAGCGCGCGCACGTTGCCCTCCACCGAACGCTTCCACTCGCGCATGGCCGCTACGAACAGCGCGCCATTGGTGATCGGCGTTGTGCGCGACATCGAGGCATAGAGTTCTTCCAGCGACTGGCCGGACCAGAACTGCTGCTCGAACCAGTCGCTCTCGCGCCGCGCCTTGCGAAACGCAAGCAGCTTTTGGAAAATGATTGCCCACGACCACACCGAAGCCAGCAACAAGCCCAGCATGACGAGTTTGACGACGATGTGCGCCTGTAAAAACAGTTGCACAAACGAGAAGCCGCCATGCGCGGCAGGCTCCATTGCCGTGGTCACCAGATCAGCTGGATTCATGCGCGCTGTGTCCGTCGCAAAATACTTGTCCCTCAACATCGGCCCATATCGGCCCTTAAAGGAGAAGCGGACATGACGCGCCGCGCTCCCTCACCAATATCCTGCCGGCACCTGCCAACGCAGAACACCGCAGACCCTTAGCCGGGCCTCCGCCACCCCATCAATGCGTGGTTTTCGCGTCGCAATATGACCAAACAGAGGCCCTTTTGGGTGCTCGGCAAAAGACTTATCCCCGCAAAATTCATAAAGGCTGGTGCCGGCCGGTTCGCTGTGTCATCCGCAAACGCTCGGTCGCCTTGCATCTACGCCTGAGCGGACGGCAGGCCTTGCTTCAGCATCAGTCCTGCTCCGTGTTCGCAGCTTGGTTGAGCAAATCGCGCCAAGTGCCCTCTTGCGCATCATAGGCGAGCAGTCGGCCTTCGATCATGTCGTAGTACCATCCATGCACGTTGACCCGGCCGGCCGTGACACCTTGCAAGACGGAGGGGTAGGTCATCAGGTTGTCGATCTGGAATTGAACGTGGGCCTTCGCCGTCTCCTCGTGAGCCTCCGGACCGGCGACCCCTGCAGCGCGCATCAGCGCGTGTGCGGGCCGCGTAAGATCAATCCAGCGCGCCAGATGCTGGTCGCCCGCCACACCCTCGCCATCCATGTCCTCGCCATCAAGGAGCGCACCAATGCCGCCGCATTCGGAGTGCCCGCACACCACGATATCGTCGACCCCCAGGTGCTCGAGCGCATAGGCGATGGCGGCTCCAACGCTGTCATCCCATGCATGCGAGGGTGGCACGCAATTGGCAATGTTGCGAATTTCGAAAAGCTCACCGGGATCGGCACCGGTGATCTGGGCCGGCACGACGCGGCTGTCAGAGCAGCCGATCCACAGCAGGCGGGGTTTCTGCTTCTCGCTGGCCAGCGTCTCGAAGAACGAGCGATCCGCTGCAAAGGCGGCGCGAAAGCGTGCATGTCCGGCGACGGCGTCCGCAATGTCAGGATCGCCCGGGGACTGCTGATCCCCCGCATGCACTTGACGCACCGCTATCGGATCATCACCCGCCGTGGCGCGCTCTTCCTTGTTATCCGTATTGGCGTTGTCCGTGTTGGCCATGACGCAGCAATCCTGTTTAGAGCGCCGTGCGCGATACCCTTCCTCGACCTTTACATCAGACCATGTTGGGGGCAAAAGCCTCAGATACCCTCAGCGGTCCCTGGGTCGCCGCCAAGCGACGCGCGATCATGCGAGGGACAACCCGTTTGCACAAAAAAGAATAAAGCCTGGAACGCTTCGATGCCGACACCCGCAGGATCCATCAGCCCACTCCACCACGCTATCTCCAGTTTCATCGCCTGTATCGAGGATGAGAGTCTGTCGCCGGACGCCCGCCTTGGGCAGTTGGCGCCCGCACTCGACCAGCTTTCGCTCAGCTATCACACCGGCATGGAGCCGCAGGACGCCCCTGGTGAAGGTGAACCGCCTGAGCGCAACTACAAGGCGATGCGGGAATTGATCGCGCTGCGCTTTCCCAACCTTGGCTATTACGGCGCCGTCCCGCCCGGCACACCAACCGATAGCGAAATCACCATGGGTGATGCCATCGATGATCTCACCGACATCTATTCGGAGCTGCTCGACGTTGCCTGGTGCTTTGAGCATACCTCTGAGGCCGATGGCGTGCGCCTGTTCCGCTTCGGCTTCTCCCATCACTGGGGCCGTCATGTGTGCGACGTGCGCGGCGCCATCCACTTCGAACTGTTCGGGATGTAGATCGTTGCTGACCTTGCGGACCGGGCGGATCGAGGTCCAAGACGCTCAGACGACAACGACGACAAAGTGATTCACCACAGCAATTGGCGCATCAGTCTGCCAAGCCGAAAACGACAATTGCCCCGCCCTGGCGGAAACCCCAGATCTTGCTGCCGCCTGCCGCCACGGCCACATACTGCTTGCCATCAATTTCGTAGCTGACGGGCGGAGCATTGACACCGGCACCACAGTTGAAGCTCCAAACCTTGGCCCCGCTCGCCGCATCGAACGCGGAGAATTCGCCGTTGCCCTGACCGGTGAAGACGAGGCCGCCAGCCGTTGCCAGAGCGCCCCCGATCAGCGGCTGGTCGGTTTTGGCCTGCCATCGGATACGCCCCTTGGTCGTGAGATCCAGGGCCGTCAAGGTTCCCCAGTTGGCCTCGTTGGAGGGTTCGATAATCGTGTAAGGAACCGCCGGCTTATCACCCTGCGCGGGCAACTCAGCGGTGCGATAGATCATCGGAATATGCGAGCCGGCTACGTAGACCACGCCGCGCGTTGCATCAAATGATGCGGGCGACCAGTTTGCCCCACCCGCCGGGCCTGGCGTGATGCGAACGCCTTGCGGTGTTGCCGGTGTGAACAGGTTGTCCTGCGGCACGAAGGCTTCGGACTTGAACAGCAGCGCGCCGGTGCGGCGATCATGGACGTAGTACCAGCCAAGTTTACTGGCTTCTCCCACCGCGGGCACCATCTTGCCGTCGATCTCGACGTCGAACAATGTCGGGGGGCTGGCCACGTCATACCCCCACATGTCGTGCGGCACCTGCTGATAGGACCAGACCAGCTTGCCCGTTGCCGCCTCCAGCGCGACGAGCGCCACGGTATAGAGGTTGTCGCCTGGCCGCGTCTCATCGGCCGCCTGGGGTGACGGGTTGCCGACGCCGAAATACAAAATCCCGGTTTTCGTATCGACGGCGGGTGGATGCCAGACCGAACCTCCGCCGAATTGCCAAGCGTCGGAATATTTCTCCAGAGCGGCTTTCTCGGCGGCGATGTTGCGCGGCAGCGGCATGCCGTCGGGTGTGTCGGTTCGAAACTCTCCCTCCCAGCCCTTTTGGGTTGTCTCGAATTTCCAGACCTCGTTGCCCGTTTCCGCATCATAAGCAGCAAGAAACCCTGGACGCCCATAGCGTCCCGCTACCCCAACGACAGCACCCAGTGGCGCTCCTGGCCGCGGGCTATCGAGATGCAGTCCATAGCCAACGCCAGTGATGCCGACGAAGACTTTGCCGTCATAGACGAGAGGAGCGATGACGGCGCCCGCGCCAGTCGATCCGGTGACATTCCTGGCGTGCAACGGATCGGCCGCCGCCATGACGTTTTTGGCCTCGGTACGGTCCAGCACCTTGTCGGCCAGGGCGATGTCCCAGACCGGTTTGCCCGTTTGGCGATCAAGTGCCACGAGATGTGCATCGACAGTGGCGACATAGATCTTACCATAGCCGAGCGCAGCGCCTCGGTTGGCCGGGCTGCAACACAGCTTGTCGGATGTGCGTTTGTGGTCGTAGCGCCAGATCTGGCGGCCCGTCTTGGCGTCCAGCGCAACTACATGCGAAAAGGGTGCGGTGATGTACATGACGCCGTCGGCAACCAGAGGGGACGTGGAGAACGTCGTCGCAGTCCCCGTCTGATAGATCCATTTGGGCACCAGATGGTGCACGGTCTTGGTGTTGATCTGGTCGAGTGGTGAAAAGCGTTGCTGGCCGTAGTCGCGCCCATACGTGCGCCACTCGCCATGCGCGCCAATCGAGGGCATGGGCTCGGCTGCATTCGCGGACCATACTGCTGGACCAATCAGGACAAAGCTCGCAACTGCAAGCCGACACAGGTTCAACAGCTTCATCATGAAGTCCCCTTAAGATGCAAGATGCGAAATAGCCCGCACCGTTGTCTGTTCCCAGTCGATGCCGAAGCGTCGATCCAAGAAAAGGGGAGCCTTGTTCACGGCGCAAATCAATTGAATGTCAGAATGGACGCACTCAACTCCCAAACGCCTTGCGCAATGTTTCCGACAAACGCAGCGGCTTGCCCGATACCGCGACCAGCACCACCGTCACATCGGCTTCGAAGATCTCCCGGCCATCGAGTTTAACGATCTGATTGAGCGTGACGCTGGCGCCGCCCAACTCCTTCACCCGGGTTGTCACCTCCAGCACATCATCCATGCGCGAGGGGCGCTTGAAATCGCAGGTCATGCGCCGCACCACGAACGCCGCGGGCTCATGGGCACCCTCGTCATCGGGGTCGCGCCCGTCGATCAAGCGGCGCGCATCCGTGCCGAGCAGGCGCAGGAAATCGGAGCGACCGCGTTCGCACCAGCGAATGTAGCTGGCGTGATAGGCAACCCCGCCCGCGTCGGTATCCTCGAAATAGACCCGCACGGGGAGCACATGGAACTGCCCCCTCTCGTCCTCGACAAGACGGCCGGCAAGGTCGGGCCAGTGCGATGGCGTGCTCATGAGATCGCTCTTTCCAATTGCAATTCCCGCTTGGCCTCGTCGAGCGCCTCGACAGCGCGCGAAACCATCACGACTGAAAGATGGGCAGTGCGCTGAGGCATGTCGCATCTGGCGCGCAAGTGCGCAAGTGCGCAAACATATCTTCACGCACTCGTAGCCCGTCGCGCCAAAATCGCACCATGGCCGAAACCTCTACCGATTTTGGTGCGACATGAGGGCCACGAGCTAAAACATTGGCTTCGTGTGGCGTTCATCGCGCCTTAAGTTGACACCAACCTTGCCGCACCGTCGATCAACTGAGGCGCGACGCCACACTGGGTTATAGGCAGTGCCGTCCATCGCGGTTAACAATGCGTGGGCACCCGAATCACGTTTCCGGCGGAAGGAACTCACATCGTCCACGGATTGAATGGAAGGGCGGTACTGAAACTATGCGCGCAGCAACGGATAGAGGAACAACATGAGCGGACTTCTGGCTCTTCTCGACGACGTCGCGGCGCTGGCCAAGCTGGCGGCCGCCCAACTCGATGATGTCGCAGCCCAGGCCGCCAAGGCGGGTGCCAAGGCAGCCGGCGTCGTCATCGACGACAGCGCGGTGACACCGAAGTACGTGCATGGCCTGCCCGCCGCCCGCGAAATCCCGATCGTTGCCCAGATTGCCCGTGGTTCGCTGTTCAACAAGCTCGTACTGCTGCTACCCGCCGCCCTCGTCCTCAACGCGATTGCCCCATGGCTGCTGACGCCGCTATTGATGCTGGGGGGTGCTTATCTGTGCTTCGAAGGCGCCGAGAAGGTCTGGCACGCCCTGCACCCGCAAAACAGCCACGCCGTCATGCCCGAAACGCTCGATGCCGCGCACCTTGAAAAACAGCGCGTTGCCGGCGCCATCAAGACCGACTTCATCTTGTCCGCCGAGATCATGACCATTGCACTTGCCAGCATCGATCAGACGGCGTGGTGGAAGACGGCAGTTGCGCTGGCCATTGTGGCAATTGGCATCACGGTGCTGGTCTATGGTTCGGTCGCAGTGCTGGTGAAGGCCGACGATTTCGGCTTGAAACTGTCGCAGAGCGGACGGCTCGGTTTCACACGGACAGTGGGGCGCGGGATCGTCACGTGGATGCCCGCCGTGATGACCACGATCTCAACGATCGGCACCACCGCTATGCTGTGGGTTGGCGGCTCGATCCTCGTGCACGGGTTGGAGCAGTTCGGCTTCACCTGGCTCGGACATACCATTCACGACATCGCCGCAGCCGCGCAGAACATTCATGGCATTGGTGACATTCTGGGCTGGATGACAAAGGCAACGCTCGACGGCATCTTTGGTCTTATTGTCGGGCTAGCGCTGATCCCGCTCGCCCACGCCATCGTCAATCCGATCATTGCAGCGATCAAAGGCAAGCCCGGCTAGAGCGTTTCCGCTTGAGGCGGAAGAGATCTTATCTGTTATCGCTGACGAGCCGCACCGGCCTTCGGCCTGGCTTGGCGTGGCCTGAGCGCTGCCACCTTCATCGTGCAAGCGCTCTGGTGCGTCATGCGAAATGTCAGGATCGCTCAGGCGGCGGCGCCCAGATCAATCACAACAACCTCGGGAGGACGCCCGAAACGGATCGGCAAGCCCGACAGCCCGAGACCACCTGAAACGATAAGGTTGCGCCCCTCCTCGACGATGTGCCCATAGGCGTAGCGCGAGCCATATCGTGAGGGCACGATAGGTGTATAGCCTGCCAGATTGACCTGGCCACCGTGGGTGTGCCCGCAAATCGTCAGCGCCACACGATCAGGAACATCTGGAAAAATGTCCGGCTCGTGCGCCATCAGGATAACGGGCGCCGCATCGCTCACTTTGGCGAGTGTGCCTTGCAGATCATCAACGCCTTCATAATCAATCTTGCCGCGCCGCTTGAACCGCTGGTAGTTCTTCGGCTTGGGCCAGAATGCCCACTGATCACCAAGACCTGCGATCCAGAATGCCTGCTTGTCTTTGACCAGCCTCACAGCATCATTCTCGTAGACAGGTATGCCAACGCGCTGCAGCGCTTCGCCCGCCGCAACAGGTCCGCCCCGACGACGTTGAACCTCGATATCCTCCCACCAGTCGTGATTTCCAAGCACTGCATGCGTGCCGAGCGGGGCCGACAACCGCGCCAGCTCACGCGCCCACGCATCATGAGGCACGTCACCCGATAGCTTCTTCATGCGACAACTGGCGACAAAGTCGCCCGGCAGCAGAATAACATCAGGCGCCGACGCATTGGTCCGCGCCACGATCTGGCGAATCCGCTCAACCGAAATCCAAGGCCGGCAGGCATGTAGATCGGCGATGACCGCAACACGCAGCCTCAACCCGCGTGGCCAGGTCCGCGGCGTCAGCGCATAACGCGTGACGTTGAGGCGAAACGGCTCTGCCAGTGCATACCCGCCAAGCCCGAAACTCCCGACGGAGAATGCGGCAAGTCCCTTGAGTAGCTGGCGGCGGGAGATCAATGAAATGCTTTCTTTGCTTCGTGGGCGGAGGTTGAAAGAACCTTCAGGGATGGCGTGGGGATGTTTTTTATGGTCGGAAGCATATCGCGCGCACCAACCTTAAATTGTTAACCCGATTTGCTGATTGCCCGATGGTCCGTAATTTTGATTACAATCGTAATCATGAGCCGCGGATCTGCCCCGTGCCATCCTCGCCATCGCCACCATCGCCTTCGTTGAACATGGGCAGATCCGGTGTTGCCTGCCGCGCCGGACCCGATAATCCCAGGTGTCGGTAGGCCTTCAGCGTCAGCACACGGCCGCGCGGTGTGCGGCCAATGAAACCTTGCTGCAAGAGGTAGGGCTCGACAATTTCCTCCAGCGCATCGCGTGGCTCCGATAGCGCGGCTGCCAGCGTCTCGATGCCAACCGGCCCGCCGTCATAGTTCGTCGCAATGCACATCAAATAGCGATGGTCGAGCGCATCAAGACCCTCACCATCTACCTCCAGCGCACGCAGGGCCGTGTCGGCAATTTTCGCATCGATCACCGGCACGCCGGCCACCGCCGCGAAATCGCGCACGCGCCGCAAGAGCCGCCCGGCAATGCGTGGGGTGCCGCGCGCGCGCCGCGCGATCTCGCGTGCTCCTTCGGAATTCATCGGAGCACCCAGCACGCGCGCGCCGCGCGTAACGACATGCTGAAGTTCCTCGATGGTGTAGAAGTTAAGCCGCACGGGAATGCCGAAGCGATCGCGAAGCGGCGTCGTCAGCAACCCCGCGCGTGTTGTCGCCCCAACCAGCGTGAACTTTGCCAGATCAATGCGCACCGATCGCGCCGCAGGCCCCTCGCCGATGATCAGATCGAGCTGGAAATCTTCCATCGCCGGATAAAGAATTTCCTCCACCGCCGGATTGAGCCGGTGGATCTCATCGATAAAGAGAACATCGCGCTCTTCCAGATTGGTCAACAGTGCCGCCAGATCGCCGGCCTTCGAAATCACCGGTCCGGACGTTCCGCGAAATCCGACACCTAGTTCCTTCGCCATGATCTGCGCGAGCGTCGTCTTGCCCAGACCTGGCGGGCCGGCAAACAGCACGTGATCGAGCGCATCCCCACGTGACTTGGCCGCCTGGATGAAAACCTTGAGGTTGGCGCGCGCCTGCTCCTGACCAATAAACTCGTCGAGCGACTGGGGTCGGATCTGCGCCTCGTAGGCGTCCGTTTCGCGCTTGGCGCTGGTGACGATGCGATCGTTAGGTGTCGTCGGATCAGACATGGGGCGAGTTGCAAGCTGGTCGGTGCGGAATTCTTGAATCGTTCCGCTTCTACCACGATTTGCCCCGCCGATGTCTCCCAAGCCGATATCTGCTGCGCCGCTGTCTGCCGCCCCCCGCCTGCCAAACCGGCCAACCTTGGCTGGCTAACGCGCGCGCATCAGCCGATCATGCATCCCAAGCGGAGAACCTGTTTCTCAAAGCCAACTTCTCAAGGCTGGGGAAAATCGTCAGCATCACTCAGATTCACAATTGAACCTGGCTTACTATTGGACCCGGCGCCACGTCTCTCCTGAACAGATCAGTCCGCCCAGAACGCAGCCTTGCAATCTGAGCCCACCGCCGGTCAAAATAGCCTCACCCGAATAGACCTTGCCATTCTCCGTGTTGAGGATCTTACCCTTCCAACGGTTCTCGCTGACTTTCTGGCCTCCATTCATAATGACCGTGCCGACCGTTTTGCGGCGTGCTGGATCCTTCACGCTCTCGATCCTGGCGCACAGCTTGCCCGCGCAATCGTAGAATCGAATTTTAGTACCGCTCGAGGGGCGCTCCCACAGCCCCGCCGGACTGCCAGCCAGGGCCAACGTCGCCGGGCTGGCACATAGAACAGTTACAACAATAAGTATTCTGAATTGACACATGGATATCTCCACAACGAACACAACAGCAAATAACAGGTAGGAAAAAATTTCACGCGCCTTCCAATCACAAGGTGCTGCAGTCATGACTTGAACTGAACTTTAAAGAAAGACTTTTGGCGGAGCATGGTCAATCGGCGCACGTAACTTTGAACGCTCGGAAACCATGTCATGCATGCGCATCCGCAAACGCGACACTCACGCCCGGCGATCCCCAAAGCTCAAGGCGTGCTCAGTGTTTTAGAGCGCCGTGATCGGTTCCAAATACATGCGAAGGTCAAAGAATAATTTTCGCGTTATGCAACATGGCGCGCACACCAATCGCGATGAAGGCGGCAAGCGCCGTCAGCGGCGTCAGCGCCAGGCCATCAGGCAGCGGCATTGCGATGGCCGCCAGCATGAACGCAAAACCGCCGGCCGCCGCAGCGGTGACCCAGGGGAACGTTCCGCCCCACCATGCGATGGCGGCGAGCACCAAACCTGCAAGGGATGCAGGTATCGCTGACCAGACAAACGCCGCGATGGCTGCCACACCAGCATTGGGCATACCCGCCGGGATCAGTCCGCCCAGCTGCAAGGGCTGTGCAAGAACAAGCCCGGCGAGGGTAACGAACCCAGCCAGGAAAGATCCCACCAGCGAATAGCCCAGAAATGTATAAAGCGCCCGCTGGGCGTTGCTAGGGCCATCCTGCCCGCCACCGGCGCCATCTTTGCCGTTCATCGCGCCAACTCCTTCAACCCGCGCCGGATGAGTTTGGCGGTATCGGCCTCACTGCCCAGCTCTTGCATCGCAACGGCGACCGCCTGGCCCGCCTGTGTCAGGTTGTAGCCAAGATTGGTGAGCGCGGAGATTGCCTCGGCGGCGGCCATATCATCGGGCGGTGTCTGCGGGCCAACTGTGGGTGAACCAGCTTCCGCCTTGCCCGCAGGGCTTTTTATGTTGAGGCCCGCCATGCTCAGCGCCGGCGCCTTGTCCTTCAATTCAGCGGTAATCCGCTGCGCCAGCTTCTTGCCGACACCCGGGGCCTGCTCCACCGCCGCCCAGTTGCCGAGTGCCACCGCATTGGCCAGATCCTGCGTCGAGAGCACGCCGAGCACCGCCAGCGCCACCTTGGCGCCAACGCCCTGCACGTTCTGCAATGTGCGGAACCAATTGCGCTCGACCTCGCTGGAAAATCCATAAAGGCGGATCGCGTCTTCGCGTACGTGTGTGTCGATGGTGAGCGAGACATCGTCGCCAAGCTTGAGATTGCGCAGCGTGCGCGCCGAGGCCTGCACCTCATAGCCAACACCGTTCACATCGAGGATCAGATGGCTCTCCCCGATCGCATCAACCTTGCCGCGCAATTTGCCGATCATCGTGTCAGCCCCGAGCTCATCCCCGAGTTCATCGCCACTCTCCCCTTCACTTTTCGCTCCCCGGACGGGATGTCGCGACGCGACAGGTGAACAACTTGCGTCTCAGAGGAATTCCGAGCCGGATCGATGTTCACCCCGATGAGCACGTTCGCCGGATCGTGATTTTCCAAGACGGCACTCACGCCAAACTCTTTACACTGGCCTGCTTCATCTTGCCCGACCCGTTGACCATCATCACCGTGCTTTCGCCAAGGCCTTCGCCGCCAGTGATTGCGCACCGCGATGGCTGGCATGGCAGATAGCAATGGCCAGTGCATCGGCTTCGTCCGCAGATCCAAATTTCGCTTTCGGCAGCAGAAACCCGATCATCGCCTGGATCTGGCGTTTGTCGGCATGGCCCGCACCGACCACCGTCTTCTTGACGAGGTTTGGGGGATATTCGGCGACCCGCAAACCCCGCATGGCCGGCGCCAGTAGCGCCATGCCACGTGCCTGGCCCAGCTTCAACGTCGCGCGCGCATTCTCGTTGACGAAGGTTTCTTCGACTGCCGCCTCACGTGGCTGCCAGGTACCGATGACGCCCGAAATCCCCTCAAACAGCTCACGCAACCGATAGGCCAGTGTTTCATCGTTGGTGGTCGCCAAATGGCCGCTTGCAACATAGCCAAGGCGCACCCCATCGGACTCAATGACGCCCCAGCCGGTGCGCCGCAAGCCAGGATCAATGCCGATAATGCGAATCGAATCTCTTTGCATGCCCCAGGAATAGCACGCGCCAACACGCCATGACGCCACACTTGCTGGCAAATCAGCTTGCCTTCCCAAACGATGGAAAAGATAAAGACGGCGGGTCGAAACCCGCCGTTCAAGTTGGCACAAACATGGTCATCAGTGTATTGCGCACAGCGTGGAAGGGGCAATCGCGCAGCCAGACCTTGCCGGCTACGCGAAACCCTCATCCATACCCCGCGCGGCCCGCTCCTGCACCTCTCGTTCGAACGCCGCCAATCTCTCGGCTATGCGGCGCTGCCGATATAACACCTGAAGCGCTTGCGCGACCAAAATCTTGCGGCTTTCGTCGGCGGAACTCCAAATGAAATCAGCACGATTTGGTTCAACAAAATTTTCGGAATAGCCTTTTGTGTCGTAATTCATGATATCTCCAAATTCAAAAGTGATGCAAAATGCTTACAGGAGGCAATTTACGCCCGAACCTCACTACACTCTGTTCAGAAAAGCTTTCAAATTTTCGCGTCGTTGTAAGCGGCTTAGGACATCTGTATACACACGTTGCAGACCCGCGTTGCGCAGATCGTTCCGCCCGCCTTGGCATCGATGATGTCTATGGGGAAATCTATATAGTTTATCTATTTCAATGCTCTGGACCGCTTCGACCAGACGTTATCTGCGCTTCCTGGGCAGCGCGTTTCAAGCTCCCGCCTACCTCAAACGGTCCAAAAACAGGGCTACGCCTTG
>JAXGRZ010000189.1:0-4810 GCA_040765305.1 Hyphomicrobiaceae bacterium | reverse complement strand
TGGGATTGGGAAGGAGAGAGCGCGCGAATACGGCGACTTGCTGCGCCGAATTGAACGCGATTACGGCGTTGACGATCATACGATGCTGGGCCTGTGGGGCATGGAATCGGCCTTTGGCGAGGTGGTCCTCAATCCCAAACACATGCGCCCGGTCATCCCGGCGCTGGCAGCGCTCGCGTGGGGCGAGCCCCGGCGCAGGACATATTGGGAGAAGGAACTTCTCAACGCACTTGTCATCATTCAGCGAGGCTGGGCCAAGCCTGACGAGATGATTGGATCATGGGCTGGCGCCATGGGGCACACGCAGTGGATGCCTGAGGTGTGGCTGAACATGGGCGTCGATTACAACAAGGACCGTCGTATTTCGCCGTTCGGCCCGCCCGATGACGCGCTGGCGGGAACGGCACGTTTCATTCAGCGGCGTGGCCGTTACGTAAGGGGCCTGCCGTGGGGCTATGAAGTCCGCGTGCCGCCTGGCGCGGCGGCGAAAGGAAAACTGTCGATTGCATCCTGGGCTGACAGGGGCGTGAAGCGCGCGGACGGCCGCTCTTTCCCGCGACGGGACGCCACGGCACGGCTTTGGCAGCCAGATGCGGGAGGCCCCGCATTTCTGCTTACCCAGAATTTCTATGCTGTCCGGTCCTACAACCCTGCAAGTTCCTATGCCCTGGCGATTGTCCACCTGGGAGACCGCATTGCCGGAAAGGGCCCGTTCATTCAACAGTTTCGCGGTGGCGAGCGCGCCTTGACGCTGCCGGAAATACAGGAAGTTCAGCGGCTGCTCACAGCACGCGGCTTCGATACTGGCGGCACTGACGGGCGGGTTGGCCGCGATACCATGCGTGCGGTGGCGGCTTTCCAAAAGTCGGTCGGGCTGAAGCCTGCGGACGGGTATGCGGGCCTTGCGGTTTTGGGGAGGCTGCGCCAGGGCGGTTGATGCTGACAATGTCCAGGGCCAGCATTCCTCAGATATCGAATTCAATCTAAATCTGACCGGAATTCGGGCTATCGCGATGCGCCAGCCCTTGCCGCGGGGCGCATGAATGGGTAACACGTGTGCGGCCACCGCTCGCACCAGAGGACCCATGATCGAACTTATTCTCTTCATCAGCCAGCTCATCAGCATGTATGAGTTTCTGATCCTCGCCAGCGTTGTCATTAGTTGGCTTTTCGCTTTCGGCATCGTCAACCCCTATAACCAGTTCGCCCGCGCGATCTGGAATTTCCTGCAGACCGTCACGGAACCGGCATTGCGGCCCATTCGAGCCATGCTGCCTGACCTGGGTGGGATAGATATTTCACCGATCATCCTGCTGATCGCGCTGGAGTTCATAAAAGGCGTAGTACTCGTCAACCTGATGAAAGCGTTCATCTGATGGGGACGGCATGATCGTGGCTGAAGACGTGCCATGGAAACCCGTAGCCGATGGCCTTCTGGTACGCGTGAGGCTCACACCGAAAGCATCGCGCGACAGCATCGAGGGTATCGAGACGACTGCGGAGGGTGCGGCGATCAAGGCACGTGTGCGCGCTATACCCGCTGATGGCGCGGCGAACGCGGCGGTGTCGGCGCTCGTCGCCAAATGGCTTGGCGTACCGAAGTCCAGCGTTGCTCTAGTCGCCGGCGGCAAATCTCGAATTAAATCGCTTGCCATTCGCGGTGAACCCGAAAACCTGGCGCGCGAGGTCGCTGCAAAGCTCAGGGTCGAGACCCAAAAACATTGATAAAAGACACCAAACACGAACCGGCGCGGGCAGAACCGGCCCTGCACAAAACCGCAATGAGTTGAGCGAGCCGGTCGAAAACACGGCGGGCACACGCAAAGCCACAGGAACGACTGCAACCCAACCAGAAGAAACGTTCAGGAGGAACAGGACCCATGTCGGATGCCAAGCTGATTGATGGAAAGGCGATTGCCGCCAATGTTCGCCAAGAGGTGGCGCGCGACGTTGCCCGCCTCAAGGCCGAGCACGGTTTTACGCCAGGCTTGGCCGTTGTGCTCGTTGGTGAAGACCCGGCCTCAAAGGTTTATGTGAAAAACAAGGCTGCGCAGACGGTCGAAACGGGCATGGAGTCGTTTGAACACAAGTTGTCCGCGGAAACGAGCGAAGCCGACCTGCTGGCACTGGTGGACAAGCTCAACAAAGATCCTGCTGTGCACGGCATTCTGGTGCAGTTACCGCTGCCCAAACACATCAATTCCGAGAGGGTCCTCAATACGATCGACCCGGACAAGGACGTGGATGGCTTCCACCCTGTCAACGTTGGCCGGCTGTGGATTGGCGCACGCTCACTCGTACCATGCACACCTACGGGTTCGCTGATCCTCGCCAAGACCGTGCACGAGAATTTATCGGGCCTCGATGCGGTGGTTATCGGACGGTCGAATATCGTGGGTAAACCGATGGCCTCGCTGCTGCTTGCACAAAGCTGCACGGTTACAATCTGCCATTCCCGCACCAAGGATTTGCCAGGGGTCGTACGTAAAGCCGACCTTGTTGTTGCGGCTGTCGGAATTCCCGAATTTGTCAAAGGCGACTGGATTAAACCGGGCGCCACGGTGATTGACGTTGGCATCAACCGTGTGCCGAAAGATGATGGCAAGACGAAGCTGGTGGGTGACTGCGAATTTGCGAGTTGCTCGGCAGTTGCAGGTGCGATTACGCCGGTGCCGGGGGGCGTTGGGCCGATGACGATCGCTTGTTTGCTGAAGAACACGGTCGAGGCTGCGTTGATACAAAAAGGTTTGCCGGCGCTTAGCTAAAACAGGTTCAGCCGAAGTAACAGCGGTTGAGTTTGAAAAGCTTGGATCCAAAACAAAAGCCTGGATTGCGTACACGAGTCCGCGAAGAGTGAACGCGATCTATTTTCTTTTATTTTGAGCATGTTCTTCACGCCGAACCGCGTACACTTCGGCTGAACATGCTGTAAAGCGCGTTCAATTAATCGGTAAAATCGGGGTCGGATACCTTTCTCAAGCGATTGGGTGTCCGGCCCTTATTTCTTTGATGGCGATTATGCCGCCTGCCGTTGTCGCAACGTTTCGCCGCGATAGCTCAGCGCTTCGGCGATCTGGATGCGGCCGACACCGTCGGCGCCATCCAGATCAGCCAGAGTGCGTGCGACTTTCAACGTGCGGTGGAAACCACGCGCAGAAAGTCCCAGCGCCTCTGCCGCCTGGCGCAACAGTGCCACGCCTTCTTCATCTGGCATCGCGATTTCTTCGAGCAGCCTGCCGGAGCAATCTGCATTGGTGCGAACTTTATTGCTGGCAACGCCGAGTGCCTCAAAACGCTCACGCTGGCGCTGGCGCGCGGCTGTCACCCGTGCACGTACCTCGGCACTCCCTTCGCGCGGGGGCGGCAATACCAGATCAGCGGCAGAGACGGCTGGCACCTCGATCTGCAGATCTATACGGTCGAGCAGCGGACCTGAGACGCGAGCCTGATAATCCTCCGCGCACCTGGGTCCACGCTTGCAAGACTGCCCCGGCTTGCCACCGCCGCAGCGGCAGGGGTTCATGGCCGCAATCAACTGGATGCGCGAGGGATAGGTGATGCGGTGGTTGGCGCGCGCAATGACCGTCTCGCCGGCCTCAAGCGGCTGACGCAATCCATCGAGGACCTGCGGTGAAAACTCGGGCAGTTCGTCGAGAAACAAAACGCCGAGATGCGCCAGTGATACCTCGCCCGGCCGTGGCCGAGATCCGCCACCAACCAGCGCCGCCATGCTGGCTGAATGATGCGGCGCACGGAACGGACGCGCGCTTATGAGTTTTCCGCCGGACAGCTCACCAGCCAGCGAATGCACCATGGAGACATCAAGCATTTCCTCAGGCGAAAGCGGCGGAAGGATGGATGGCAGGCGGGCGGCCAGCATCGACTTGCCAGAACCAGGCGGACCGATCATCAACAGGTTATGGCCACCTGCCGCGGCGATCTCAAGCGCACGCTTGGCACTCTCCTGGCCTTTGATGTCTTTGAGGTCCGGCAAATGACCTGCGGGTTCTTCAACATTGGGCTGCGGCCGCGATAGCGTTTGCAGGCCCTTGAAGTGATTGACGAGCGACAGGAGATGCGGGGCGGCCAGGACATCCATGTCTTCGCCCGCCCAGGCCGCTTCGGAGCCGACGTCGGCAGGGCAGATCAGCCCTTTTTTCATGGCGTTAGCGCCGATCGCGGCGGGAAGAGCGCCAGGCACGCCGCGAATAGAGCCATCCAGCGCCAGTTCGCCAATTGCGGCAAACCCCTGGATCGCATCCGGCGCGATGGCCCCCATCGCGCACATCAAGGCAAGCGCTATGGGCAAATCAAAATGACTGCCTTCCTTGGGCAAGTCAGCCGGGGCGAGATTGACTGTGAGGTGCTTATAAGGAAGCCCGAGCCCAACGGCGTGCAGCGCATTCCTCACCCGCTCACGGCTCTCGGCCACCGCCTTATCGGGCAGGCCGACGATTGCAAACATGGGCTGACCAGGGGTGATCCTGACCTGCACCTCGACTTGCCTAGCCTCGATGCCAACAAACGCCAGTGTCGAGATCTGCCCATACATGCCGCAACCGCCCCGCCCTGCTTCCTGTAACGGCCACACGCCGAACCAAGTTGTAGGAGCCTAAACCGCATGCTTGCCCAAGGCAAGAACAAAATAGGAACTCCTACGTAGCTTAGGCGAGCGGGATTCGTCGGTGCGCGGGATACGTGGCGAGCGATCACTGCGTGCCTAGAGCGCATTCCGATCCGATGGACTCGGATCAGCGCTCTCGCGTCTTGTTTGGTCGCATTTCCTTCGACGAACCGGTGGCCACTTCGT
>JAXGRZ010000188.1:0-4963 GCA_040765305.1 Hyphomicrobiaceae bacterium | reverse complement strand
GGTCCTTGTTCTTGCCCACACCGCGGCCTTCGCGGATCTCCATGGTCATGGATCGCGAAACCACGTCGCGGGAGGCAAGGTCCTTGGCCGAGGGGGCATAGCGCTCCATGAAGCGCTCGCCCTCGGAATTGGTGAGATAGCCGCCCTCGCCGCGCGAGCCCTCGGTGATGAGGCAGCCCGAGCCGTAGATGCCGGTGGGGTGGAACTGCACGAATTCCATGTCCTGCAACGGCAGCCCGGCGCGGAGCACCATGGCGTTGCCGTCGCCGGTGCAGGTATGCGCTGAAGTGCACGAGAAGTAGGCGCGACCATAACCGCCGGTGGCGAGAATCGTGCGCTTGGCCTGGAACGCATGGATCGTGCCGTCATCAAGACACAGGGCAACGACGCCGCGGCAGGTGCCGTCCTGGTCCATCATCAAATCGATGGCGAAATATTCGATGAAGAACTCGGCGGAGTGGCGCAGCGACTGGCCGTAAAGCGTGTGCAGCATGGCGTGGCCGGTCCGGTCGGCTGCCGCACAGGTGCGCTGTGCGGGCGGGCCTTCGCCGAACTCGGTTGTCATGCCGCCGAACGGGCGCTGATAGATCCGCCCATCCTGGGTGCGCGAGAAGGGCACCCCATAGTGCTCCAGCTCATAGACGGCATCGGGCGCGTGCCGGCACAGGTACTCAATCGAATCCTGATCGCCGAGCCAGTCCGATCCCTTGACGGTGTCGTACATGTGCCAGCGCCAGTTGTCTGGACCCATGTTGCCGAGCGAAGCGGCAATGCCGCCCTGGGCCGCAACCGTATGCGAGCGGGTCGGGAAGACCTTCGTCACGCAGGCCGTCTTGAGGCCCGCCTCGGCACACCCCAGCGTGGCGCGCAAGCCAGCGCCGCCGGCACCGACCACGATGACGTCATAGCTGTGATAGGTAACGGGGTACGCCTTGCCGTTGATCGCCGGTCCGGCGCCCTTCTTGATCGTCGCCATCGCCATCATGCTCCAAAGCTGAGCTTCGCCACGGCGAACAGGCATGCCGCGCCGATCACAATAACAAAGAAGGTGTTGAGCATCAGCAGGACCACCTTGCCGAATTCACCGTGCACGTAATCTTCAATGATCACCTGCATGCCAAGGCGCATGTGAACAGCGCCGGAAATCGCCAATAGACCAAGACCAATGGCGTTCACGGGATGAGCCAGCCGCGCCTTCACCGTCGCGTAATCGGCGCCCACGAGCGATACGACCAGCCAGACCAGAAACACCATCAAAATGAGATTGGCGAACGCGGTGACGCGCAGCTTCCAGAAGTGGTCGGCGCCTTCCTTGGCTGAGCCCAAGGCCCGTGCGCGCTTCAACGGGGTTCGCATGTTCATATCCGCTCCTCCCTTAGCCCAAGACCAAGACGGCAAGCCAGATCAACGCCGTCAGCACGACCGAGGCCACTGCTGAGCTCCAGCAAAGCCGGTCGATGGTCTTCAGCTCGTAACCACGGCCTGTATCCCAGATGAAATGGCGAATGCCGCCGATCATGTGGAGCATCAGCGCCCAGGTGTATCCGAACAACACGACCCGGCCGATCAAGCTGCTAAACAGCGAATTGACGAAGTCGAAGTAGTCGGGTCCCGTGGCAGCCGCCACCAGCCACCATGCCAACAGCAGCGATCCGAAGTAGAGCGCCGCGCCGGTGATGCGATGCAGGATCGACATCACCATGTTGATGGGAGATGCGTAGACCTGGAGATGGGGTGACAACGGGCGCTCGGGCCGGGCCCCACGCAGGGATTTGGCTTCAGCCATGATGTGTCCTCGTCGGGTGTGATGACGCGCCTTTTAGCGCGCTTGCTGCAGCGCGGCAATTCGTCGAATGACATAGGAGCCCACCGGTTGCCAGGGTTCGAGCAACCCGGCTGCGGTGCCAATTGAGCCCATAGGCTTGAAAAACAGCAGTGCTAGAGCCTTGTTTGGTCGCATTTTCTTCGACGAACCGGTGTCCACTTCGTCGGAAAATTCTCTAGATTATTGATTAGACACATGTTTTTTACACCGAACCGCTACGCACTTCGGCCAAACATGCTGTGATCGGAAAATGCTTTGGCCAGCAGCGTCAGCTTTTTCGCGCGCTCAGTCAAGGGAGGCGATAATCGCGCGGCCCAGCGCGGAACCGCTCTCAAACGCGTGCTCGGACAGGCGACCCAGACACCAGTCGCCGGCAACACCGACATTCAACTGGCTGGAATAGATGTAGGTCTCACCCAGCGACTGCTCGACGAGGCCATGTCGCCAGAGATGTGCCGTCATTTGCGAGGGCCTGACCGGCGGTAATGCCAGCAAATGGCAGACCTCCGACCACAATTCCTCCGCCACGACTTCGGGCTCAGCATCCTCGGTTGCGCGGCTCCATTGGGGCGATGCGTGCACAACGATTGCATCACCCTTTTTTATGCGCCCGGGCTTGTCGTTGTTGCGGGCGATCCAGCGAATAACATCTGACATATCGGAATAAACGTCCTGACTGGGCAGAATGCACTGATCAAGACGAACCATCAGCGACCAGCAGGGCGACATGCGCACCCGCTGGAGCGCATTCGATATCTCCTGCGCCTGACCCAGCAGCAATTGCGCCTGCGGTGCGGGAACAGCAACTGCGACAGCAGCAAACGGTCCGACAGCGGTTTCGTCATCGAACCAGATCTGCCAAGCCTTGTCGGTTCGGCTGAGCGTATGAACGCGGCGGTTGGTGTGGATGCGAACGCTTTCGGCCAGGGGGCGGACAATGGAGGACATGCCAGGCGTGCCGACATACCACGGCTGCATTTGGCCGCCCCCTTTGCCTTGCGATGTTGTTGGTTTCCAGCGAGCCGCATAGCCCGAGCTGCACAGCTCGTCGATGAAAGCGCGAAATTGATCCGATCGCGCCGTCACGTATTGGGCGCCATGGTCGTAAGGCACGATTCCAACGCGGGTGGTGGCCATACGCCCACCAATGATTCGATCCTGCTCGAAGATCTCCACATAAGCGCCAGAACGCCGTAGAACCCGCGCACATGCAAGGCCTGCCAGACCAGCACCGATGATGGCGATCCGCTTTGTCACTCGACGATCTCGCGGCCTGGGCCGCACCTTCTGTGTTCTTGGCCAAAAGATTACAGGCAGTAAATCTTAACGAAGGCTCGGCTCTCGCCACACTGAAGCTTGCACAACCTTCATCTCAGAACGCTGAATAAGAAATATGATTCGTGCGGGTTTGTTGACCTTTCGCCACAAAGCAGAACATTCGCGACAAATTTGAAAGTTGCTGATGGGCCTCATTCGCGCATGGGCGCTTGCCAGCGCTTCAAGCGAGTAGAGGACTGTCGAAAGGCGCAACCTCAGCGGGGCAACAGCACCCACAAATCGAGATCGAGGATCACGGACTGGGCATATTTTCCATCGGCGGTCTTGTAGGGCAACTGCTGACAATTCTCGTTCTTCACCGCCACAAGCCGGGTGCGCAGCGCCCCGACATCGGTACGGCCCGGAATCTCCGCCTTCTCCAGGATTTCCGACCAGGCATAGACCGTGTCGCCGGCAAAGCACGGCGCGACGTGGCGGCCGGCGTTGATGGCGGCGACATGGAATGCGTTGCCAAGCCCGTTGAACGACAGCGCCCGGGCCAGCGAGATGACGACGCCACCATAAACGATGCGCTTGCCGAACCGGCCTTTCGATTCGGTATGCTGGTTGAAGTGCACCTTGGCGGTGTTCTGGTAAAGGCGCGTGGCGAGCTGGTGCTCGGCCTCCTCCAGCGTCATGCCGTCGACGTGGTCGATCTTCTCGCCGACCTCGTAATCACCCCAGCGGAACGGGGCACCGGCGAGGTCGAAATCATAGCGTGAAATATTGAGCGGCGGCACCGCCTGGCCAAGGCTCTCGGGCGCGACGCGATCGGGCAGGTCGGGCACGATGGCTTGCGGCGCGGCAGCGGATGTGTCGCGCTTCCTCACCATCACCCAGCGCGTGTATTCAATCACCACATCACCGTGCTGGTTGCGCCCGTCCGAGCGCACATAAACGGTGCCCGTCTCGCCGTTGGAGTTCTCCTTTAAGCCAATCACTTCAGACGTCGTGGAGATCGTATCACCGGGATAGACAGGCTGCAGGAAGCGACCATCGGCATAGCCAAGATTGGCAATCGCGTTGAGCGAAATGTCCGGCACCGTCTTGCCGAACACGACATGGAAGGCGAGCAGATCATCGAGCGGTGCTTGCGGATAGCCGATGTCCTTGGCGAAGGCATCGGAGGACTGCACCGCAAAGCGCGGCCCATAAAGGCTCATGTACAGCGCACCATCGCCCACCGTCACCGTGCGCGGCGTTGCATGCTTGAGGATCTGGCCGAACTTGAAGTTCTCAAAGTAATTACCCGGATTGGTTTTGGTGAGCTTCATCGACTGTGTGTTCCCCGTCGCGACTTCATTTTTCTGCAAACGCCTGAAGGCCCGTGCCTCAAGCCTTCTCCAGTTCCTTGATGGCCTCGGCAATCGCCACCGTTCTTTGCGCCATCACCATGTGCAGGCGCTCGACCATCTTTCCTTCAACGGTAATGACGCCCAGTTTTTCATGCTCGGGCTTGGCGAACTCGGCGATGATCTTGCGCGACCAGGCGACCTCGGCATCCGAGGGCGAGAAGGTCTCGTTGGCGATGGCGACCTGGCTGGGATGAATGAGCGTCTTGCCGTCCATGCCGAGCGTGCGACCATGTTCTGCCTCGGCGCGAAATCCAGCCTCGTCCTTGAAATCATTATAGACGCCATCAAGCACATCGAGCCCATAGGCACGGGCGGCAACGATGGTCATCGACAGGCTCATCATCCCCGCGCCCCCAATTCCTTGAACCATTCGGGCCAGGTTCAAGGCCAGGGCCGAGGTTGACAGGGCCGAGGCTAACGACCCCACCGTAAAGATTGTCAGGGTGATTAGAAACAGGCGTTTGCG
>JAXGRZ010000187.1:0-4996 GCA_040765305.1 Hyphomicrobiaceae bacterium | reverse complement strand
CGATCAGCCTTTCTCACCTTGGGCTCAATGGGCGAGGCACGCGCGATCAATCTGGCGGGTGTTATCGCTTGCCTGCATTGCGCCAGGCTGGAGCCGTGATCGCGGCACGCATCAGCCAGGCCCTGTTCGATTTTGGTCAAGATTTCCCGAAAACTGAGTGCACGATCATCGGCAAAGACGAGGTCAGGTGCCAACTCATCGAGATCAGGCATGACCAGAGCGGCCAATGCGTGCGGCGTTCGGCGTGCGTGGTCCAGAACCTCAGTTGCAAAACGCAAGCCGACGCGATGGGCAAGATAGATGTCGGCGAGGCTCACATCACGGCCAAGCGACCGGCGCAGGGCACTTGCATTGGCGCGCGCATAGCTCTCGGTGACATGGCGGGCGATCATCAAGTCGGCGCGCAATGCGAGGATCGTGGCAACATCGCCTCGCGCAGGGACATAGGCCTGCCCTGACATCGTCTTGAAGACACGCTGCGCGAAGGGCGCAAAACGCTTGTCAGAACGCAAACCATAGAGCGCATCGAAGAACGGTTCTGGGGCGAAACGATAAGGATTGGTGTCGGCGCTGCGGGCGACGTGGCGTACCGCAAGGCTCATGCGAGCGGTCGTATCGGCGCCTTCTCCTCGATTGAATGCGGACAGGAGAACAATCAACAAAAGCTGGGGTATTTCGACAGCACTCAACGGTTCTGCTCCACAGGGCAACTCGACTGGGACGCAAGACACGATTTGGAGCGCGCGCGGGAACATCGGCATGCACATGCACGCGCCGACCCTGCAGCACTGGCAACAGGCTAGATGTTCATGGTGAATGTACGGTTAAGGCGTAACAGCGCGCTGCGGCGACGCGATGCCGATCAGCCGGTCCAGCGCGTCACCACATCCTCAAGTGCGGGGCGCGGACGCTCTTCGGGTTTGAAGGAAGCCGTACCGATGTAGACAAAGCCAACCACACGCTCACCCTCGCCTAGGCCCAGCGCTGCTTGGATGGCGGGACTGTAGGCGATCCACTCGGTCAACCAGCAGGTTGCATAGCCCATTGCGTTGGCGGCCACGCACAGGTTCATGGTGCTGGCACCAGCCGACAAAATCTGCTCCCACTCCGGCGCACCTGGTTTTGGCGTGATGTGCGATATGACGGCGACAACCACAGGCGCGCGCATGAAGCGCTCCCGCTCCGTCTTGAGCCGAACTTCGGAGGGCTCCATGGTGTCCTCCGCCTTGCAGGCCTGCGCAATCTTTTCACCGAAGTGCGCGCGTGCATCGCCCTCGAAAACGATGAACCGCCAGGGCGCGAGCTTCTTGTGATCGGGAACGCGCGCGGCGATCGTCAGGATTTCGTCAAGCTCGCTGGCCGTCGGACCCGGCGCGCTCATCAAGTCGGGCTTGACCGAACGGCGCGCTTTAAGGAGGGCCAGGGTCGTCTCGTTCATCACGCTTTTCCCGTCGATTTGCTGCCGGCTCACAATTGGCCTTAGGATCCGGACCCCAAGGCCATGACCTCTCGCTATCGCAAATCTGCTTCTGTTACAATGCGAGGAGTTGGCTTGGCCGGCCCGGACCACACATCAACCACGCCTCCCGGACCGACTTTCCCGCAATCATGAGGACCACATGCCCGCAATCGCTCGATATGACTGTCGCTTCCCAAGCATGACCAGGTTTGTGCTTAGCGCTGTTTGCACGCTGATCTTGGGGTTGAGTGTTGCGCAAACCGGCTCGGCTCAGACGACTCAACCGGCCCCAGCGCAGGACACCCGTCAGGCGCTGGTGGTTTTGATGGACGGCTCGGGGTCGATGTGGGGCGGTCTTGGCGCCGAGGGCAAGAGCAAGCTTGCCGCCGCACGCGAAGCGCTGGCAGCTGTTCTGCCGCGTTTGACCGGGTCGCACCGTCTTGGCCTCGCCACCTTCGGCCCGGGCTGCCGCGCGGCCGGGGTCGGCGTGGCGCCAGGTGAGGGCAGCGCCGACAATATCGTGGCGCCGCTGGTGAAGTTCAATCCGCGCGGCAAGGGTCCGCTCAGTGCAGGCCTGAAAGCGGCTGCTGACGCGATCGGCGAGCATGAAGCCGGTTCGATCGTGGTCTTCCATGATGGTCTCGACAATTGTGGTGAGGACCCGTGCAGCGTCACTGAGCAGTTGCACGCCGCCAAACCAAACCTACGCATCTCCACCATCTCGATGGACATGGAGGCAGCAGAGGTCGAGGCGATTGGTTGTGTTGCCAAAGTAACGGGCGGACGGGCCTACGACGCAGACGATCCAGATGCCGTGATGACTGCACTTAGCGAGGTGGCCAATTTGACCAACACGATCGGGCCTGGACATTCGGCGGCGGCAAAGCAATCTGAAGGTCCTGCGGTGCCGACACCGAAGCCGGCCGAGAAAGGTCCGGCGCGACTGGTCGCCAGCGCTCGCCTGATTGCCGGCGGCACGGTTGTTTCCATGCCATTATCGTGGCGCGTGACGTCTGCCGACGGGAAAAACGTTCTGCACGAAGCGGTGTCAGCTTCTGTGACAGTGCCGCTACCCGCCGGTCCGGTACGCGTGGAGGTGACGAGCGGGCGCATGTCAGTCCAACGCAATGTCGACATTGCCAAGCAGGGGGACACCGTCGTCGATGTTGTGCTCGATGCAGGTATCGTTCGCTTCGACACCGGCGCTGAGCGATTGGCGAGCGATGCGGAAGAGCCCCTGATCTTTTTGGAAAAGCTCAATACCGCGGCGGCAGACAAACCCATCGACAAGCCAACCGGCGCTGACGCTTCGGCGCCGCTGTGGATCGCGCGCGGCAAGGCCATCGAAGCCTTGCTGCCGCCGGGCGACTACAAGGCCGTTGCCGAATATGGCCTGGCGCGGGCGGTGGCAAAGACCAGCGTTGTTGCCGGGCAGGCCCTCAATCTGGCCTTGCCTTTGGAGGCAGGGCGGCTTGAGCTTTCCACGACACCTCAGGGGCTCGACGATGTCGTCTATCGCATCGAGGTTGACGATCCCGATCGTCCTGGCGGGCGGCGTGAATTGACGCGGACTGCGAATGCGACCCCCTCTTTCGTGCTTTCGACCGGAACCTACTACGTCACGGCTGCAACCGGGGGAGACGAAGTGCGCCGCCTCATTACCGTGCGTTCGGGCGAAGTGACGCGTGAAAACTTCAAGCTGGGCCTGATCGGCCTGAACGTGGACGCAACACTCAACGGTGCACCCGCAGGGCGCGAACCGCTGACGCTGGACATCAAGTCGCTGGACAATGGAGCTGGCGGACGGCCCGCCGAAGCACGGCTCGTCTCATTGGGGCGCCCCATCCAACTGGCGCCGGGACGCTATCGCGTCACCCTGCGTCACGGGCTCAACGATGCGGTGGCCTGGCGTGACATCAAACTCGGTGGCGAAAAAGCACAGCGGCTGCATATCGATCTGTTGACGGCCGAAATCAGCCTCGACATGAGCGGCAACGATGGCACACCACTTGGCGCCGTATGCGAGATGAAGAGCGAACAGGGCGATGTGATCTGGCGAACGGTCGAAATCCGCCCCAGCCGCGTTGTTGCTCCTGGACAATATGCGCTGCACTGCCAGGCCGCTCGGGCCGTTCGAAATGTCGCGGTGACGGCGGCGGCGGGACAGATCACGCGCGTCAAACCGTTTGTGAAATAAACCCGCGCGTTCGCCAGAGTCGCGACCGTCATCATCATCTCGTCACAGTTGGCCGATTGCTGTCTGGGCAATCGATTTTAAGGAGCAATTGTGAGCCTTTGTTTTCTTTGCAGGGGATTGCAGCGCAATTTTTCGACTGCAGGAAAAATTGCGCGTATGTTCACTGCGGACGAGAAAAATGGAGGCATGAAAGGGGTGATGGCGGGCGCTGCAATAAGGCTTCAGAAAACTGCTTTGCATGCGGCCTATTTGGTTGCAACGGTGTTCGTTTGGTTGCTCGCGCCTCTGCCCGGTTGTGGCCCCCAGCACCTTCATGCACAGTCAGGTGATGCCTGGTCGACCGACCTCGACGTCAAGGTTCCATCACCATCAGAACCTGGAGCGGCACGCCAGCCCGCTCAAGGGGCGCTGGACGGATCTGGCGGCACAACGGTCCTCAAGAAGAAGTCTGCGACACCAACCGTGCCGAGCGGTGTGCCGAAAGTCCGGCTGATCGCGCTATTGACGGCCGACGGTCAACGCATCGAGCAGGATCTCACCTGGCGCGTATTCGAAGAAATCAGCGAAACCCAATCGGTAGGTAAGTTGATCTCCACATTCAATTCAGCCTCTCCTGTTCTGACGCTGAAGCCCGGCAATTATTTTGTGAACGTCGCATTTGGACGAGCCAACCTGACGCGGAAAATTACCATCGCGGAGGGTGTCGAGGCGAGCGAATCGTTCGTTCTTAATGCGGGCGGTTTGCGTGTGCGATTGAACCCGGTGGCGGGCGTCATGGAGGGGATGAAAACGTCTTACGATATTCTCACCGACGAACGCGACCAGAGCGGCGACCGTCGCATCGTACTTAGCGGTGCGCGACCGGGGATCGTCATACGCCTTAATTCAGGAATTTATCATATTGCTTCGACGCTGGGCGACGCCAATGCAAGCGTTGAGTCCGATGTGACTGTCGAAGCTGGAAAGCTCACTGAAGCGGCTATTTCATACAAGGCAGGGCGCGTGACACTCAAACTCGTCACGCGGCAGGGCGGCGAGGCGCTGCCCGACACGGAATGGACCGTGCTAACTTCAGACGGACAGACGGTCAAATCGAGTGTCGGTGCGCTGCCGACCCATATCCTGGCGCCAGGCCAGTATCTCGCGGTCGCCAAGTCACAAGGCCGCGTCTTCCGGCAATCGTTCGATGTTACCAACGGGCAATCAATTCAAGTTGAGGTGATGCGCAATTGATCGCGGGGGCGCGCGGAAACACGCGCGGGAGCCTCGACACGCGGCCTTTCGTCTTGAGCCTTGTTGTTCACGGCTCTACCGCTACACACTTCAGCTCAACATGCTCT
>JAXGRZ010000186.1:0-5008 GCA_040765305.1 Hyphomicrobiaceae bacterium | reverse complement strand
GCGCGCGTTGGCGTGCCCTATTCGCCCGCCACCGGCCTGCCGATCGAGAGTCAGACCGTATCACAGATGGTTGATCGGGTTTTGGCCAACGAGGACGGCACGCGGCTTTACCTGCTCGCCCCGATCGCACGCGGGAGAAAAGGCGAATTCCGCAAGGAACTCGCCGAGCTGCAAAAGAAGGGTTTCCAGCGCGTCAAGATCGACGGCGCCTTCTACGAGATTCCCGACGCCCCCAAGCTCGACAAGAAGTTCAAGCACGACGTCGATGTCGTCGTTGATCGTATCGTCGTGAAGAAGGATATCGCAACACGGCTTGCCGACAGCTTCGAAACGGCACTCAACCTTTCCGACGGTCTGGCCTATGCGGAATTTGCCGACAAGCCGTTGCCGAAATCGGAAACCGAGGGAGCCAACAAGTCAAAGAACGACACGCATGAGCGCATCACCTTCTCCGCGCGCTTTGCCTGCCCTGTCTCCGGCTTCACCATTGACGAGATCGAACCGCGCCTGTTCTCATTCAACGCTCCCGCGGGCGCCTGCCCCACCTGCGACGGGCTTGGCACCGAGTTGCAGTTCGAACCTGATCTCGTCGTGCCTGACGGTTCGCTCTCGCTCAGCGATGGCGCGGTCTATCCGTGGGCCAAGACGGGTGCCACCTCGCCCTACTACGAGCAGACCTTGGAAAGCCTTGCGCGCCATTACAAGGTGAAGATGGATACCGCCTGGGAGCGGCTGCCCAAGCACGTCCAGCTCGCCATCCTTTATGGCTCGGGCGATGAAGAGATCAAGTTCACCTACTTCGATGGCGTGCGCGACTATCACACGGTCAAGACCTTCGAGGGCGTCATCGGCAATATCGAGCGGCGCTGGCGCGAGACCGAAAGCGACTGGGTCCGCGATGAGCTGTCCCGCTATCAAGGCTCGCACCCGTGCGAAGCGTGCCACGGCTATCGCCTCAAACCCCAGGCGCTGGCGGTGAAGGTTGGCGGCCTGCATATCGGCGAAGTCACCGACATGTCGATCAAAACAGCCAATCAGTGGTTCGCAGACCTGCCCAAAGCCTTCAACAAGCAGCAATCCGAGATCGCCACGCGCATCTTGAAGGAGATCACCGATCGGCTGCAGTTCCTCAACGACGTGGGGCTTGAATATCTCACGCTGTCGCGCTCATCGGGCACTCTATCGGGCGGTGAATCACAGCGCATCCGTCTTGCCTCGCAGATCGGCTCAGGGCTGACCGGCGTCCTCTATGTGCTCGATGAGCCATCAATCGGGTTGCATCAGCGCGACAACGACCGGCTGCTGGCGACGCTGCGCCACCTGCGCGACCTCGGCAATACCGTCATCGTCGTCGAGCACGATGAAGACGCAATCCTCACCGCCGATCATGTCGTCGACATTGGCCCGGGTGCGGGCGTTCATGGCGGCAAGATCGTTGCGCAAGGCTCACCCGACGACATCATGGCCGACCAAGACAGCCTCACCGGGCAATACCTGTCAGGCGAACGGCAGATCCCCGTGCCCAAGACACGCCGCCAGCCGGTCAAGGGCAAGTCACTGACGGTGGTCGGCGCGCGCTCCAACAACCTCAAGAATGTCACCGCCGAAATTCCACTGGGCCTGTTGACCTGCATCACCGGCGTCTCAGGCGGCGGCAAGTCGACGCTGCTCATCGATACCGTCTATAAGGCGGTCGCGCGCCGTCTCAACAATGCGCGCGAACATCCCGGCGAGCACGACAAGATTGTCGGTCTTGAGCATCTCGACAAGGTGATCGACATCGACCAGTCGCCGATCGGGCGCACGCCGCGCTCCAACCCGGCCACCTACACGGGCGCGTTCACGCCGATCCGCGAATGGTTCGCAGGCCTGCCCGAAGCCAAGACGCGCGGGTATGCGCCCGGCCGCTTCTCCTTCAACGTCAAGGGGGGGCGCTGCGAAGCATGCCAGGGCGATGGCGTCATCAAGATCGAGATGCACTTCCTGCCCGACGTCTATGTCACCTGCGACCAGTGCAAGGGCAAGCGCTACAACCGCGAAACGCTCGATGTCCGCTTCCGCGACAAGTCGATTGCCGACGTTCTCGACATGACGGTGGAGGAAGGTGCTGGCTTCTTCAAGGCGGTTCCCTCGATCCGCGACAAGCTGGAAACGCTGGCGCGTGTCGGTCTTGGCTACATCAAGATCGGCCAGCAGGCGACGACGCTGTCAGGGGGCGAAGCCCAACGCATCAAGCTGGCCAAGGAGCTGTCGCGGCGCGCCACGGGACGCACACTCTACATTCTCGACGAGCCGACGACGGGACTGCATTTCCATGATGTGGCCAAGCTGCTTGAGGTGCTGCACGAGCTTGCCGACGCCGGCAACACCGTCGTCGTCATCGAGCACAACCTGGAAGTGATCAAGACGGCCGACTGGATCATCGACCTTGGCCCTGAAGGCGGTGATGGCGGCGGCGAGATCGTCATTGCCGGCACGCCCGAGGACGTTGCCGCCGCCAAGCGCAGCTATACCGGCGGCTACCTCAAGGAGCTGCTGGGCCGGCGCGCCCGCAGCAGCGCGGCAGACCCCAAGACAGCCAAGGCTGCCCCCTCCAACGCCACCAAGGGCAAGACCGCGAAGAAAAGCACGCGCGGAAAGTCCGCTGGCCGGGGGCACAGCCAGGCGGCAGAGTGAGAAACGCAATCGGGTACCTTGCCACGCCAAACAGGGCACCCGGGTGCACAAAGGCTTGCGCCTTTGCGCACAACTCTTCGGATCAGATCTTCACCGCTGCCATCTGCCGCAGACGCAGCGCGAACGCAATCAAGATGACGCCCTGAAGGATTGCAAACGAGCCAATCAGGAACGCCACACTCAATGCGCCGGCAATCGGATAGACGATCATGAAGCAGCCGAATGCAACCGAGATGATGCCGCTCACCACCAACATCCATTCGCCCTCGATCTCCTTGCGCATGGCGATACCACCGATGATCTGGAAGACACCGATCGCAATGGCCCAGAAGGCGATGAAGTAGAGCAGGATGATACCCGTGATCCCCGGATAAAAGAGCGTGACGACACCTGCGCCGATACCGATCACACCGACCAGCGCCAACCACCAGCGCGGCGCGGGAGCACCTTTCGTGACTGCCGCAATCAGCGCGGCAATGCCGTCAACAAACGCATATGCGCCGTAGAAAATGACCAGCGTCAGCAGCGTCAGCCCCGGCCATGCAAAGGTCAGGAAACCGAAGATAATTGCGAAGATGCCGCGCGCCAACACCCAGCCCCAATTGCGGGCGAGGGCGTCAAGCGTGGGCCGCATGCGGATCGAGCCGGGTTGATACGAGGCACTCTGTTGTGAGGATGGGACAGGCTGGTTAGTCATGGTCGAAGCTTTCGTTCTGGCTTTGCGAAACAAGATTGCGCAAACGTGCAATGAATTTTAGGTTGGCGTGGAAATATCACATCATACAATCGGAGTAACGTGAACGGAAGGCTCCTGGCCGCAGTGCAGCAAAATCTCCCGAACCTGGAAATATTTATGGCTCAGATGAAGATTAGCCTCACCACACACCTGAAGGCTGCGGCGCGCACAATGGGTGCGCTATGGTTCGCTCGATAGGCCGGCGCAGATGAGCACACCGGCAAGGAGTAAGCATCCTCGAACTTGATTTGCGAATATGCACAGCCATAACCACGACCTTTCCTGCACCAGGGTATGGTGCATGCGGGCGCATACGCTATGGTGGCGGCCGATCTTAACCGGAACCTGGACCCACCCGTCATGCCCCACGATGGCGCAACTGCACCCGCCTCTTTAGCGCCCCTTTATTTCGAGGACCTGAGCATCGGCCAGCGGTTCATCACCCGCACACACACCATTACAAGCGACGAGATCAAGGCCTTCGCCGCACGCTACGATCCCCAACCCTTCCATCTCGACGAGGAAGCAGCACGCCACACTCTGTTCAAGGGTCTGGTGGCAAGTGGCTGGCATACGGCGGCGCTGACGATGTCGCTCATCGTTGAGGCGCTGCCACTTGCAGGCGGAGCGATTGGCGCAGGCGGCGAGCTGATATGGCCACGCCCAACCCGACCCGGCGACACGCTGCATGTCGAGATTGAAATTCTCGAATTGCGCCCGTCACGCTCGCGGCCCGATCGCGCCCATGCCATCATGCGCAATACGACACGCAACCAGCATGGTGAGGCGGTTCAGACCTTCACGGTCAAGATGCCGCTGCGTCGACGTGAAGAAGAGCAGAGCAACGTTAGGATCATAAGCAGCGGCACGTAGCCCGCCAGCGCGCCGACCAAGCATGTTCGAAGTACGACAGCGGCATAGACAGCAAGGACAGAGGTCGTGATGGCAATCAGGTTCGAAGCGGGACAGGTGTGGCGGGTTTTGGGTCGCCGACAAGACGGCGATACCCATATCGCCATTCTGGCCGTCATCGATGACGCAGAACTTGGACAGATCTGCTCGATCGCGATGACCGGCGTGCATATCCCCAATGCGTTCGTCGAGGGTGGTGTACAAACGCAGCTTCCACATGCGCCGGTGACCGCCAATGTCCTGCGCACGGCCGTCACCGAACTGGTGGAAAGCGACGGGCCAACCGCCGAAGATCCCGCATTCGCAGAAGCCTATCTGCAGTGGCGCACGCCTTATGATGCTGGAGAGGCTGGTGCCTTCACCATTCCATTGACCGAAATACTTGATCTGATCGAGCAGGCGGCCAGCGCGCACGGCTGATCTTCACATCATCTCTTGACCTTGCCGGTCTTTCCCGCCAGGGACGTGTCTTACCTCCGCCTTCATCCAGAGCGCGGACGCACCTCACCGTGCAGGCGCCCACTCAAAAGGCTATGAGGCGCGCCAACCGAACACAATCAGTCTATTCCTCTCGCATTGCGCGTGAAAAATGATCCGTGAGAGGTTTAATCAGGTACGACAACGCTGTGCGTCTGCCGGTCGTAATGAAGGCCTCAACCGGCATTCCGGGTAGAACAGCACGAT
>JAXGRZ010000185.1:0-5032 GCA_040765305.1 Hyphomicrobiaceae bacterium | reverse complement strand
AGAACAACGGCATTCGCATCGACCACATGATGCTCTCCCCAGAGGCAGCCGACCTGCTCATCTCCTGCGGTATCGATCGCGAAACCCGCGGCTGGGAGAAGCCATCGGACCACGTGCCGGTGTGGGTCGAACTGCGCTGTTGATAGCGCCCACGCAAGCGCCCCTCGCCTCAAATGATCTCGATCAAATTTCAGGTGCGGCGTTACGGCGCTGCACAATGATTATTGCTGCTATGCAGCATCGTATATTTTTTGCGGCAACTCATGGCGTTATTCAACTGCACGTGCGGCGCCGCAAGGGCTGAATTGTTGGTCTGCGAAGCCGCATACGACATGAGCATCCAGATTAGAGGTAGATCCCATGAACGTCATGACGATCCGACCGGCCTTGGAACTTGAAACCAAGAGCGGCTTCCACTTCACCGTGCGCCCGGCCGACGAGAGCGATGATCCCGCGCTCACGGCGTTCTTTGAAGAGCATGTCACCAAGGACGATCTGCGCTTCCGGTTTCTGTCTCCCGCCCAGCACGTCAACCAAAAGCAGATCGAGGCGATGACCCACATCGACCACCGCCAGACGGAAGACTTCCTGGCGTTCGCGCCCGATAACGAGGAGATCATCGCTTCAGCTGTTCTGGCTGCGGACAAGGCAATGCAGACCGCCGAGGTCGCTTTCACCGTCCATGCCGACTACAAGGGCAAGGGAATCGAGAGTCGGCTTCTTGAGTATGTGACGACGCAGGCACGTGCACGCGGATTGAAGAAGCTGATTGCCATCGAATCGCGTGAAAACCACTGCACCATTACGCTTGAGCGCGAGATGGGCTTCAAGACGAAAGCGATTGACGGCGAACCGATGCTGGTGATGCTCGAAACAACGCTGTGAGGCGAGACGCACAAGCGCACAACCTATCAATACGTCAGCCGTTCTGATTGCTGTACACAAAAGCGCCGCGCGACTCGCTCGCACGGCGCTCATTTTTTGAGATGCTTGTCAGAGCATTTTGCGCAGACGTGGACCCCAGTTCGGCGAGCCTTTGCGCCAGACATGCGTGTTGGCGTGGTTGGCGCGCGAATGTATCGGTGTGATCGGTGTGTCAGCGGTTCCGATCGGTGCGCTGTGGGGCACCGACATTGCGGATTGGATCTCGTTCATCGCCAATGCTACCGGTTGCCTCACCGCCATCCCGGCTTCGTGAACCGGTGATCATGCCACCTTGGACAAAACCCATGGACGGGCTCGTGACTTGGCGCGTGGCCGGTTCAGGCTTCGAGGTATCGCCGGCCATCAACGGTTTCATGGTATCGGTCGAAATGCCGAAGTCGAATGGAACGGCTTCGCCATTCGAACAAGTCCGCGCCGGCCGCATGCTCAGCGAATCAAACAGCGAGTTCTGCTCGCTCTTTGGCCGCCGACCATAGCGGCTGTCCCATTCAGCGACCATACCGCCAACTTCCTTGCGCACGCCCTGGGAGGCGCCACAATAGATGTTCTGGTAGATGTCTTCGATCCAGACGCGTTCCGATCCAGGCGCATTCTTGACGGCAACTGAAATCAGCGCCAGGGCACGCACCTGATCCTTCTTCATGAACAGTCCGCGCCAATAAAGATCGGCAAGGAAGGCCTGGGCGCCGGCATGCCCTTTTTGTGAAAGAATCGACAGCCAATGCTTGCCGCGCGCCACATCGGAAGGCACGCCATCGCCATGCAGCTCCAGCTTGGCCAGTTCGAACTGGGCGTCCTCGTCGTTGAAGAAAATGGCAGCGTGGTGCAGATACTCTGCGGCGCGCTCAGGATTGGGCTTCAGGCCAAGTTCGGGCAGACCACGGCGCACGTAACCCGCCAGCGCGGTCAGTGATTTGGCGACGAACGGCGCACGACGGTCGTCGTCGGGATCCACATCGGCATAATCGTTGGCGATCTGCTGGTAGAGGAAATAGGCCTTCGCGTGATCGGTGTGAGCGCTCTGGTTATCGGAGTAGATGCGCGCCAGATAGTAGCGGGCGAGGAACTGGTTCTGGGCCGCGGCCACTTCGAGAGCGGGGATCGCCATCTCGTAGTAGCCGCCCGAATAAGCACCGATCCCCTGCTGGAGGGCATCTTCAGGCGAGCGGAACTTGGCGGTTCCGGCACCGGCCAAAGCCGGTGCCGCCATCACAAGCACAACTGCCAGACCTATTGCCTGCCTAGATATCCGCATAGCAGATGATTTCCGCCTTTCCTCCGGCATGGGTCACCGCTCCAAACCGCGCTGGCCCCACCTGATCGGCATACTTGCGAAGTACGCCGCTTTGATAAGGATTGTTGGGCGCCTTCCAGTCCTTTTTGCGGCGCTCCAATTCGGCAGTGTCAATTTCCACATCCAGTGTGCCTTTTTCGGCATCGATGGAGATTATGTCGCCATCCTTCAAAAGGCCGATCGGACCACCCACAGCCGCTTCCGGACCGACATGGCCGATGCAGAAACCGCGCGTCGCACCTGAGAACCGGCCATCGGTGATCAGCGCGACCTTATCGCCCGCGCCCTGGCCATAAAGGGCCGCCGTCGTGGACAGCATTTCGCGCATGCCGGGGCCACCTTTGGGACCCTCGTAGCGAATGACGATCACCTCGCCGTCCTTGTACTGCCTTGTATCGACCGCCTTGAAGGCATCTTCCTCGCAGTCGAAACAGCGCGCCGGCCCGCGGAACTTCAGGGTCTTCATCCCCGCCACCTTGACGATGGCACCATCGGGAGCGAGCGTGCCCTGTAATCCGACGACGCCGCCAGTCGGGGTGATCGGATTGGAGACCGGATAGACGACCTTTTGATCGGTGTTGAAGACGACGTCCTTGAGGTTCTCCTCCATCGTCTTGCCGGTCACCGTGAGACAATCGCCATGCAGATAGCCGCCCTCAAGCAGCGCTTTCAGGATCTGCGGCACACCGCCAATGTCGTAGACATCCTTGGCAACATACTGCCCACCCGGTTTGAGGTCGGCAATGTAGGGTGTCTTCTTGAAGATGCGGGCGACATCGAACAGGTCGAAATCAAGCCCGATCTCGTGCGCCATGGCGGGCAAATGCAGCGCCCCGTTGGTCGAGCCGCCGGTCGCGGCAACAACGGTGGCGGCGTTCTCGAACGCCTTCATGGTGCAGATGTCGCGCGGGCGGATACCGTCAGCAAGGAGCCGCATGACGGCCTTGCCGCTGGCGGCCGCGTAGGCATCGCGGCTCTCATAAGGTGCTGGGGCGCCGGCCGAGCCGGGCAGCGCAAGGCCAATTGCCTCGGAAACGCAGGCCATGGTGTTGGCCGTGAACTGACCGCCGCAGGAGCCCGAAGACGGACACGCGACGCATTCCAGTTCGTGCAGGTCGGCATCCGACATGCGCCCGGCTGAATGCATGCCGACGCCCTCGAACACGTCGACGACGGTCACGTCCTTGTCCTTGAAGCGTCCCGGCAGAATCGAGCCGCCGTACATGAACACCGACGGCACATTGAGGCGCAGCATGCTCATCATGATGCCGGGCAGCGACTTGTCGCAGCCGGCGATGCCAACCATCGCATCATAGCAGTGGCCGCGCATGGTCAATTCGATCGAATCAGCAATCACTTCGCGCGAGACCAGAGACGACTTCATGCCCTGGTGCCCCATGGCGATACCATCGGTCACGGTGATGGTACAGAACTCGCGCGGCGTGCCGCCACTCTCATCGACACCGACCTTCACCGACTGGGCCTGACGCATCAGCGAGATGTTGCAGGGAGCCGCCTCGTTCCAGCAGGAAACGACGCCAACGAACGGGCGATTGATCTGCTCCTCGGTCAGCCCCATCGCGTAGTAGTAGGAACGGTGCGGCGCGCGCGATGGCCCAACCGTCACGTGGCGGCTGGGCAATTTCGATTTATCGAACGTCTTGGCGTCCATTGCTTGCTTTTCCTTTCGGCTCCATCGAGCAAATGTTCCAGCCAGATGTCCGGCCGCGTGCCGGTCCTGGCGGTGCGCACTTTATGGCGCACGCCCATTTCACTCAACGAAGCAGAAGGCCTAACTAAAAGGTCATTGCCACGGGGTTTGGCGTACCGCTCGCCAGTTGCCTTTCGCCGAGAGCCCATTCGCACGCGACTGGCACCAACGGTTGACCTTTCACAGCTGTACCCGCCGCCAGGACTTTTGAACTTTCCGCATGACCCAACAATCTTGATCAGGCAACTCATCCTCTTCCTGTTTTGTGGCTCAAACGAGGCACTTCTTGGTAAACCTCGTGTCTTTAACGTCACAGTTAATGATCATTGCCGGAATCGATCTGATCTGGAACATTCCCGCCTTGAGGGTTTTCAGCAAATTCCCACCGTTAGCCCGCCTTTCTCACGAGGGGCATGGTGCTAGTTTTATGTTCAGCATTCTGATGCATATCGGCGCTGTCAAAACTCACGGGCGGACTTTGTGATGCAAGATGATGTTTTTCGCAGTTCTGACCCTGCCGAATATTCGGCGGCAGAGCCGTTGGAACTCTCGTGGCTGGCGCCAATCGGGCTGTTTGGTCTTTCCCTCTACAATTTCGTGCTGAGGATCCTGACACTCGGCATGTATCACTTCTGGGGCAAGACGGAGGTGCGCAAACGCATTTGGTCGTCGGTCCGCATCAACGGTGAACCCCTCCAATACATGGGTACTGGCCGCGAGCTGTTTATCGGCTTCCTCATCGTCTTCGCGCTTATCATTCTGCCAGTCATGCTGCTAACCTTCGGCGCGGTATTCCTGTTCGGCCCGGAATCGACGCTGATGCGCGTGTTCCAGGTGTCGCTTTATGCTGGCTTCGTCTTTCTGACCGGCATTGCGATCTACCGCGCCCAGCGCTACCGCCTCAATCGCACCCGCTGGCGTGGCATCCAGGCAGCCCTCACCGGCAGCTCGCTCGGCTACGGCTGGACCTATTTTTGGACGTTACTGGCGATGCCGTTGACGCTCGGCTGGATCAGTCCCTGGCGCGCCACGCGGCTGCAGAAGATCCTCATCAACGACATGCGGTTTGGCAACCGCGAATT
>JAXGRZ010000184.1:0-5035 GCA_040765305.1 Hyphomicrobiaceae bacterium | reverse complement strand
CCAGCAGCAGCGACACCGGCACGACGATCTGCAAACGCTGCGTGGCTGATTGCAGATTCTCGAAAGTGCCGCCCCAACTCGTCCAGTAGCCCGTGGGAATCTTGACCTGTGCCAGCGCCGCCTCGGCGTCGGCCACGAACGAGCCCACGTCACGGCCGCGCACGTTGGCGCTCACCACGATGCGGCGCTTGCCGTTTTCGCGGCTGACCTGGTTTGGGCCGGGTGCCAGCTCGAAGCTCGCCACCTCGGCCAATTGGATGAAGTTCGTCCGTCCTTCGGCGCTGCCGGTGCCACCCGTTCCGCGCGGCAGCGGAATCGGCAGGCGCTTCATGCTTTCTAGGTCGTTGCGCAAGGACTCCGGCAGGCGAACCAGGATGTCGAAGCGGCGGTCGCCCTCGAACAGTGTGCCAGCCTCACGCCCGCCGATGGCGGTGGCCACGGCATCTTGGATGTCGGCCACGTTAAGCCCATATCGCGAGGCTTTTTGGCGGTCGATATTCACGGTCAGCATGGGCAAGCCGGTGGTCTGCTCCACCTTGACCTCGGACGCGCCGGGAATCTTCTGCAACATGGACGAGATCTCTTCACCCGTCTTATTCAGGACATCCATGTCGTCGCCAAAAATCTTCACCGCCACATCGCTGCGAACCCCTGAAATGAGTTCGTTGAAGCGCAATTGGATAGGCTGCGAGAACTCGTAGTTGTTGCCCGGCACCTTGCCCACGACCTCCTGAATGGCCGCCAGCAATTCGTCGCGCGACTTGCGCGGCTCCGGCCACTCAGACACGGGCTTGAGCATGATGTAGCCGTCGGAAATGTTCGGTGGCATGGGGTCGGACGCGATTTCCGCCGTGCCGGTGCGCGCAAAAACGCGGTCGATCTCGGGGAACTTGGCCTTCAGCGTGGCTTCCAGTTGCTGCTGCATCGCGACCGATTGCGAAAGGCTGGTGCCCGGAATGCGCAGCGCCTGGATGGCGAAATCGCCTTCGTTCAGGCTGGGCACGAACTCGCTGCCCATTCGGGTGGCGATCAGGCCGCACAGCACCACTGCCACGGCGGCTGCCGCCAGCATCACTGCTTTGGCCGCCATCACGCGATCCAGCAGCGGGCCATACCAGCGCTTGGCCTGCACGACCAGGAAGTTTTCCGTCTCGCTGACCCGATGGCCGATGAACAGGGCGACCGCTGCCGGGATGAAAGTCACCGACAGGATCATGGCCCCTACGAGTGCAGCCACCACCGTGAACGCCATCGGGTGGAACATCTTCCCTTCCACCCCCGTCAGGGCGAAGATGGGCAGGTAGACCACCATGATGATGAGTTGCCCGAATAGCAGCGCGCGGCGTGATTCCTTCGATGCCAGGAACACCTCGTGAAAGCGTTCCGCCCGCGTCAACGGCCTGCCGTAGTGCGCCTGTGCATGGGCCAGGCGTCGCACGCAGTTCTCGACGATCACCACCGCTCCGTCGATGATGATGCCGAAGTCCAGCGCCCCGAGGCTCATCAGGTTGGCGCTCACCTTGTAATGCACCATGCCAGTGAAGGTGAACAGCATCGACAAGGGAATCACCGTCGCCGTGATGATGGCCGCGCGGATGTTGCCCAGGAACAGAAACAGGATCACGATCACCAGGATCGCGCCTTCCAGCAGATTCTTCTTCACCGTGGCGATGGCCTTGTCCACCAGCACGGTGCGGTCGTAGACCGTCACCGCATGCACGCCCTCGGGCAAGCTGCGGTTGATCTCCACCATCTTCTTGTCCACGGCCTGCGAAACCGTACGGCTGTTCTGACCGATGAGCATGAACACAGTGCCCAGCACCACCTCGCGGCCGTTGTCCGTGGCCGCGCCGGTGCGCAGTTCACGCCCCAGCCCCACGTCCGCCACGTCACGCACCCGTATCGGCACGCCGCCCGCACTGCTGAGGATAACGTTGCCAATGTCTTCCAGGGTCTTGACTTGTCCGGGCGCACGGATCAGGTACTGTTCGCCGCGCTTCTCGATATAGCCCGCACCCACGTTGCCGTTATTGCGATCCAGTGCCGTCACGATGTCTTGCAGGGTAACGCCGAGCGAAGCCAGGCGAGCGGGTATAGGTGCGATCTGATACTCCTTGGCATAACCGCCAATCGAGTTGATTTCAGTCACACCAGGCACGTTGCGCAACTGCGGCTTGATGATCCAATCCTGAATCTCGCGCAGGTCTGTTGCCGTGTAGGGCAGGCCGTCGGGTTTCTTCGCACCGTCCTTCGCCTCGACCGTCCACAGGTAAATCTCCCCCAGGCCGGTGGAGATCGGCCCCAGCGCAGGCGTGATGCCGACCGGCAATTTATCCCGTGCTTCCTGGATGCGCTCATTGACCAACTGGCGCGCAAAGTAAATGTCGGTGCCGTCCTTGAAGATCACGGTCACTTGCGAGAGGCCATAGCGCGAAAGAGAGCGGGTTTGCTCCAGGTTGGGCAGGCCCGCCATCACGGTTTCAATGGGATAAGTCACCCGTTGCTCGGTCTCCAACGGTGAATAGCCCGGCGCCTGGGTATTGATCTGCACTTGGACGTTGGTGATGTCGGGTACGGCGTCGATGGGCAACTTCTGGTAGCTGAACACGCCGACGGCGGCCATGCCAATGGCGGCTAACAACACTAGCCATCGGTGCTCGATGGCCGCGCGAATAAGTTTTTCAAACATGGGCGTAGCTCCGGCATCAATGGGTGTGCTCGGCAGAGGCTTTGCCGAGTTCAGACTTCACGACAAAACTGCCTGCGGCCGCATATGCCGCCCCTGCTTGAAGACCTTGCAGTACTTCGACCCGCTTGCCATCGCTGCGACCCAACTGCACAGGCTGGGCCACAAAGCCGTCCTTCACCTTGACGAAAACGACCGGCTTGTCCCCCACGCTCTGAATAGCGTCGCTAGCCACGCTGACTGGCACGGCGGTTTCGGACGCGATCACTTCCACATTGACGAACAGGCCGGGACGCCACGCGCCCTGGGGATTGGCCAAGACCACACGAGCCTTGGCCATGCGGGTTTGTTCGCCGATCAGCGCACCCACGAAAGTGATGGTCCCTTGCGCGCTGGCATCGAATGCCGTGGCTTTGATGCTGACCTTTTCACCCACTCTGACCAGCGGCAAATCCTTGGCGGGCACGTTGATCTCTGCCCAGACCTGGCCCAGGTCGGACACCGTGAACACGGCGGCGTCTTCCTTGACGGCCTCGCCCAGGCTGAGGTGCTTTTCAATCACCACGCCATCGAAGGGCGCACGCAGCTCGAAGCGGTTCAGCCCGCCCGAGGAACCTGGGGCCAAGCCCACGGCCGACAGCTTCTGCTGCGCGTTGGCCACGGCGACCTGCGCCTCGTTCAGCGCCTGGCCGGCTTGCAGGTAGTCCTGTTCGGCGGAAATCTTCTGTTCCCACAGCCGCTTCTCGCGTTCAAAAGTTGTCTGGGCCAAGGCCAGCCGCTTTTGCGCCGTCTGCAACTCGCTGCGCTGCTCGGATGCGGCAGGGCTGGCGATAACGGCGAGCACCTGTCCCTTCTTGACCGTTTGCCCCAAACTGGCCTGCACACTTTCGACAACACCCGCAATGCGCGGAACAACGTGCGAGGTGCGGTCTTCATTCAGCCTAATCTCACCCGGCAATTGCAGGGCAGACTTGATGCTTGCAGCCCCTGCGGTGTCAATGCCGATGGATGCAGCCTTGATTTGCGCATCGCTAAGTTCGACTTTTCCTTCCTCCTGGCTGAAGCTGAACGTGAAAGGCGCGTTGGCCGTCTGAGCCACGATGCTGATCTCGAACGCATGAGGTTCCGGGACAATCTCTCGACTCAACAGGCTGTCCTTGTCGGGCGTGAAGTTGAGCGCCTGCTTCTCCCCAGTCAGGCGTGTAACGGTAGCGCTGACCTTGGCGGCGCTGCTGGCTAGCGCCTTTTCCTTTTCGTAGAGCCAGATTCGCAGGCGTGGTTCGCCGCCGTCCTCAGCGAGTAAGGCTTCCAATCCGAAGTCCCCTTCTTTGAACAGCTTGCCGCCATGTGGCCCCTTGCTTGACTCCTCGTGGTGCTCGCCGTCCGCATGGCCTTTGTCGTCCTCGTGGGAGTCTGCGCCCGTCTTGCCATGATGCTCACCATCACTGTGGGCCTTGGCTTCCACGTGGCTGCCGTGACCCTCGCCCTCGGCGCTCTTATCCGTCTTGCCGCCGAGAATGGCGCTGCCCAGTCCTATGCCCACTGCGGCGATCACGGCGATGGCAAACCACTGCTTCTTGCTGACGTTCAGTTTGTTCGTTTCGGGTTTCATGTTCATTCCTTATTTTCAGGCGGGGTGATCGTGGGTTCGGATGCGCCGATCACGCGATCCATGTCCGCCGCCGCGCGGTGCGCATCGGCGAGCGCCTTGAGGTATTGGGACTTGGCGGCAAAGTAGGTGCGTTGCGCGTCCAGCACTTCCAGAAAGTTGAACTTGCCGTAACCAAAGCCCACGGTGGCCGCGTCATAGGCGCTCTTGGCCCCTGGCAGCACCTCTCGCTGCAATACGTCGATCTCGCCGCGAACCGACGCCAGCCGCTCGCGGGCTTGCAACACCTCTGTGCTGAGGCGCAGATTCAACGCCTGAAGTTCATCCCTCGCCTTGTCTTCACGCTTCAACGCTTCCAGCAGATTGCCCTGATTGCGGTCGAACAAAGGCAGCGGCACGGAAATGCCGAGCATTAACTGATTGCGCGCTAACTCGTTCGGACGCTTCACGCCCAGGCTGACCGTGACATCGGGTGTCTGCTTGCTGCGCTCCACGTCGGCCAGCGACCGGCGGCGTTCGATCTCCAACTGCGCCCGGCGCAATGCCGATGAAGCCGACAGGCGCTGCTGGATGTCGTCCAGCGAAGGGACGTTGGGAAGATCGTCCACGCTGCCCGCTACCTGGGTGAAACGCGGCGGGTTGGCCCCGAGCAAACTGGCCAGCCGCGCGCGGGCACTGCGTTGTTCGCTCTGCGCCTGTGCCAGTTCGACCCGCACGCCGGCTTCGGCCACCCGAGCCTT
>JAXGRZ010000183.1:0-5051 GCA_040765305.1 Hyphomicrobiaceae bacterium | reverse complement strand
TGCGTTGCGCTCACTTGAAAATCAACCAGATTTCCGGCGATCGCGCACCTGCCAGACAACCAAACCCAACCTGTCTTGGACCCATTGCTATTGAGGCCGGACCCTAGAGCACTTTTCGATCCGATGGAACGGAACCGGCGCTCTAGCTCTTTGGTTTGGTCGCATTTTCTCCGACGAACCGGTGTCCACTTCGTCGGAAAATGCTCTAGGATCCTTGGTTTGTCGCATTTTCTTCGACAAGCCAGTGTCCACTTCGTTGGAAAATGCTCTAGCGAATCAGGGTCCTGTGCGCCCAAATCCGCTCTACTGCAGCGTTCTGAATAAGGTTCAAGCCAGAAAGCAAGGTGTTTGGGTAAGTTGGTTGGCCCATCGCCCTGCTTGGGCGTCAGATCAGCGTCTCTGCCAGGAGCCAGCCGCGTCCGATTCGGCCCGTCAGGCCCCTGGTAAAGGCCTGTCATCGGATGCAACTGCGGTTCCGCCCACCGCGGCGCGGCCGCCCGAACCCAAGATGCGGGCGACATCGCCACCAACACCGATCAGACATGGCACCAGGAGAAGTACGAGCACGGTTGAGGTCGCCAGTCCGAAAACCAATGTCAGCGCCATTGGAATAAGGAACTGGGCCTGCCGGCTCGTCTCAAAGATCAGCGGCAAGAGGCCGCCAATGGTGGTGAGTGAGGTGAGCAAAACGGCACGCAAGCGATCGCGAGCACCACCGATGGCGGCCTTTTCCAGGTCTTCCCCAAGCGTGATGCGTTCGCGAATACGGCTCACGAGAACAATCGAGTCGTTGACAAGAATACCTGACAAACCGAGCAGGCCGACCAGACTGATAATCGTCAGGTTGTAGCCCATCACGTAGTGACCGAAGACGGCACCAACGAAGCCGAAGGGTATGATTGCCATGACCGCAAGCGGCTTCCAGTAATTGGCGAACACCCAGCCAAGCACGATGTAGATGAGCGACAGCGCCAGGAGTGTGCCCAGCTTGAGATCCTTGAACGATTTTTGCGTCTCGTCGGCGCGGCCCTTGAACGTGTAACGGATGCCATATTTCTCGATAATTGGCGGCAGGACCTCTGTGGCGAGGCGGTCGAGCACCTGTTGTGACGTCGTCACCTCACTGTCGATGTCGGCTGTAACGGCAACCGTGCGGATGCCATCCTTGCGCTGGATGATCGAATAGCTGCGCCGCTCGATGATGTTGACGGCCTCGGTGAGCGGCACGCGCTCGCCACTTGGTGTGGTCAGGTAAAGGCGCTCCAGGTCGGCGCGCCCGGCCAGTTCCTGGGTCCGTTTGACACGGACGATGATCTCCTCGTCATCACGGGCAAAGCGAGTCGCGATATTGCCTTCAAAAGCGTTGCGCACCTGCTGTCCGATGTTGTGACCGCTAAAGCCAAGGGCGCGGCCGCGCGGTGTCAGCTCGAAAACATACTCCTGTTTGCCGTAGGGAAGATCGTCGTCGATACCAGAAACGCCGGGGAAGCTGGTTAGAGCGAGCTTCACGTCCTCGGCGGCGCTCTTGAGCTTGTCGATCGGGCCATCTTGCAAGCGCACATCGACATCACGTCCAGGTGGACCGCCGCGGCGACCGAAGATGGAGACGCGCTCAATCCCGGCGATCTCAGGGCGCGCCTTTTGCCAGGCGGTGATGATGCGTTTGGACGGGATCGTGCGCACTTCGCTGGGTGTGAGCTGGACATCGATTTCAGCGATGTTGTCGCCCTGTGCACGCCCTGCCTGCCCGATCGTGGTGAAGACCGCTTCGACCAGTCTGGTGGTTGGCCCGTCCGTTGTATGGACCTTGTCTTCTCCAGTTCTAACCTGATGGCTATCAAAATTGGTTGCTGGAGCCTCTGCTGTGCTTTGGGTGCGTGTTGCGCCATGGTCTTGCGTGGCTTGGTTGAGCAGCTGGCGCTCGGCCGTATAAAGCGCCTTCTCGATGCGCGCGGTGGCGGCGACCTGATCGTCGCGCGGCAAGCCTGGCGCGAACGTGACATAGGCAAAAATGTTCTCTGGTTCCGGCGAGGGAAAGAATTCGAAGCCGACCCGCCCCCCCGCAATCATGCCAAACGCGACCATGAGAAATGCGATCATCGTACCGATGGTCGTGTAGCGCCAGCGATAGGCAAGCGTGATCACGCCAGTGAAGCTGTGATCACGAAAGTGAGCGAAGCGGCGGTCGAAGGCCTGGCGGGCACGACTGGGCTGGCGACCGTTGCCCGATTGGCTGTGGTACAAGTGGCCCGGCAGAATCAAGAAGCACTCGATGGTGCTTGCCGCAAGCACGGACAGGACCACAAGCGGGATTGCGCTCATGATGTCGCCGATGCGGTCGGATATCAGCATGATCGGCATGAACGCACATGCGGTGGTCAGCGTTGCAGCGATGACAGGAGCGAGCATCTTCAGGGCGCCCTGCTCGGCGGCATCGAGGGGCGACATGCCTAGTTCCTCGTTCGTTGCGGCCTGCTCGCCGACGACGATGGCGTCATCGACAATGATGCCGAGCATCATGATCAGCGCAAACATCGAGACCATGTTGATGGTCTGCCCGGTAGCGTACATGACGCCGAGAGCTGCCAGGAGTGAAATGGGAATACCGGCGGCGACCCAGAATGCGACACGCGCATTGAGGAAGATGAAGAGCATCGCCAGGACGAGCGTCAGGCCCTGCAGGCCATTGTTGATCAAGATGCCAAGCCGCTGGACGACGAGCTTGCCTGAGACATCGTAGACGGTGACGTTCAGCGTCGCTGGCAGCGTTGGGCGCAGCTTGTCCAGATACGCATTCATGATGCGCATGGTCTCGAGGGTATCTGCACTGATGGCGCGCTGCACCTGCAATTCGATGCCGCGCTCGCCATGGAAGAACCCTTGGCGTCCTTCCCGGTCGAACGCGGTGCCGATCTTTGCGATGTCCTTGAGCTTGATCTTCTCACCGGTAACGGTCGAGCGGACCTCGATATCGCCGATCAATTCGGGTGTGCGGCGCTGGGATTTGGAGCGTAACAGAACATCCACGCCACCTTCGAGCTTTCCCGCCGGAATATCCTGGGTGTTCTCGCGTACCAGCCGTGCAATGCCGTCAAGCGTGAGGCCAAGGCGTCGCAGATCGGTTTCGGCGATACTGATCCAGATTTCCTCGCCGCGATAGCCACCGAACGTGACGCGGTCGATGCCGGCGGCCAGGAGGCCGTCACGAAGCTGCTTGGCGTAGGTCTTCAGCACCTTTTCGGTGAACGGGCCAGAGATGGCGATCTTGGCGACGTTGTCGAAGAAGGCCGCCCGGGAGATGATCGGCCGCTCGATGGTCTCAGGCAAAGTGGTGACGCGCGCAACGGCCTGCTCAACGTCGCTTTGGGCCTTTTGTGCATCGGCGCCTGTCAACAGTTCGATGGAAATAACGGCAGAGCCTTCACGGGCAATCGCCGTCACTTCGTTGACGTCGTCGAGGAACCGCAGCTCCGGTTCGAGCACGTCGAGGATGTTGCCTTCAACATCCTCGGCGCTGGCGCCTGGCCAGGGAACCGTGACGGTGATGACGGGGATCTCGATGGTCGGAAAGAACTGGCGGTTGAGCTTGGCGATGGCAAAAATGCCAATCAGGACCAGGGTTATCATCAATAGGTTCGGTGCCGTGCCGTGACGCACGAAGATGGAAACGAGGTTCCGCGAGGGAGCTGGTGGCGGTGCGATGTGGCTACCGCCGCCGACGGGCGGATGGTGCGGTGTCATGGTGCCTTGCTCTCGCCGGTCGCGACCGGCTTGGCTGAGGGCGTCAGTTTCTTGATAAGGACGCCCTTGCCGGGCGTGGATATGCGGGTCGTGGCGATCTCTTCACCGTCCTTGAATGGACCGCGCACCAGCAGATCGCTGCCGCTGGTGCCGACGACCTCGACCTTGCGCGGGTCCAAGCGACCATCGACGATGGCGTAGACGGTGTCACCATCGTAGAGCGCGGTACTGGGTATCCGTATCACATCGTTGAACTTCACATCTTCAACGCTCAACGCGACGAATGCGCCGGGCCGTAGCGGTACAGGTGCCGATGGATCGAGGATGCGGGCGAAGACGTCGATGCCGCCGCTTGCCGACGTGATGCGAGCCGCGACGCGCGCGATCGTCGCAGCATAGGTGAACGTCTTGCCGCCCAAGGTCCAGTGCACTTCGACCTTGCGCCCTTCCAGCTTGCCTTCACGTGCCATGATGCGGCCGAACTGGCTGTCGGTGAGCGAGAACTTGGCTTCGATCCAGTCCTGGTCGATGAGGGTGGCAACCTTGTCGTTGACCGAGATCATGCGCCCGACCTGGGCGCTGACCTCGGTAACGTAGGCGTCGAACGGGGCCTTCAATTCGGTCTCCGACAAGCGCCGCTCTGCGCGTGCGATGATGACATCGAGCCGCTGGGCCGTGGTCCTCGTCTGGGCAATGCGCGCATTCCAGATGCTGATTGAATTGGCAAACTGATCGGCAGCCTGCTGGCGCTGCAGAACGATCTGGCGCCGATCGTCGAGGGCGCGTTCCGGCAAGTTGCCGCGCGTCACGAGCTGCTTGGCGCGTGCGACGTCGGACCTGGCCAGTTCGAGTTGCGCGCGCGCGTGTTCCAGCGATGTCCGGTCGGACGCCAGCGAGGCCTGCTGCTCGGCAAGACGGGCAGCAGACTCTGCGCGCTGCGCCTTTGCCTCATCAAGCGCCGCCTTGTAGTCAAATGGGTCGACGACGAGCAGCGTCTCGCCGGCCTTGATATGCCCGCCCTCGCGCAGTTCGTCGTGCGTCTTGACGACACGACCGGCAACAAGGGCGCGGATATCCACCTGCCGGCCCGCAACCGTATTGCCGTAGAGCGTCAGTGAGGGCCGCGCGCTGGTGCGGGTTGCCGCGACCGTTTCGACGGCGAATGCGCGTTCGCTCTGGGCCTGCTTGGGCGCTTCGGGGCGGGTGGCCTTGAGGTATTTGTAGCCGGCAATGCCAACGGCGATCATGATGAGTGGTAGCAGCGTCTTCAACAGGCCGCGGCCGAACGCGATCAACTTTCCAGGGTTGTG
>JAXGRZ010000182.1:0-5133 GCA_040765305.1 Hyphomicrobiaceae bacterium | reverse complement strand
TCGGCACCCGCGGGCACCCACATCGACTTTTATTGGAGCGCATCAAATGGTGAGGTGCCGGCGGCAATTCGCGAGCATGCGGCACGGCTCGCCCGGTTGCTGCGCCGCATTGCCAGCGCATCGGGTGGGCACATCTCGCTTCGCGAGCATGATCCGGCCCCCGACACGCCAGACGAGGACGAAGCACAGCTCAAGGGTGTGCAAAGCGTATCGCTGTCATCGGGCGGCACTTTCATGCTCGGGGCATCGTTCTCACACGAAAAACGCGCGATGGCGGTTGCCTATTTCGCTCCCGAGCGCGCACCTGTCATGGAATACGACATTGCCTCGATCCTGGCCGGGCTTGGCCGGGCCAAAATCCCACGGCTTGGCATCATATCTCCCCTGCTCGCCCCGACCAACACGACCAAGCCCCGCGAGGGGCTGGCGATCTTGGAGGAGATCAAGCGACAATACGACGTCGCCATCATCCCGCATTTCGCCGACACCCTGCCCGATGGGCTTGACGCTTTGATGGTGATCGATGCCTCAATCCTGAAACCTTCGATGCTGCAGGCGATCGACCGTCACGTGATGGCCGGGCGCGGGCTCGTCGTGATGGTTGATCCGTTCGTGCGGTTCAACGCCGGCTCCAACGTCGTCAATCCCGAACCGGGCAAGGACATCAACGATATCTCCGATCTGCTCGCCGCCTATGGCTTGCGCTATGAGGGCAGGGATGTGGTGGGCGATCCGGAGCTGGCCTCCACCGTTGGCGCGGGCGACCAGAGGTTCCAGTATCCTTTCTGGCTGCGCGCCAGACGGCCACAGTTTTCCCCAACGCATCCCGCGGTCGCCGGCCTCAATGAACTGGCGTTTGCCGAACCTGGCGCATTCGCCATGTTGGCGCCAGAGCGCACGACAGCCTTGGTCACGACGACGGAGAAAGCCGGATCGCTGCCACGCGGCGCGTTCAAGGATGGCAACCCGCAGACGCTGGCCGCACAACTGCAATCAAAGGGTGGCGCCCGCGTCATCGCGGCCGCACTCGCAGGACATCTTCGTAGCGCCTACCCTCCCGCACCAACCGGCACCACCACGACGCCGGCTGAGACGAACAGCGCGCGCATCTTCGCAATTGCCGACGTTGATTGGATCTTCGATCCACTGACGCTGACGGGCGGCAGCGCTGGAGGTCAGCTCGCGCGCCCCTTGAATGACAATATCGCGGCCCTTTCCAACATCCTGGAAATTGCCGCCGGGCGCAGCGGGCTTGCCGGCATTCGCTCACGCGGCAGGCTTGCGCGACCCTTCGTGCGCGTGTCGCAGATGCTCTCGCAAGCGCAGGAACGCTATCGTGCAAAGGAAACCGAACTGCTGGGCAAGATCGGGCATGTCGAGAACAACGTTCGCAAGGTTCTTGAGATCTCAGGCGCCAAGAAACTCTCCGATCTGCCGGAGAACATCCAGGACAAGGTGATGGACCTTCGGCGCGCCTTGCTGCCCTACCGCCGCCAACTGCGCGCGCTTCGCCAGTCCATGCGCGAAGACGTCGAAAGCCTGGGCTGGCGCCTGACGCTGCTCAATCTTCTTGCCGGACCTTTGCTCGTCATTCTGCTCGCGTTAGCAACGCACACATGGCGGCGCCGTTCAATTGAACGTTGCCTTGCACGTCAGGATGCGTGATAGATTGCATTGATCATGTCCTGCCTTTGCGCGGGCCGCATGTTTTTTCTTTTCAAAACATCAAGTCGTCCGAACAATCATTATCGGACTCTATTTATCGATAGCACGGAACAGCTTGCGTCAATGCGTTCCAGCGATACGCTCTGCAGGCTGGCCGAACCTTATTCATAACAACCACGTTCGGGAAATCCCGGCCGCTTATAACCCGAACTTAATGCCCATGAGCGATGCGCGCCCGCATATCTGGGCGTGTGTCTGCAGACGGCGGTTCAGCTGCTTGGCACCCAACTGTGGCGAGCAGATTGTAATCGATCCGAAACACTCCTGTTTGCAATGACCCGCTCAGCGCGCGCCGGGTGGGAACAGGGGAGGCTTTGCAAGCGGACATTGGTTTGCGTCTTGCAAAGCGGACGGATGGAGAGACGACATCGCAAGAATGTGCGCTCACCAACGGCAAGTATGGAGCGGCCTCAACACCAGCGCCGTGCCATCGCGCCAGGCCATCATTGCAGCGCTGAGATAACAATTCGGGAGGAACTCAACACATGGATCACCGCAAACCAACGCGGCGCGGGGACGAAGAGGGCACATCCGCTTCGCACGACGCTCCCGGCTCGCAGAACCGCAGAAATTTCCTCAAGGGAGGTCTTGTGTTTGCTGGAGCCGCTGCTGGCACCAGCTTGCAAGCTCATGCGGAGAAGCTGGCCATCCCTGAGTCCAACAAGCAAATGGGCCGGGAGATGGAGCTGAAAGCGTATGGCACGCCTTCAAAGTACGAGGCTCACGTCACACGCAACCGTTCTGATGTTCTCGTCAACAAGCAGAAGTGGTCCGACTGGAGCATGACGCCGATCCAGAACCAGGTCGGCATCATCACGCCCAATGGTCTTTTCTATGAGCGCCATCACGCTGGCGTCCCCGACATCGATCCGGCCAAGCACATGCTGGTTGTGCATGGCATGGTCAAGCAGCCGATGAAGTTCACGATGGACGACATCTTGCGGCTGCCGGCAGTGTCGCGGTTCCACTTCATGGAGTGCTCGGGCAACGGCCTCACCGACTGGAAGGCACCCAAGTCAAAAACCGTGCAACAGTCGCACGGCCTGTTGAGCTGCGCACAATGGACAGGTGTCCCGATGTCGTGGCTGTTGGAGCGCGCCGGCATTGCCGATGGCGCCAAGTGGCTGCTGTTTGAGGGTGCGGACGGCTCGGCCCATGCCCGCTCAATCCCGATCGAGAAGGCCATGACGGACACGCTCGTGGTTTATGGCATGAACGGCGAGATGCTGCGACCTGAGAACGGCTACCCGCTTCGCGCCTTCATCCCTGGCTGGGAAGGCAATGTCTCGGTGAAGTGGCTTCGCCGCATCAAGGTATCGGACAAGCCATGGCACCTGCGCAGTGAAACCGCGCGCTATACCGATCCGATGCCGAACGGCAAGTGGCGCCAGTTCAGCATGGTTATGGAATGCAAATCCGTCATCACCAAGCCATCGGGTGGCATGAAGCTAAAATACGGACCGGGCCCCTATGAGATTGAGGGTTTCGCATGGTCCGGCAATGGCTCCATCAAGCACGTCGATGTCACCACCGACGGCGGTAAGACATGGCAGGAAGCAAAGCTGGAAGAGCCGGTGCTCGATCGCTGCCTCACACGGTTCCGCTTCTTGTGGAACTGGGATGGCGGGCCGGCAAAGATCGCCAGTCGCGCGGTCGACACCACCGGTTACGTTCAGCCGACCGTCGCTGACATCGAGAAGGTGCGTGCGCTCACCGGCTTCGTCCAACATCACAACGCGATCTTCCCATGGTCGATCGATCCATCAGGGGAGGTGGCCAATGCGATTGCTTGATATGAAGCGCACCACAACCGGCGCCATCGCTGCAACACTGCTTGCCGCATTCGCCTCTTCCTCAGCGTTTGCCGTAACGCAGGCTGATTTCAAGATTGGCGCAGCGGTCAGCGAGGATGATCTGTCGTTGTGGAACATCGACGTCACGACTCCCGACGGCAGGGGACTGCCGCCAGGAAAAGGCAGTGTCAGCGAAGGCGAAAAGATCTTCGCGGAACAGTGCGTCACCTGCCACGGTGAAAAAGCTGCTGGCGGATCGATGTATGGCTCGATGGTCGGCGGTGTGGGGTCATTCTTGACCGACAAGCGCAAGCTGACACCGGGAAGCATGTATCCTTACGCACCGATCCTGTTCGACTACATCCGCCGCGCAATGCCGATGACAGCGCCGGAAAGCCTGACCAACGACGAAGCCTATGCGCTCTCGGCCTACATCTTGAACCTCAACGACCTGGTGCCGGCCGATGGTGTCCTGGACGCCAAGGCGATCACTGCGATCAAGATGCCCAACCGCGACGGCTTCATGGTTGACGACCGGCCCGACACCAAGGCCGTGCGCTGCATGGAAAATTGCCCACCAATCAAGGACTAAGTCTTCAGGCTATTATTGATGGCGTGAAACACTGAATAGAAGCGATCATTATTGATCGAATACATTCGCGAATAGAGGGGGCACCTGCAAAAGACTTGCGCAGGTGCCCCTCTTTATTGTCGGTGCGACAAAATATTCTTTGGGACACTCCTCCACACTTGATTTCCGTCAACTCACATTTTGTCGCTCGTTTTAGACTGCATCTATCAAACGACGGGCCTGCTTCATCCGCCCCGCCAGCGCGATCAGCGCGCTGCACCAGAGCAGAGATTGAAAGCGAAACAACACGTTAGAGGAAATTACTATGTCTAGCGAAAACGCTGAGCACCGCTGCAGCTTGCCAGCCTGCAAGTCGACAACACCCGGTGGCTGCTCGGACTGCAATCTCGCCTATGATTGCCAGCGCGCAGCATCGGGCGTCCCGTCCTTCATGTGGCCGCTGGCGGCGTTGCTGCTGGTCGGCATCATGGCCATTGCGTTCAACAGCTTTGGCGGCTAACCACGGCGCCAGTCACGGGCGCGGATAAACGTGCCCCGTAGCGCTGCCGCGTCGCAATGTCGAATTTTATACTTAATCCTTCCCGAAGGAGGGCCTTGCTCCGGAACGCTCTGCGGCTCCGGGGCTTTTTCGTTTCGGCACAGCAAAGGATGTGTGCTTTGCAAGCCAAGGCGCAGGCGGCCGACCGCCGCGATCAATTTTGGCACGCCAGATAGATAGATGGGCACAGCGTGACGTTTCGTGTGCACTCCTTCGTGCCCACTCAGTCCACGAGGGCGCTCTAAGGCAAAAAAAACCTGCGCTCTGCCACAGGGCTTCGGCAGCAGCGCAGGTTAAGATAGCTTTCCAATTCCGCCCTACCGTCAAAGACCGCAGGGCGGAACCGCAATCAAATCAGCCGGCCTTTTTCTTGCCCGACTTGATCTCGTCGATCTTGCGCTCCCACTTCATCGCCTTGGCGAACTCGAGAAGTTCGTCGTCGGCCATGTTGATGGTTTCCTTTGGACCTGGATAATCACGCTCGA
>JAXGRZ010000181.1:0-5187 GCA_040765305.1 Hyphomicrobiaceae bacterium | reverse complement strand
CTCACGGTCAAGCGAAACGAACGGATCGGCAAGAAAAATTCCATGCGCCGTATAGCTGGCAAGAATCGGAGCGGCATCATCACGGCTGAGCCCCATCGCCGTCTGCGTCAGATCGTTGGTCCCGAATGAGAAGAACGCCGCTCCATCCCCACCCTCAGCGATATCCGCAGCCCGCAGCGCCGAGCGCGGCAGCTCGACCATGGTGCCGATGTGATAGGCAAGCTTGGTGTCCTGCTCCTTTTCCACCTCGGCGGCGGTTTCGCGAATGACCGATGCGATGAGATCGAACTCGCGCCTGTCAATCACCAGCGGCAGCATGATCTCAGGGGTCACGTGCTGGCCCGTCGCACGGCCGGCTTCGAGTGACGCCTCGAAAATGGCGCGCGCCTGCATCTCCATGATTTCGGGATGCAGGATGCCAATGCGGCAGCCGCGGAACCCCAGCATCGGGTTGACCTCCGACAGCTCCGCCACGCGTCGGCGAATACGCACCACGTCAATGCCCAGATCCTTGGCGACGACCTCCTGCTCATGCTCGTGATGGGGCAAGAACTCATGCAACGGCGGATCAAGCAGGCGGATCGTTACCGGCAGTCCCGCCATCAGCTCAAACAGGGTCACAAAGTCGGCCCGCTGCATGGGCAACAACTTGCTCAGCGCAACGCGCCGTCCCGCCTCGTCGGACGCAAGAATCATCTCGCGCACCGCGACGATGCGCTCGCCCTCGAAGAACATGTGTTCGGTGCGGCACAACCCGATTCCCTCAGCACCAAAATAGCGCGCCTGCTCGGCATCGCGTGGCGTATCGGCATTGGCGCGCACGCCAAGACGACGGCAATCGTCTGCCCACGACATCAGCGTGCCAAAAGCACCCGAGAGTTCGGGCCGGCGCATCTGCACCTTGCCCTTGATGACCTCTCCGGTTCCCCCATCGATGGTGATGATATCGCCCGCCTTGAAGGTCTCGCGTCCAATGGTGAGTGTCTGCGCCCGCGCGTCGATGCGCAATGCGCCCGCTCCCGAGACGCAAGGGCGCCCCATACCGCGCGCCACGACGGCGGCATGGCTCGTCATTCCACCACGCGCCGTCAGGATGCCGACTGCGGCATGCATACCGTGAATATCTTCAGGGCTGGTTTCCATCCGCACCAGGATGACGTCGCGCCCCTGCGCCCGGGCCTCTTCGGCCGCATCGGCGCTAAATGCGATCTCGCCCGAAGCCGCCCCAGGAGAGGCCGGCAGCCCCGTTGTCAAGACGAACTTGTCGGCAGCCGGGTCGATCGTTGGATGGAGCAGATGATCAAGCCCCGCCGGATCGATGCGCATGATCGCCTCTTGCCGGGAAATGATGTCCGCTTCGGCCATCTCCACGGCGATCCGCAAACCCGCCTCGATGGTGCGCTTTCCCGAACGCGTCTGCAGCATCCACAGTTTGCCGCGCTCGATCGTGAACTCGATGTCCTGCATGTCGCGGTAGTGATGTTCGAGCGTCTTGAAGACATTAGCAAGTTTGGCAAATACCGCCGGCATTGCCTCTTCCAGGGAAATGGAGTCAGCATCGTGTTCTGAGCGTGCCGTTCGGGTTAGCGGCTGGGGTGTGCGAATGCCGGCAACGACATCCTCGCCCTGCGCGTTGATCAAGAACTCGCCGTAGAGCTGGTTTTCGCCGGTCGATGGATTGCGCGTGAAGGCAACCCCGGTGGCCGACGTCTCGCCCATGTTGCCGAACACCATGGCCTGCACGTTGACCGCGGTGCCCCAACTGTCGGGGATGGAATGAAGCCGCCGGTAGATCTTGGCGCGTGCATTGTCCCACGAGCCGAACACCGCACCGATGGCACCCCACAATTGGACTGCGGTATCTTGCGGAAACGGTTCGCCAAGTTCGGTCTCGACTGCCTCCTTGTATTCATCGACGATCTCTTTCCAGTGCTCTGCCTCCATATCCGTATCAAGCGCCAAGCCGCTAAGGTTCTTGAAATTCTCCAGAATGTCCTCAAATAGGCCGTGGTCGACGCCCAGCACCACGTCGGAATACATCTGGATGAAGCGCCGATAGCTGTCGTAGGCAAAGCGCTCGTCTCCTGCATGACGCGCCAACCCGACGACGGTTTCATCGTTAAGCCCAAGGTCGAGGATGGTGTCCATCATGCCGGGCATCGAAGCGCGACTGCCCGAACGCACCGAGACGAGCAGCGGATTGTCGCGATCGCCAAACCTGCGCCCAGCGCTCTCACCGACGCGCGCCATGGCCCCTTCGACCTCGCCGCGCAAGCCCTCGGGCAACTTGCGTCCGTTGGCGTAATAGGTGTTGCAGACCTCAGTCGTGATGGTGAAGCCGGGTGGCACCGGAAGGCCGAGCACTGCCATTTCCGCGAGGTTGGCACCCTTGCCCCCCAGAAGCTCGCCAAGTTCTGCTCGCCCATCCGTCACCTGGGTCCCGAACAGGTAAACCAGTTTGTTTGGGGGCATCTCCAACCTCATTTGAAAGTCACGTGCGCCAGCCCGAGGCAGACCCAGGTGTCACATTCACTGCCCGCAATAGCAGGAAGGGCGCCCTACCGGAAGTCTCGGGCGGATCAATGGCGCGTTTGCCCCGGAAAGTGGACCTTACCCGGCCTTTCAGCCATAACCCGCTGGCGTACCAGAATGACCTGGATCACTCTTATCCAGCGGCGATCAGGTGGCAGATTCGAAACGATCTGCCGCAGCCACCTTTGACCTTGCCTCCTTGATCGCGCAACATCCGCGCCGCCGACACCGCCAAACCAGACGCCACAGCACGAGAGCCCCATGACCGATCACCTGCCCCGCGTCCTCAAGGCCCTGAAAGATGATGAAGCCGCCGCCCTTGAGCGGCTGTTCGCACTGTTGCGCATCCCCAGCATCTCCACCGACCCCGCCCATAAGGGCGATTGTCAGAGCGCCGCCGATTGGTGCGCATCACAATTGAGCGAGATCGGCTTTGAGGCATCCGTGCGGGCCACCAAAGGACACCCGATGGTCGTCGCTCATGACCGTAAAACCGTGCCTAAGGGCATGGCGCACGTCTTGTTCTATGGACACTACGATGTGCAGCCGCCCGATCCGCTCGATCTGTGGACCTCCCCGCCCTTCGAGCCACGCATCGCCAACGACAAACGCAACGGCAAGGTGATTGTGGCGCGCGGGGCGGAGGACAACAAGGGTCAGCTGATGACCTTCCTGGAGGCGGCGCGCGCCTGGAAGACGGTGGCTGGCGAATTGCCGATCGCCGTCTCGGTGATGATCGAGGGCGAAGAGGAGTGCGGCTCGCCCTCCCTGCCCGCCTTCCTGAAAAAGAGCGGCAAGGAACTGAAGGCCGACATCGTTCTCGTCTGCGATACCGGCCAGTGGGACAAGGATACACCCGCCATCACGACCATGCTGCGCGGGCTGGCCGCCACCGAGGTGATCATCACCGGCCCTTCGCGCGATCTGCATTCGGGCATGTACGGCGGCCCCGCGATGAACCCGATCCGCGCGCTCGTCGGCATTCTGGGTGCGATGCACGGGCCAAACGGCCGCGTCAGCGTGCCCGGATTTTACGACGGCATCGTCAAACCGACGCCAAGCCAGGTGAAGCAGTGGCGCGCGCTGGCCGAAAGCGCTCCCGACATGCTTGGCGCTGTTGGCCTTTCGATACCGGCAGGCGAGAAAGCCTACAGCTTTGTTGAACAACTGTGGTCACGCCCGACACTTGAATTCAATGGCATCACCGGAGGCTACCAGGGCGCCGGCTCAAAGACCGTCATTCCGTCCAAGGCGTCGGCCAAGATCACCTGCCGGCTGGTGCCCGGACAGGATGCCGATCAGGTCTTGTCCGCGATCCACCAATTCGTCCGCGCACGCATCCCCGCAGACTGCAAGGTCGAGTTCATCGGCACGCACGGCTCTGGCGCCATCGGCTTTGATACCGGCATGGCGGAAATGAGAATCGCGGCCGCGGCGCTGGAGGAGGAATGGCAGCGCCCGACCGTTCTGATGGGCTGCGGCGCCTCGATCCCCATCGTCACATCCTTCAAGGACGCCCTCGGCATGGACAGCCTGATGGTCGGTTTCGGCGTCGAGGATGATCGCATCCACTCGCCCAATGAGAAGTACAATCTGGCGAGCTTCAAGAAGGGTGCGCGCAGCTGGGCGCGGATCCTTGCGGCGTTGGCGCACAAATAAGGGGCCGGAGCGCTGCTGCCCCTGTCCCCACTCCTCACTGCAAAGGATCAAGACATGTCCCTGTTGCGAACTATGCTGGCCATCGCGGCCGCTTTGATCGGCCAGACGCTGCTTCTCACGAGCGATTCTGGCGCCCAGCGCCGCTATGATGATCGCTATGACAGGGGTTACGAGAGGCGTTCGCAGCAGACTCAACGCAACGTCGCGGGTCAGTTCGACTACTATGCACTGGTTCTGTCTTGGAGCCCGACACACTGCGCGTCCGCCAACAGTCCGCGCGATGATCTGCAGTGCAACCGCCGCGACGGGCGGCGCTATAATTTCGTGTTGCATGGGCTGTGGCCGCAGTATGAGCGCGGTTTTCCCAGCGATTGTCCAACGCGCGATCGCCCGTTCGTGCCCAACGACGTCATCGGTCAAATGCTCGACATCATGCCGGCCAAGGGTCTCATCATCCACGAGTATCGCAAACACGGCACCTGCTCGGGCCTGGAGCCTGCCGGCTATTTCGATCTGGCGCGCCAGCTTTTCAATCGCATCCGCATCCCCGAGCGCTACATCAATCCGTTCGAGCCGCAATTCGTGGCGCCCGAGGACATGATGCGCGAGATGATCGCGGCCAACCCGGACCTGAAGCCCGACATGATGGCCGTTGCCTGCGGCGGCCCCGGCAACCGGCTCAAGGAGATTCGCATCTGCTACACGCGCAGCGGACAACTGCGCTCATGTGGTCGTAACGAGAACCAGCGCCGCATGTGCTCAGCCCGTCAGATGTATGTGCCGCCAGTCCGTTCCACCGCCAAGACCCCACGCACCAGCGGCGATCGCGACACCGGAGGCAATCGCGACGCCGGTGGCGCACCGCGCGGCGAACACCGCGGCGGCCCAAAACAGCCCGGACCAACCTCTTATTACCTGCACGGCCCACGCATCTGATCGTCGCTTTTCTGATCGCCACGTCTTGAGGCCATCTAGCCGATGGCCAACTCTCGCACG
>JAXGRZ010000180.1:0-5218 GCA_040765305.1 Hyphomicrobiaceae bacterium | reverse complement strand
GCCAAGCTTCTCATCGAATACGTGACGTTGGAGAAGTTCAAATCCTTGAAACTGACCGGCCACGCCGACGAGCGGGGAACACACGCCTACAATCTTGAGCTCTCCTCCGAGCGACTGAAGACCGTCGCCGACATGCTGCGCGGCGCAGGCTATTCAGGCAAACTCCAGCTTGTTGCAATGGGTGACACGGCGCCATTCCAGGGCGTCGACCGGACTAGGTATTCTCAAGAAGCCCTCTACGAACTCGATCGCCGTGTCGAGCTTCAAAAAGCCCAACCGTGACCTGTGCTGCCCGATCAAGTGCCTTCCGGATTTGCTTGAGCAGCGCTGTTGGGTCGTAGACCTGCACGTCGCAGGAGAATATCATTAGAGCGCCGCTCTTTGCTACAAAGTCTTGTTTGTTAATAGAGGCTCTTGTTGATCCGCTCGCCAAGCTCAGCATCATAGGCTGCACCATCGAATGTACCATTCGAAATGGACTGCAAGATTTCACCAACACTGGGCAGCGCAGGTGCATCTTGCCTTTGCGGGTGCGCCCATAATCGCGACCGCTTCAAGGCACGCGCGCATTGGAAAAAGACGCTTGTCACCTCAATAATGAGAACAGTTCGCGGCACCTTGCCATCGACGCTGCAGCGGTTGAGCAGCTCGGGATCTGTGGAAATTGACGCGCGCCCGATGACGCGGATGGTTTCATCGCGCCCTGGCACCAGGAACAGCAGCGCAACACGCGGATCGGCCACAAGATTGCGCAGCGTATCGATGCGGTTGTTGCCTGGACGGTCGGGCATCAACAATGTGCGCTCGTCGATAACCTCGACGATCCGAGCCCCATCGCCACGCGGCGTGCAATCGAGCCCGTCCTTGCCGGCACTTGCCAACACCACGAAGGGCGAGGCCTCGATCCACGCCCTATACTGTGGTGTCAGATGGCCAACTTCCTTGAGCAGTGACTGGGGACGCGGCGCCCCGTAGATCGCCTCCAACTCATCGAGTGTCGTGATCTCGTGGCGTCCGCTCACACCCTTACCCCCGGTTCAATCCCTTCTTTGCAAGCTCGGCCTCATAGGCCGCCCAGCGGCTGTCCTTCTCGCGACCCAGCGCATCAAGATAGGTCCAAGCATAAAGACCGGTGGAGTGGCCATCATCAAAAATAATCTTGGCCGCATAGTTGCCCGTTGGCTCGATCTTCGAGATCTTCACATTGCGCTTGCCTGCCACGGTGATGCGCTGATCAGGCGAATGGCCTTGAACCTCGGCAGACGGGCTCATGACGCGCAGCATCTCCGAGGGCAGGTCATAGGCACGCCCGTCCTCGAAACGAACCTCAAGCAAATGCCCCGAGTGGGCAACATTGAGTTTCGGCGGTGGTATGCGCTGGCCTTTCGCGGCCTCGACCTCGCTCCAGACACGCGCGGCAAGATCGCGGAACGTCTGCGCATGGACAGAATCGGGTTCGGTTGCGGTGATCGGCTGGCCCGCATCCGAGCGCTCGCGGATCTTGATGTCGAGCGGAATGCCGCCAAGGAACGGCAGCCCGAGTTTTTCCGCCTCGTTCTTGGCGCCACCATGGCCGAAGATCTCGTGGCGTTCACCGCATTTGGTGCACACGAAATAGCTCATGTTCTCGATAATGCCGAGCACCGGCACATCCACCTTGCGGAACATGTTGAGCCCTTTGCGCGCGTCGATCAGCGCCAGATCCTGCGGCGTCGAAACGATCACCGCACCCGACAGCGGTACCTGCTGCGCCATCGACAGCTGTACGTCCCCCGTGCCCGGCGGCATATCGATCACCAGCACGTCGAGATCGCCATGCATGTTCCAGGCGACATCGCGCAACATCTGGTTGAGCGCAGACACCAGCATCGGCCCACGCCAGACGACCGGCGTGCCCTCATCGACAAGAAAGCCCATCGACATTGCCATCAGCCCATAACCTTCCATGGGCTTGAGCGTATTGGTGTTGGCAATTGTCTGCGGTTGTCCTGAAAGGCCAAGCAGCCGCGGCTGCGATGGACCGTAGATGTCGGCGTCAAGCACACCTGCTTTGAGGCCGTTGGCGAGAAAGCCGAGCGCCAGATTGACCGCTGTCGTTGATTTGCCAACTCCACCCTTACCCGAGGCAACGGCGATGAGGTGCTTGACGCCCGGAACGCCGGCCCCGGAGCGCGGCCTGGGAGCGCCGTCGCCGGCGGTACCACGTGCACGCGCTTCGCTCACCCGGGCATGTTCGCTGGGGCTGCCGTTAGGGCCACCGTTCGCCTTGGGCGCGGCAGCGGTGCCGCGCGGCGCCTCGGCCGTCAGTACGGCGGTTGCCCCCGAAACGCCCTCGATTTCCTCGACGACCTTTTGTGCAGCCTGGCGCATCGGCTCCAACGCCTCCGCCTTGCTGGCCGGAACAGTGATCGAGAAATAGACGCGACCATCCTTGATCAGGACCTCGGACACCAGCCCGAGTTCGACGATATTGCTCTCAAGTTCGGGTCCCTTGACCCGATGCAAGGCTTCGAGGACCTGCGTCTTCGAAACGGTCATATGGCTCTCCTGCGCATGCCGTGATGTTCCCAACGGCTGCGACGCAAATAAACGTCGACATGCCGTGCCACCACATCTGGTGTTGATTGCTGAAGTTCGCAACGGGAACGTGGGTTAAAAATCCGTACGGGTTGTAGCGTGATCGCCGATCTCGATGCCAGACACCGCGCCATTGATCAAGCATAAAACTTGACCTGACCACTCGACAATAAATTCGTTTGGGCATCCAATGCCTTCAACCTATTGAACGACGATAATATTCTAATTTTTTAAGTTATGAGTGATAGTTTTCTTGTATTTATAGATAGACGCAATGATGATAGTATGATTTTCTATTTTAACCTCCAGATCCCTGATTGCGTGCGGGTTGGTGGCGCCGTGAGAGCTACAGTTGACCTGCGGCAAACGCCACGCTCCCCCTTTGCGCCCGCGCATAAATACGGGAGTTCCGATGATTGGCTTCCCTCCCGAGACGCTGCTCCAGATGATGGCCGGAGGCGGCGTCGTCGGCTTTCTGGTCGGTCTCACCGGCGTGGGTGCGGGGGCCTTGTTGACGCCGATGCTGATCTCAGGATTTGGCGTCAGTCCGACTGTCGCCGTGGGCACCGATCTGCTTTTTGCGTCGATCACCAAGGCCACTGCAGCCTTCCGCCATCACAAGTATGGAAACGTCAACTGGGCAATCCTGCGCTGGCTGTGTGCGGGCAGCATCAGTGCATGTGTCGCGACGATGGCCTGGCTCTATATGGCCGCACCCGATACCGAGCGTCTGGGTGGAATAATTCGCGGCCTGCTGGCGTTGCTGCTCGTCGCCAGCGCCATCATCGTTCCGCTCTGTCCCTGGGTTCTGCGCCAACGCCGCAAGGGCGCCGACGCCATGGACGTACAGGTGCGCTGGCGCGCAACGCTGTCCTTCGGTCTTGTCCTCGGCGTCCTGGTCACCCTCACATCGGTTGGTGCGGGTGCGATCGGCGTTGCGGTCCTCTCCGCCCTCTACCCGGCCCTGGCGGCCCGCCGCATCGTCGGTACCGACATCGTCCATGCGATACCGCTGGCGTTCATTTCCGGCCTCGGTCATCTGGGTTTGGGAAACGTTGACTGGCAGATCCTTGCCGCGCTCTTGAGCGGCTCGATTCCTGGAATTGCGCTCGGCTCGCGCCTCACCGGCCACCTGCCCGACTGGCTGCTCCGCATTGTTCTCAGCACGGTGCTGCTCTATGCGGCCTATCTGCTGCTGCCTTACCTCGTGCGGCTTTTCTTTATCATGTGAGGCCGATGGCGGGGCGGCTTTGAACCAGAGCGCATGCCATCGCGACAAACTCATTGAGCGCATGAACCAGGGCTACGTTGGCCCTGCCCCGACCATGTGGCAAGCCGAGGCCCCGTGAATTGTTGAACGGATTCTTGATCCATAAGGCGGCCCCACTGTGGACGCAGCGCGACTGGCAGCGGTCCGGCATGAGGGTTACACTCCATGCGGGTTATCGGGCTGTTACTCCAAGCCAGCCCAACCGCCACGTGTACTGCACCCAACCAGGTGCGAAATTTAATCAAGTCGAGTTGCTGATGCCGTTGCGCCCCAGCCAACAGCGGAACCAAAGAATGAATCGGTCGGACGTGCCTGTTGGTGCGATGGGCGGCAAGTTCGCACGACGGGTCTTGCAGACAGGCGTCATGATCCTCGCCCTGCTCGTAGGACAGGCCATTGCGGCGGCCACGGCACCACCACGCGCTGCAACACCACTCACGCAAGCTCACCAGAGTGCGCGCGCGAACTTGCCACAGGATGGCCCGCCGATCATCCTGGCCCAGACGTGCCCGCCCCAGCTTCGAGAACGCGGCCTTTGCGGACCCACCTATCGCGCCCGCAATCCCTATCCGAACACCCGACCGGGCCGTGCCAGAACCCATGGCGACAATCACCTCATCTGCATCAATGGCGCGCGCGTTGGATCGCATTGCGTTTGCCCCGCTGGCAGCAAACCGCGCCGTGTCGGTGCACGAACCTACAGATGCACGCACGTTGCGCGGCCGTGTCCGAGGGGCATGAAGCGCGTTGGCAGAGTGTGCGTACCCACAACCAGGCCGCTCAGGCCGGGTGAGGTGATCGTCTGCATCAACGGAAAGCGCGCTGGAACACGGTGCCTTTGCCCCCATGGCGCGCAGGCCTTGCGCATTGGCCGCAATCGTTATCGATGCACGTTTAGACCAGTGCGCTGCCCTGCCGGCACCATCCGTAAGGGCCGCCGGTGCATCACCATCGAGGATACACACCCCACCCCACCAGCCTCAGGACCGCATTGTCGTAAGGGCTGGATTGTGCGTGATGGCCGCTGCCACCCCATTGTCAACACCGCATGCCCGGCTGGAACCTCCCGCAAGAACGGGCGCTGCATGTCCCCGCCACCGCCACCCGCCAGTACGTCGGGACCATCTGTTCCCACGCGCGCCGGCGCTGCGACCAACGACGATGGCCCTTACGAACCCGATGAGGTTCTGGTTGAGATCACCGGGCCATCGCCTCAGCAGACCGCAACCCGGTTGATCAACGCATTCGGCCTTGCAACGCTTTCGCAAACACGCCTCGACGTCTTGGGCACCAGTCTTTACCGCTTCCGCATCCCGTCGAACCGCACGGTGGAGGACGTCGTCGCCACCCTTGCGCGCGAACCGGGCGTTG
>JAXGRZ010000018.1:0-20881 GCA_040765305.1 Hyphomicrobiaceae bacterium | reverse complement strand
CTGAAGAAAGATTGCTGTCATGCATCGAATTTCTGCGTTGCATCTGGCCCTTTCATTGACGACTGCCTTCTATGCAAACACTTTTGGCATCGCTGATGCAGCAACGATCAACCGGTCCAACCATCCAAGCTGCGACTTGCAATTGAGCGGTCCGATTGAAACAGGGGACGTTGACCGACTGCGCTCGGCTATCAGTGGAATGCAAGGCCCGTTGCGGCTCTGCCTGGATAGCCCCGGCGGCAACTATTCAGAGGGTATGCGTATCGTCAACCTAGTGCTGGCGTCGCCCGCCGGCATTGGCATGGTCGTCGAACGTGGACAGGATTGCGCCTCCGCTTGCGCCTTCATCTTCCTGAGCGGCCACGTCAAAGCCACCGTGAGTGGCGTGACAACCAAGCTGCCTGATCGCACTTTGCATGTGCTTGGCAGTCTGGGATTTCATGGGCCGCATATCAGGCCGGGCGTGGCAACGTACGATGCAAAGCTGGTCCCGGCAGCTCATGCCGCAGGTCTCAACGCCGTCGGGTATCTCCTGTCGCTCGATGAGGAGAGGCTCTTTCCTCTTTCACTACTCGGAGCAGGGCTAGAGAAAGGTCCCGACGAGTTCCTGACCATCGATACAGTCGGGCAGGCTGGCGCATGGCGCATTAATCTTGCCGGCTATCGCATGCCGTCCGCTTTCAGCCAGTCGCAACTGGAACAGGCATGCGACAATACCGATGCATGGGAAGTGTTCGAGGAGCCTCCGGAGCAACCCAGAACAAGTTCTGCAGCCCCAAAATCGTCTCCTGCCGTTGCCTTCAAGGCGAAGAAGTTTCGCAAGGTGATGGAAGGATACGGCGGAGAGGGAACGTTCAACTGCTATATCGATGCACTCGATGCGCGACCCAGAGGCATATTTTTCAAAGTTCAAATCGGCAATGCGTCGGATGCTCAGGTGCGCAAGGCCGCAGCCGAACTCCAGTCCCAGGTCAACGAAAAGTTCTGGACGGGGAATGGACCCGGAACTCCATTATACTACGTTTACAGTCCGAACCAGACGCTCAAGTCGATCGCCGCGGAATAATTCGATGCGGAGGGAAAGCTACATGGTCAGATCATTCAGACATGCGTTTTGGGTTGCGGCTGCTTTCGCCGCTTTCGTGCCCGTCACAGCCTTTGGGCAGGCATACGGAAAATTCAACGGGGAAATAGCGACCGAATGGATGCCTGACGGCAGGAGCATGCGCCTGCTCAAGCAGTTCGAGTACACAGCGGCGGATGGCACCCGTTGGGGAGTGCCGGCGGGCTCGATCGTCGATGGAGCGTCCATACCTCAAGCGTTGTGGAGTCTCATTGGCGCACCCTTTTCCGGCAATTACAGGAATGCTTCGGTCATCCACGACTACTACTGCGAGACGCGATCACGCCCGTACCAAGCCGTACATCAGGTGTTCTACGAGGCCATGCTCGCATCCGGAGTCGGTCAACGCAGGGCTTGGCTAATGTATCGCGCAGTCGATACGTTTGGACCCAGATGGGACACTGTTACGGCGAACACCAAGTGCGACGGCCCGGATTTCGATTTTGAGAACTGCGTGTTGGCTTCAAAGAAGCCGGCGCTGCGCCAACCTCAACTTGATGCCGCGGCCTTGAAAAAGTTCACCGATGATGTGCGCGGTGAGGCCGATCCGGAGGATGTTCGCCAGCTCGAAGAGGCAATCGGTGCGCTGAAGCACAATTGAACTGCGATTTTTTCAACACTCCGCGCGCGTGCTGGCGATGAACGGACGCGGAATAGACGGGGACGCAGCGCCGGAGCCCCGAAATTGGCTCGTGGGCCCTGCTGGCATATTTGGAAGCAAATACCTAGGTGAATTGGCCGGCACCCACTGGCACCCGTTGCAACCCGCGATCACACCGAACATCGCTCACCGAGGCGTCAACTGCATTCCCGCTACCCCAGGCGCTTTTTCGCCTGATGAGCGCAAGCTCAAGATAGCACTTAAGGCATTGTTCTGTATGGAGTTTCAATGGTGGGCGGTACTGGGATTGAACCAGTGACCCCACGCGTGTGAAGCGTGTGCTCTACCGCTGAGCTAACCGCCCGTGCTGCGGCATGGCGCAGAACGAGCCGCCGTTATCCAGAGGCCACTGGCCGCTGTCAAGGGGCAGATCGCCCCCACCCATAAAGTTTGCACCCTGGGCTGTAATTTCATTGAGTGCATCTCGATCCGATGGAAACGGATCGGCGCGCCGGCCATACCCGTGTGAGAAAGACGCTCTAACCGGACATGGCCTTGAAGCTCAGCGTGATGCGCTCGATTTCGGGCAGCAGACGGTCAGCGTCGGCTTTTGGTACCAAGCCGACAAGGCGATAGTAGCCGCCATCGCCCGCCAGCAGCAGCACCTGATAGATGACGACCGGCACGCTCGATTGCAGATCAATCGCCGTGCCCTTCAAGGCGACACCACTCAACCCGGAAATACTGATCGGTTCAGTAACGCCGACTGTAATGTCGCGGTAGCCGGAGAGCGTTTGCATCAGCGTCTTGGCTGTCGCACCCACATCTGTGATGGGTCGCTTGTCGATTGAAGGCGCAACGATCAGTGCTGCTCGTGATGCGCCCTTGTGTTCCGGTTCTAGTCGTCCATCCAACGTGTAAAGCTTGCTTGTTCCAGCAACCCGGCCTGCCTCCTTGAAGGGACCGAGGTAGGCAAGCTTGTAAATGTCCTTGATCTGCGCGGATGGAACCGTATGGGCGCTGGCCAGCGCCTGCTCGATTTCAACAACCATTGCGCGGGTGGGTTCGAGCGCCTTGATCGGGACGTTCGCCGACACCAGCACGGTCTGGTCCTCCGTTGGGAATAACACGAAGAACTTGGCGTAGGTGCCAGCAGGGGAGGATTGGCGTGCCTGCATGTAGACATACTCGCCCTGCCGCACCAGATGCCCTGCCTTGCCATCCGACAATCCACGCGAGGCCAAGGTTGTTGGCGTGAATGCACCTTTCATTTCATCATAGGCCGCCCGTGGCGCCTCGAAGATGACGAAGGAGATGCCGCGACGTTCGTCCTCGAACCCTGAGTAGAGTTTGGCCGGTTGGTAGGAGGGGGGAAGCAGGAGAGCCACGCGACTGTTGGGAGCCTGCATGATGCGTGCGAGGTTGGCGTCACCCGAGCTGCTCGCCTCTTGTGCAAACGAGGTCAGACTTCCCCAGACGAGCACATTGAGAGTGAGGCTGAACAGGAACCCTGTGAGCAGCACCACCATCGCTTGTGACCGGCGATGGACATTGATGCTGGAACGGAAATTGAACCGCAAACGCATTTGCCCCCCTTGCGATGATGACGTGGCGTTCAGATCTTTCGAACAATGGAAAACAGAAGACAATCGTCGCGCTGCGGCTGAATTACGGCAGATGTCGCGGCAAATCACACGAGTGTTGTCGCAGTCTCGCATGAGCAACGCCTTGCCGTGTGCGTTCTCAGCGTTCGGCTGACCCAAAGCAGAAACGCCCGCGGCTTTGAGGTCGCGGGCGCTTGCGAGAGAGATTGGGCGAGAGAAGATTATTTGAGCGGAGCTGCCGCCTCGTCGAACTTGTACTTGATGCCGACGGTACCCTCGAACTGCCACATGTCGATCTTGATGGATTGGCCTGGATCGAACATGTTCGGGCCCCTGACGTTGATCTGTGGTGAATACATAGCGGCCATTTCAAGATGATAGCCACCGCCCAGATCGTATTCGAAACCACCGGTAATGTGGTGCTGTGTTACAGCAGGAGCGATCAGGTTGAGGGTGACGTCTTCACTCCCGATGGGATTTGTGTTCCAGGCGTAGCCGGCGCGCAGCGTCAGCTTTTCATCACGACGCCATTCGAGGCCGAATTTGATGACGTCAACGTCATCCCAGCCAAAGCCCGGTCCATTGGAACCGCCAAAGCATGCCGAAGAGCTGGTGCCACCAAATGCTGGGCATCCAAAGATATTCTGCAGCGGTTCGCCGATCGAGTCAGAGTAGCTGAACCAGATGCGGCGATAGTCGAGCATGAGGGTCAGTTGCGGAGTTACGTCAAAGGCGATACCTGCTTGCAACGAGGGCGGAATGTCAAACTCGCCGCGGTTGGCGAACAAGCCCTTATAGTGATTGAAGTCGTCCATCCAGATCGGCGAGGTACCAGAGACACCGATGCGGAAGCCCTTCATTGGTTCGATCTCAATACCGCCGCGAACGCCAAAGCCATAGCTCCAGTCATTGGTGCCACCACCAATGTTCGCCCCGTCCACCGATGCCATACCAAAGGCACGTGTTCCATTCACGTCGATGGTTTGCAGCGCCATCATCGGCGCGATACCGACAGAAACGCCCGGCGCGATCTGTTTGGCCATGGCGACGCTCAAAATCATTTGGGTGAGATTGACACCGAGTTTGCCATCGCAGAACAGCCCACTGGCGCCACCGCAGTACGGATTAGGGCCAATATCGCTATAACTGGAATTCATGCCGCCGTTGCCAACGACGGTAAAAGCCATCACGTCGAACAACGGATTAGCGAAAGCGCGCGTGCTCCACGCCAAGTTGGGAATGAAGAAGTAATTACGGTCGCTGTCGAAGCTGCCTTCGGGCAGGAATCCCCTACCACCAACGGGCGCCGTCGTTTCGAAACCGCGCCGCGGCGAGAACACCGAAACCGACATGTCAATTTCATTGCCGACATGCACAAGGCCGGCAGGGTTGAGTGCAGCGGCCGTGGCGTCACGTGAATCAGCAGCACCGGCGCCAGCCAGCGCCTTGGAGCGTGCGCCAAAGCCATGGGCTGCATAACCCTCGGTTGCGTTAGCTGGTGATACCGAAGCAAATGTTGTGGCAGCGGCAACAACCGCCAAGGCAGAAATAGATGTGCGAAGATTGAGCATAGCCCCCCCCCAATGCGCGGCTTTAACGGCCGCAGTCCCCAAATATGCGTCCTCGGAGCCCGGGCGTCTTCGCAACGCGCCCTTTTTGGCTTTCATTCGGAAGTCCGCATATTAGCGGTGATGCATCCCTTAAAAACAAGAGCCGCTCCCCACATAGAGAGCGGCTCCTGTTCGAAATCAGAACAATAGTGTCTTTGCAGTCACGCCGTATGTTGCAGCGCAGCGCGCCTCAAGATGCGCTGTCGTTTAGCCTGTATGCTTGATAACAAAGCGAAAAACGCCGTTATCCTCGCCGGTCTCCATCATCGTGTTGCCGGTAGTGCGGCAGAACGCCTGAAAATCTGCAACAGAACCCGGATCGGTTGAAAGCACTTCGAGCGTGCCGTCCTTGGGCACTTCGAGAATAGCTTTCTTTGCTTTCAGAATCGGCAACGGGCAGTTGAGACCTTTAGCGTCGAGCACTTTGTCAGCCATTTTTGTTGTCCTTCCTTGGATGGTTGTATCTGAATAGATGGATGGGTCTGGCGCACCCTGAAGCAACACGGCCCGTTATGATCCGTGAAAACCTTACAGCGCCAGATCAAGCGGGGGTGGGACGGCGCGATTGGCTCGTCAGATGTACAAGTTGATGTCGGATGCCAGCGCCTTTTCCATGTACGTCGCAGCGCCGCCCAGTGTGATGCCGTCGATCATGTCATCCTTTTTCATCTCGAACAGGTCGAGCGTCATTTGGCAGGCAATCATCTCGATGTCGCTCTCGACCGCTGCCTCGCGCAGGGTCGGAATTGACGCAACGCCCTTCTTGGCGATGAGGTTTTTCATCATCGTTGTCGCCATGGCATTGACGCCGGGGAGCACGCCGACAAGGTTCGGCATCTTCATGTGCATGCCGGCCAGCGGCATCACCATGTCAGGCTTGCCGAGTGGGGAAATCTGCAGGTCGAGATCCTTCTTGAGCAGCGCCAGCCCGTAGAAGGTGAAGAACATTGACACATTGACGCCCATGGCCGCGGCCGTGGTGGCGAGAATGAAGGGCGGGTAGGCCCAGTCGAGCGTGCCTTTCGTGACGATGATCGACATGCTCTTTTGATTGGCATCGGACACGGTTGGTCCTCCCTGATGTCATGATCGCGAAACTCGTTTCAAATTGCTGCAAGCGTCGAACGAATTTCGCGATCTGAACGACGCTGGCAAAATTATACTGGCAGTGAGACTCGCGGCGAGACGTCCATCCTGCAACGCTACCGCGAGGCCCAACCACCGCGAAGTCTGGTCGTGGACATGTCGGTCATACCGGTCTCAATATCTTTCCTTAACGTTCCTAGCGCCGAGTTCATTATCCTTCTATATTCGAAAATGCGAAGATAAGAAAGTCTTGCTAGTCCCGGCAACGGCGAGCTTAGCTGCTTGCGTGGACAAAGTGTCGCCAGGGCGTGATGTGCGCAAGGACGTGGCGCGCTTCCACCCATGAAATCCACTCATGAAAATTGCAGCTGATCTGAAAATTAATGTCTTTGGATCTGGAAACCAACATCAACGGGGAAGTGGGCGATGTTGCGGTGCAGCATGGTTGGCCTGAAGACCCTGCCCTACAGCGCGGTTACTTGGTGAGGCTGAGGTGGATGTCGCATTCAGTTTGTGGGCGGGCGTTTGCATGTAATCGTTGCTCGTGAACGCGCGTCGCTGTCTGATCCAGATCAAGCTTGGTGATAACGTCGTGTGCGATAATTATTGTTCGAGGCATATCATTGGAATGAGTTCCCATCGCAAAGGGCGTGTGTGGCACACACATCAACGATGGTTCTCAGGGCGCGTGGTTTGTATGAAAAATTGCATAAGGTCACCGCAAATTGCGTTGATGAGCCTGATCGCCGTCGTGCTGATGGTGTTCGTCGGTTTGCCGCATGTCACCAGCGCAACGGCGCAGCAAATGCCTCCCCCCCAAGCTCTGAAGAATGAGGGTATCGCCACGCCGGGTGGCTCGGTCCGCCCGCCAGTGGGGGCGGTCAATCTGCCCGGATCGGCAAGCTCGGTCCGCCGTCCGGGTGATCCTGCAGCGGGCGGTTCCGTTCCCCCGCCCGATCATGCACGCGGAGATCAATCCATCAGCGACGAGTTCTGGTCGCGAATCCGTCACGGCCAACGCGGCGATGTTGTCTTGCATAGCCCCGGAAACCGCGTGCTGATCCAGAGTTCAGGTGAGGATTGGCGGCTGCTGCGCAACCGGCAGGTCGCGCGCTATGGCGCCATGGCGCTGCTGGGCGTTCTTGCAGCCATCGTGCTGTTCTATCTTTTGCGCGGACGCATCAAGATTAAAGGTGGTCGGACCGGACGCGTCATTCCACGCTTTTCACTCGCCCAGCGGATTGCGCATTGGTTTGCAGCAACGCTCTTTGTGCTTCTCGGGATCTCCGGTCTCATCATCCTATTTGGCAAGTCGATCCTGCTGCCGGTGCTCGGCCCGCAGGCGTTTTCGCTTGTCGCCAGCGCTGCGATGCAGGGGCATAATTTGTTTGGACCGCTTTTCTTGGCAGCGGTGTTGGGGCTTCTCGTCTTCTTCCTCAAGGGAAATGTGCCGCGCGCAGTTGATGTCTCCTGGTTCTTCAAAGGCGGAGGGCTGCTTGGCGGTCACGCCAGCGCCGGCAAGTACAATGCTGGTCAGAAGATCTGGTTTCTTTTGACGATCGTCTTGGGGTTCGCCATTTGCGTTTCGGGCTTTGTGCTGCTGTTCCCCGATGCTCTGGCCGATCGCACGCAGGCTCAGCTTGCCAATCTGGCGCATGGTATTGCGGCCTTGATCTTCATCGCTGCGGGCCTTGGCCATGCCTACATCGGCTCGCTGGGCATGGAAGGTGCGTTTGAAGCGATGAGCGTTGGCACGGTTGACGAGAACTGGGCCAAGGAACACCACGATCTCTGGTACGCGGAACACAAGGGTGAAGCGACCACCGACTACGTCCGCGCCGAAGTCAGTGCAGGTGCGGCTGGTGATGGCCTGATGCGTGGAGTGAGACCATGATCAAATTCATCGAGGGTCCGCTTTGGTATGTTGCGCTCACCGTCTTCATTGTCGGTGTTGCCTGGCGGCTGATGGCGCTTCTCACTATGAAACGGCCCAATGATCTGTCTGAGGCCCGTCTTCCCCGAGGCGGTGCCGGGGGAGCCTTGAAGGCGCTGGTCCAGCACTCGATTCCCCATGGCGGCAACCTTGGCCGAACGCTCTATCATTTCCTGACCGGCTATATGTTTCACATCGGCCTGTTCATCCTGGTCCTGTTTGCAGCACCGCACGTGGAATTCATCCAGAAGCATTTGATCGGAGCCGATATCGGCTGGCCGAAGCTGCCGCGATGGGCCTTCATTATCGCTGCCGAGGCTGCATTTGCGGGCCTCATCCTGCTTTATGTTCATCGCTTGACCGATCCGGTGAAGAAGCAGCTCAGCGATATCGACGATCACTTGGGCGTTTGGCTCACTTTCATCGTCATGCTGACGGGGTGTCTGGCCCTTCAGGAGGCGCATGCCGGGCTGCGCGCCTTCCACATGCTGAGCGTGGAGGCGTTGCTGATCTACCTGCCGTTCTCGCGCCTCATCCACGCCTTCACCTTTGCCTTTGCCCGCGTCAGAACAGGTGCCACGTATGGCCGCAGGGGGTTCACGCCATGACTGCACAGCCCGGTGAGATTGCCCCTGACGAGCGCCCGGTAAACGTAAAAGCCGCTATCGACAAAATGGAGGCACTGCTGGGCGGTCACATGGCCGCCTATCTGGATGCGTGCGTGCATTGCGGACAGTGTGCGCAGGCCTGCCATTTTCATGAGGCGACGCAAAATCCGCGCTATACGCCGGCGCTGAAATTGCAGCCCATGACGCGCGTCTACCGCCGCAACATGGCGCCGTTCTCTGGTTTGAGGAAGGCGTTGGGCATGGCGCCGGAAATCACCGAAGCGGACCTGCGCGATTGGGAACCATTGATTTTCGATACCTGTACGATGTGCGGGCGTTGCACCATCGTCTGCCCGATGGCGATCGATATTGCCAGCGTCGTCGCGGCAACGCGCCAGGCTTTCGTCGCTGCCGGGCTCGGCCCACCAGATCTGCTGCAGGCCGCCGACAATGCGCGCGACAAGGGCAGCCCGCTCGGCGTCACGCCCGAGGTGCTTGAGGATCGTGTCGAGTGGCTCGCCGACGATAACGAGGTGGAAATTGCGCTCGACAAGGACAAGGCCGATGTCCTGCTGACGGTGTCTTCCATCGAGATGATGAAATACCCCGACAGCGTCGTCGCCATGGCCAAGCTGTTGAACGCTGCCGGCGTTGACTGGACGCTTTCGAGCAAGGGCTATGAGGCGACCAATTTCGGCGTGCTCTCGGGCAAGGGTGACGTTGCCAGAATCATGGTCGAGCGCATAGCGGCGGGCGCAGAGGCGGTCGGGGCCAAGACCGTCGTGGTGCCCGAATGTGGCCATGCCTATGGTGTGCTGCGCTGGAGCGGCGCCAACCTGCTCGGGCGCGAACTCCCCTTCGAGGTGCTTCACATTACCGAGTATCTGGCTGCCCTGAAGCGGCAGGGCAAGCTCAAGTTCAAGCCTTACGATGCGCAGGCGGTTACCTATCACGACCCCTGCCAGATCTCGCGCCGGGGCGGGGCGACGGCGGACGCGCGCTATCTGCTCGAAGGCTTTGCCACCGACTTTCGTGAGATGACGCCAACGGGCAACTACAACTGGTGCTGTGGCGGCGGCGGCGGCGTGCAGGCGATGGGCAGCGCGGCCGATGTGCGCCACGAGGTGTTTCGCATCAAGATGGCGCAGGTTGAGGCGACCGGTGCGCCCGCACTCGTGTCCGCCTGTGCCAATTGCCGTTTGACCATGGACGAGAGCAAGAAGGCGCTCGCCTGGGACAAGGAGCTGCTCAGCATTGTCGAGTTGTTGGCCGACAATCTCGATAACCCGGCGTCCGACACCCCGGCAACGGATTGATGAATTGATGATCCCGTGCCTGTGCGATCGGTGGGCCAGGGCGTGCTGATTGGCCAGAGCAACGGCTGGTATGACAGCGGACAACAAAGAGAGACGTGATGTCGCGCATGGATTCAGCCAAGGTGTTGAGCGCACCTGAAGAACGAGCAGGGCGGATGCCGGATCTGAACGCAGACTCCGATCTGAACGCAGGCTCCGGCTCGTGGCTTGAGCGCCTGTCCGCCATCGAGGCGCTGGAAGATGCGCCCTTCGATGCTGAACTTGTTGCGGCGATGCAGGCTGATGCGCGTGCGCGCCCACGGCGCGAGATCCGCTTTTCGACCCCGACCTTTCGCGAATACGAATCCTCCGAAATCAAAGGCTGCGGCAAGAATGCCTTTCCCGCTTTTTCGGTCACCGGCAGCGCCTGTGCGCTCGATTGCGATCATTGTCGCTCTGCAATCCTGGAGCCGATGATTGCGGCGACGACGCCTGAGATGCTCGATGCCAAGGTGCGCGATCTGATCTTGTTGCAGAACCTGCAGGGTTTTCTGCTGTCGGGTGGCTCCAACCGGCGCAACGAGATCAAGTACGAGAAGTACTATCCCGTCATCGAGCGCCTCAAGCGTGATTTTCCGCACCTGAAGATAGCGGTTCACTCCGCGCTGCTCGATGCGCCGCGCGCCCGGCTGATGGCCTCGGCCGGGGTCGATACGGCGATGCTGGATGTGATCGGCGCCGACGAGACGATCCGCGATGTCTACCACCTCGATCGGCCGGTGGAAGACTTCGAGGCGACGCTGGCGGCGTTGTGTGCAACGACCATGGAGGTCGTTCCTCACATCGTCATTGGCCTGCATTATGGCCGCCTGCTGGGCGAGGCGCGCGCTCTCGATATCTGCGCGCGCCACGACATCCATTCGCTGGTTCTTGTCGTCATCATGCCGTTCTATGCCAAGGAAGGCACCTTTCTGACGCCTGATGCCGCCGATGTCGGTCGCATATTCCGTGAAGCGCGTGCGCGTCTGCCCGATCGGCCGGTCAATCTGGGCTGTGCGCGCCCACCTGGTATGCACAAGCGGATCGTTGATGCCTATGCGGTGATGGCGGGACTTGATGGCATCGCCTTTCCCGCCGACGGAGCCGTTGGCGTCGCTGAAGCCATTGGCCGCCCCACCACGCAGGCGCATGCCTGCTGCTCGATCAAGGTCGGGGGCTCGGCAAGCGGGGGCGCCTCATGCGCGGCATGACCCCATCGACCATCATTGACCGCCACGCAGGCGGCGAAGAGAGTTGCGACGTCCTGGTCGTCGGCCTGGGTCCGGCCGGTGCTGTGGCGGCTGGCGAGGCTGGCGCGCGCGGTGCGCGCGTCATCGCCATCGATCGCAAGGCCAAGGCCGGCGTGCCGGTGCAATGCGCCGAGTTGGTCCCGCGCATGCTGGGCATGGACATTGCCGCTCTTGCCGCGGCCTCCAGGCAGGACATCACCTCGATGGCGACCTTCGTGGAGATGGCGGCGCCAGCCATCGCGCCGCATTTTCCTGGCCTCATGATCGATCGGGCAGACTTTGACGCAAGCCTTGTTGCAAAGGCTGAAGCACACGGGGCGCACTGCCGCTTTGGCGTCAGCCTGCGTGGTCTGAACGCCGCGGGCAGTGCTGTGCTGTCCGATGGCACATCGATCACTGCCCCCGTGGTCATTGGCGCGGACGGCCCGCGCTCGCGCGTCGCCAGTGCGGTTGGTGCTTCAAACAGCGAGATCGTTGAGACCCGGCAGATCACCGTGCCGCTGCTGCAGCCGTTCGTTTCGACCGATATATATCTCTCCGCCGGTATTCCCGGGGGCTATGCATGGCTGTTCCCGAAGGGCGATGTCGCCAATCTCGGTCTTGGCGTTGCTGCTGAATGGCGCGGTGCGTTGAAGAGGCTGCTCGATGATCTGCACGCCCGGCTGATCGAGGAGGGCCGTGTTGGCCGTGAGATCATGGGTCATACCGGCGGCGCAATCCCCGTTGGTGGCATGCGCTCTTTGGTTGCGCGGCTCGATGCAACAACCGTGCTGCTTGCTGGCGACGCAGCCGGTCTGACAAATCCCATCACCGGAGCTGGAATTGCCGCAGCGGTCATGTCTGGCAGAGAGGCAGGGCGCGCCGCCGCGCGGTTGCTTGGCGGCGAGAGTTCGGCGGGCGACGATTATGCCGACGAGATGGAAACGCTGTTTGGCCCCTCGCTGGAGCGGGCCTTGGCCCGGCGCCGAACACTGATTGCGAAATACAAGTCAGGGCAAGTACCAAACGAAACCGATCTCAAGCGCGGCTGGATTGCCTTTCCCGAGTATTGGGCGGCGTAAGTGATGCAAGACCACGTGATGCAAGACCAAGTGATACAAGACGGGGAGCGCAGATGAGCTGCATCAAGCGAGAGACGGCAGCGCCGTCGGCTGCGGGCGCTGATGGGCGCGATTTCAATGCCAATGGTGTGATGCACCCGCGCGCGCCAGGTGCCATTCCGACGGACGCCAAGAACGGCGGCCGGGTCAAGGCGCACAACGTGCCGGCCGAGGGCGTCTATCTGCCCAACAACAACCGGCTGGCCCCGCACATGCGCTCACCCGAGTACGTGCAGATGTCGACGGCAGCGGCGATCACGCTGGGCGTCATGCCCGGCACCATGCACCGTTGCAGCTGTACGCGCTGCCTCAACCTGCTGTTGACTTACCCTGAAGGCTGCCGCGCCAATTGCGCCTATTGTGGATTGGCTCGCCATCGCGAAGCCGAACGCGATTATGCCGATCGAAATTTCATCCGCGTCGATTGGCCGGCCGTGCCGATGGAACAGGTCGTCGATATCGTCGCCCGCGATGGCGCCAAGACGCCATTCCATCGCATGTGCATCTCGATGATCACGCACCCATCATCGGATGAGGATACGGTTTCGGTTTTGAAAGCGTGGACATCGCGCATCGATCCAGCAAGCCTGCCGGTCTCCATCCTGTCGAACCCGACGACGATGCAGCGTGCCGATGTGCGCCGGCTCAAGGATCTGGGCGCTGATATTTTCACCGTGGCCCTGGATGCAGCAACGCCTGAGATCTTCGAGAGAACGCGCGGCAAGGGTGTCGACAGCCCGCACACGTGGAAGAAGTACTGGGATGTGCTGGAGGACGCGCGCGATATTTTTGGCCAAGAGAAATTCGGCGCGCACATCATCGTCGGCATGGGTGAAAGCGAGCATGACGTGCTGGGGCTCGTGCAACGCCTCGTCGATATGGGCGCACACTCCCACATGTTCTGTTTCTTTCCCGAAAAGGGTTCGCTGATGGACCATCTGCCGGCAACACCGCGCGATCAATGGCGGCGTGTGCAGCTGGCCCGCTACCTGATCGATTATGCCGGCGTGCGCATCGAACACATGGCCTTTGACAGCGACGGGCGCGTTGTCGATTTCGGCGTGCCGCAGGGCGAACTCGACACGATCATCGATAAGGGCACCGCGTTCCGCACGTCGGGCTGCCCCGGCAAGGAAGCCGACGACGTATCGGCCTGCGATCGGCCCTATGGCGATAGCCCGCCTTCGAATGTGGCGAGCTACCCGTTTCCTCTCGCCGCCGTCGATGTGCGCAAGGTGCGCCACCAGCTTGGCATGGAACGGGCAGGAGAGTGCCATGAGCCCGGTGATGATCTCGACCCCGAGAACTGGGGTGGCGGGCGTTGTTCTTGAACGAGAGGGTGCTTGATCGTGGCGGTTCCATTTCGCGTCATCGATACCGGCGTGCGTGAAGGGCGCGCCAACATCGCGTTTGATGCCGGTCTGATCGAGCTGCACGCCGCTGGCCTCATTCCCGATACGATCCGGTTTCTGCGCTTCCAGCCAACCGCGCTTGTCGGTCGCCACCAGGCGATCACGCGCGAGCTGAACCTTGCCCAATGCCGCGCTGATGATGTCGGCCTGGCGCGCCGCATCACCGGCGGCGGGGCCATCTATTTCGACGAAGGCATGCTTGGTTGGGAGCTGGTGTTTTCGCGCCGCCGCCTGGTCCTGCCGGCGCTGGCCGACTATACGCGCGCCATCTGCGAGAGCGCCGCAGAAGGCCTGTCACGCGGCTTTGGCATCGACGCGCGCTTTCGTCCGCGCAACGATATCGAGGTGGGTGGCCGCAAGCTTTCGGGCACAGGCGGCTTCTTCGAGGGTGATACGCTGTTCTTCCAGGGCACGGTGTTGATCGACGCTGATCCGGCCCGCGTGATGTCCTACCTCAACGTGCCGCGTGCCAAGACCGAGCGGCATGCGCTGGACCGCCCCGAAAGCCGTATTACGACTCTGACGGCGTTGACAGGCGCCAGTCCCGATCCTGGCCTCGTCAAGCAGGCGATCGCCGACGGACTGGCGCGCGGGCTCGGTTTGACGCTCGCCACCGAACAACCCTCCGCCGCAGAGGAGGAGCGCGCCGCCCTGGTCTACGACGATGAGGTGGGCCGCGACGACTTCGTCTTCGATATCGATGCACCACATGAGCCCGACTACCTGGAGGCAACTCTGACCGGCGCGGGCGGAACCGTGACCGCATTTATCAGCGTTGAAGGCGGGCAAAGCGCACCCCGCATCGCTCACGCGCTGATTACCGGAGATTTCTTCGTCACGCCGCCGCGGCTCGTGCTTGATCTTGAGGCAGCCCTGCGCGGTACGCCGGTTAATGCCGCAGGTGCCAGCGTGGATGCCTTCTTTGCGGCGGCCCGCCCTGACCTTCTTTCAATTCGGCCGGAGGATTTTCGCGCCGCGATCGAAACCGCACTTTCCCGGATTTAAGAACGTGATGGCAGTCACAGTCCTATTGAGTTTGCGCAAATACAGTTCTTTGAACATGTGCCAGCTTGCGTGCCGGGGGAATGCCGTTGGGGAACGGCAGCAGCGCATTTTCCGACGGACCAATTTTTGGTTCGTTGGAAAATGCCGCAAATCACAGAGCTGGAGCGCCGATCCGAAGTCATCGAATCGGTGCTCCATAGTGTTGTCTAATTGGCGTTGGCGGCGTTGGCCGATGATCGCCGATTTAACCTGCGACTGGGGTGCTTTACCGCTCCGACGAAGTGGGATCGGCTCTTTCGCTAATTTAGTTTGTCGCATTTTCCGCGACGCCCCGGTGTCCACGTCGTTGGAAAATACTCAATTTGGAGAGGACTATTCATGGCTAGCAAGCTTGTCATCGTCATGGCCAATACCGACCCCCGCAATGGCGAGGAATTGGGCGCACCGATCTTCCAGGCATCCGTCGCTGCTGCCATGGAGTACGACGTCGAGGTGATCTGCACGGCCACATCTGGTGCGCTGATGAAAAAGGGCGTTGCCGAGAAGCTGTACGTCAAGGCCGGCAGCCCCAAGTCCGTTTACGATTTCATCAAGGATGCACACGAAGCAGGGGCAAAGTTCTATTGCTGCTCTCCCAACCTCGATCTGTTCGACATGACCAAGGATGACCTCATTCCCGAATGCGCGGGCATCGTCGGGGGCGCGCATCTGATCGAGACGATCATGGAGGATGACGAGGTCCGTGTCCTGACGTATTGATGGGCTCAAGGTATTCGAATTAATAGAAAGAGCCTGGCAGCTCTCTTTGAAACACGCCGAGCGCAGTGTCTTGGCTCGATAACGCTGGAGAGGAAAACTATGCCGACAGTACGCGGATGCAACCTGCCCGACGATCTCCTCTATGATGTCGCCAACAACATCTGGTTTCGCGAGATGGGTGACGGTACCATCAAGATCGGCATGACCGCGGTGGCTACCGCCATGGCTGGGCAGCTCGTTGCCTTCACGCCCAAGAAGAAGGGCAAGGCCATTGCCGCGGGCAAGTCATGCGCAACGATCGAGAGTGGCAAGTGGGTCGGGCCGGCCAAGTCGGCGGCGGGTGGCGAAGTGGTTGCAGTCAATGACGATCTCGTTGCCAATCCCCAAATTGCCAACGAGGACCCTTACGACAAGGGCTGGATGATCCTCCTCAAACCGGAAGATTGGGCATCTGCAAAGGCAACGCTCACCTCGGGCGCTGACGTTGGCGCCAAATACGAGGAGAAGATGGCCGCCGATGGCTTTGCCGGCTGTGCTGCGTGAGATCGCTCTTCCGCCCGTAACGTGCGCAGATGCGGGCATTGGTGCGGGTCGCCAATTTGTAGATGTGCTCTAGAGCGCCGATCCGATGGAATCGGATCGGCGCTCTAGCTTCTTGTTTGGTCGCATTTTCTTCGACGAACCGGTGTCCACTTCGTCGGAAAATGCTCTAGATAATGCATGTCGCGCAAAAGTGCGCAGCGGTTTTGCGGTCACGGTATGCATCGCTCTCCTTTATGGATCGGCGCGCCGCTTGGGAAGCAGAATTGGTTTTGATATAGCGCGCGGCGTTCTACCCGCAACGAAATGAAAAGGGCGATCCGTTTGGATCGCCCTTTGTACGTCTGAATAATTTGCGAAACTGCGCGCGCCTTACTGCTTGGAATCGAGCAGTGCTTTGATTTCGGCGCCGACAGCGTCGGCTTCGGCCGCTTCTTTGGAATCACAATGTCCCTCCATCTTGCTCAGCATTTGTTCGAGCTGATCGAGGTCCGTATCGGCAAGGTTCTTCTGCTCGGCCGACTGTGCAAGATCGAATGCCTTTTGCAGGCAGGCCTCCACGACGGGGTCAGCCGGGGCCTCGGCTGGCTCGGCAGGCTTGTCCTGGGCCAGGGATGCGCCTGTGAGGGCCGCGCTCGCGACGGCTGCCAGGATGAGACGCTTGATCATTTGAATTCGTGTCCTCTGTTGTCTGTTCGCATGACGTTTGCGAATAGACGCCGTTTGATCCTGGATTATGGCTTCTCGTGGACCGAACAACGACCAATCGGAGGCTGCAGACAAGAAATGTCGCTTGTGGCGCAACTGTATCAAACAGCCGGAAGAAGCGGGCCGATCACACCTGCCAAATTGGCATAGGTGTCGATGGTGACGTCGGGGTTGAGGTCTTTGATGGGCACGTCCGAATATCCGAATGAGACTCCCACCACCGGCACGCGTGCCGCCCTGGCCGTGGCAATATCGACGCCGCTGTCGCCGACCATGACGGCGCGTTCCACGCGCCCGCCAGCGCGCGCAATGGTGCCGATGAGATGGTCTGGGTCCGGCTTTGAGACGGGCAGCGTGTCGCGGCCGATGATGGCCGCAAAGTACTGTGTCAGCTGCAAGGCATCCAACAGCTTGAAGGTCAGTGCTTCACGCTTGTTGGTGCAGATGGCAATGCTGGCGCCGGCACTGGTCAAGCGGGAGATCTCATCGAGCACGTGCGGGTAGGGCCGGCTAAGGCGCGCGATGTTCGCTTCGTAGTGATCGAGGAACACCGCAAGCAGCTGATCAATCTGCGCTGGCGACTGCTTGACCCCGCATTGATCGAGCCCCTCCTCGATCATGCGCCGCGCTCCAAAGCTGATCCATGGGCGCAGTGCTTCGGCCGGGCGCGGGGGCAGTGCCAGGCGCGCCAGAGCATGATTTGCCGCGCCGACGAGGTCGGGCGCGGTATCGATGAGCGTTCCATCAAGGTCGAAGACGATGGTTGCGCCGGTAAGGGGAGATCTGGTCACGGGTGGAATGGCAGCTTTGGCTATGAAGTGCTCGGGCGGGCACGAGGACGCGTGCAGGATCAAGTCTTGTAACTGCAAACGCCGCTCACTACAAAAGTTTCTAGAGCATTTTCCGACGAAGTGGGTACCGGTTCGTCGAAGAAAATGCGACCAAAACAAGAAGCTAGCCCGCCTTTCTCACACGGAGACGTACCATGCAACAAAGAACGCCGAAATTGGTGCGCGAACAGGCCTTCATCGATGGCGCCTGGGTCGGCACGCCAACGGCCCCTGTCCGCAACAAGGCCACCGGAGAGATTATCGCGAGGGTCCCTGACATGAGCGCTGGCGAGACGCGCAGCGCCATCGAGGCGGCCCACCGGGCGCTGCCAGCGTGGTCCGGCAAGATCGCCAAGGAGCGCTCTGTAATCCTGCGCCGCTGGTATGATCTCATCATCGCGCATGCCGATGAACTGGCGCTGCTCTTGACGCAGGAGCAAGGTAAACCGTTGGCCGAGGCCAAGGGCGAGATCTTATATGGCGCAGGCTTCGTGGAGTTCTTCGCCGAGGAGGCCAAGCGGATTTATGGCGAGACGATACCCAGTCCCAGGCCGGACGCCCGGATTGTCGTGATCAAGCAGCCCATCGGGGTCATTGCCGCCATCACGCCGTGGAATTTCCCAAGCGCGATGATTACCCGCAAGGTTACGCCGGCTCTGGCCGCCGGCTGCACGGCGGTCGTCAAGCCCGCAGAAGATACACCGCTGTCAGCACTGGCGCTTGCCGCGCTGGCGCAGGAGGCAGGTATTCCCGAAGGCGTGCTTAATGTCATCACGGCAACCAATCCAGTGCCCGTTGGCGAAGAGCTGACCTCCAATCCTCTCGTTCGCATGGTCACCTTCACCGGCTCCACCGAGGTCGGCAAGCTGCTGATGGGCCAGGCCGCCAAGACCGTCAAGCGCGTCGGCTTGGAGCTGGGCGGCAATGCGCCGTTCATCGTTTTCGACGATGCCGATATCGACAAGGCGGTAGCCGGTGCGATCGCATCGAAATATCGCAACGCCGGGCAGACTTGTGTGTGCGCCAACCGTATCTATGTGCAGGCAGGCGTCTATGATGCCTTTGCCGCAAAGCTCGCCGCCGAAGTCGCAACGTTCAAGGTGGGTGACGGTACCGAGCCCGGCGTCACGCAAGGCCCGCTGATCAATGGCGATGCGGTAACCAAGGTCGAGGCGCATATCGCCGATGCGCTTTCGAAAGGCGCCAAGGCCATCCTCGGTGGCAAGCGCCACGAAAAGGGCGGCACCTTCTTTGAGCCGACCATCCTGACCGGTGTGACATCCAACATGGACGTGGCGCGCGAGGAAACTTTCGGGCCGGTTGCGCCGCTGTTCAAGTTTGATGACGAAGCGGACGTCATCGCCCAGGCCAATGCGACGCGGTTCGGCCTTGCCGCCTACTTCTATGCCCGTGACATCGGCCGCGTCTGGCGTGTTGCCGAAGCCCTGGAATTCGGCATCGTCGGCATCAACGAGGGGGTGATTTCCAGCGAGGTTGCCCCGTTTGGCGGCGTCAAGGAATCGGGGCTGGGGCGCGAAGGATCGCACCACGGCATCGAGGAGTTTATCGAGATGAAATACATCATGATGGGCGGACTTTAACCTGCCTTTCTTACGAGCGGCATGGCCCTCATCGCCGCTCTTTTTAACGAGTTTGCGGACCCCGCTCGCAAAATCACACTTCTTTTCCCGGCGCGGATCTGGCTATTGTGCGCGGTAAAACGCATGAATGTGCGCTGCAAGAGCGGGAGGAGATAGGGCGATGAGTGCCAATGAGATGAAGCGCAAGGCGGCGGAACGCGCACTGATGTTCGTTGAACCTGGCATGAAACTGGGGCTTGGCACGGGCTCCACGGCCGCCGCTTTTGTCGATCTGTTGGGCAAGCGTGTTGCCGAAGGTCTCGACATCATCGGTGTGCCGACCTCCGAGGCGACGCGGCGGCAGGCCGAAGCACTGGGGATCCGTCTGACGACGCTCGATATCGAGCCGTTCCTGGATCTCACGATCGACGGTGCTGACGAACTCGATGCAAGCCTGCGCCTGATCAAGGGCGGTGGTGGTGCGCTGCTGCGCGAAAAGATCGTCGCCACCGCATCGGACCGCATGATCGTGATTGCGGACGCATCAAAGCTGGTCGAGACGTTGGGTCGCTTCCCGCTGCCGATCGAAGTCATACCTTTCGGGCTCCAGGCGACACTCGGCATGATCGAGATGCTGAGCGAGGATTGCGGCTGTACGGGCGAGCTGAAGCTGCGCACCAGTGCAACCGGTGAGCCGTTCCGAACCGATAGCGGTAACTTCATCATCGATGCTCACTATGGTGTGATCGAGGAACCTGAAGAACTCGACCAGGCACTAAAGCTCATACCCGGCGTCGTCGAGAATGGCCTGTTCATCGGTCTTGCCGACGCTGCCGTTATTGCCAGCTCTGAGGGTGTGAGGGTGATCGAGGCGGAATACCTGGATGACGATGAATGGGATGATGTCTTCGCCGAGGGCGACGAACCCGCCTCAGACGAACCGGCTTCAAAGTAGGGCCGCGACGTCGCAAGATTTCCCATGTGTTAGGGATTTTGCTGATTTGCGGCTGCCCTGTTGCACATATTGGTGGTAACCCGCGTTCCTCATGGGCGCATGGCCGTCATCGCGCTGGCGCGAAATTGACGATCAAAAACCACAGATGATCAAAAACCAAGGGGACGTGACTTCATGAAGCGAACATTGGCCCTAGTTTGCGTGCTTGCCTGTGGCCTTTGCAGTGTCTGGTTCGCCGCACCATTGGTCGCGCAGCAGGCAACGCCCGAGCCCGACGATGCGCATGTCGTGGCCGCCAGGGAATTGGTGGTGGCCATGGACGCAAAGGCCCAAACGCTCACCTCCGTTGCGCAGTTGCGCCAGGCGCTGATCATGCGCATGCAAGCCACCGAACCCAAGAAGGTGGTCGGATTTACGGCCTATGCCGACAAGGAAATGGCCGCTGGCAGCCCTCGCGTGACGCAGTTTCTTGCCGACATAGAGAACATTGCTGTGCAATTCTACGCGCGAAATTTCACTCCAGAGGAGATGAAGGCCATCGCTGCTTTCCAGCACAGTCCAGCCGGCCGCAAGTTCAACAAGCTGACCCCGGAGTTGGGTGGGCTTATCGCCAGCCGCATGGGGCAGTTTCAATCCGATGTGATCAAAGCCATTGAGAAGGGTGCGGCAGGAGAAGCCGAAGGCAAATAGATGCCCTTTGGTTTAGGGTCCGGCCTCAATAGCAATGGGTCCAAGACAGGTTGGGTTTGGTTGTCTGGCAGGCGCGCGATCGCCGGAAATCTGGTTGATTTTCAAGTGAGCGCAACGCACCAGGCAAGCAAACCCAGCCTGCCCGAAGGGTCG
>JAXGRZ010000179.1:0-5311 GCA_040765305.1 Hyphomicrobiaceae bacterium | reverse complement strand
GACGCGGCTGGCGCCGCTTGCCGCAGAATAGGATTTTTTGCACGGTATTGGAACCATTGGTGCGCTGTGAAACACAGGTGCGGCAGGCCGGACCCTAGAGCATTTTCCGACGAAGTGGACACCGGTTCGTCGGAAAATGCGATCAACCAAGAAGCTAGAGCGCCGATCCGATTCCATCGGATCGAAAAGCGCTCCAGGAGGATCGACCGGCGATAAGCACACGGCGGCACCGAAGTGCCGCCCGTGTGCGCGAGTTGGTGTGTGCGAGCCCGCGGCCCGGGCTCTGCTCAGCTCGTCAGACGCAGATTGTTGATCTGCTCGGCAATCGCCTTGAACGCATCGCGCAACTGGCTGCCGCTTGTTGCTTCAAAAAAGTTTTGTGGCTCACTCGCGCAGTCCTTCAAGGTCTGCCTCGCACTGGCTTCCTCCAGCTGGAAGCCGACCGTATAGACCTTGATGCCCTGTGCCCGCATGGCCTTGCAGTATGAGACCGCGATTTTTGAGGACTTTCCCGCGTAGTCGCCGCGACCGGCCACGGTGTTGAACTCGCCGTCCGTCATGAGGATCATTGCCTTTATGGTCTTCTTGTCATTATAGGCAGTCGGCGCGTTGCGGCCGCTGAAGACGCCAGCCCAGTTCGGCGAGATCAGGTACCAGCCCCACTGTGTGCCAAGGTGACCTGCCGTGCTGCCGTTCGCCTCATAGCTCTGAACCTCCGAGTGTAGTAGCGACTTGTCGTTGGTCAGCGGCACGATGCGCGAGGTGTCGGGGCAGTACGCACCGCCGTAGATGCCGGGTGAGCCGACGGCTTTGAGGTAGCTGCCGTTGGCAGGCGCGCTGTCGCTCACGTCATTGATGCGCTCGCGCTCGTATGTGCAATTGCCTGGTGGCGAAGCGCGCCCCGTGACCGTTGGTGCGTAGCGGCCTGCGTTGACGCCCGACGAATAGGGAGCAAGCGCAATACGCACCATGTTGGGGGTGCCGCCATCGGGAAGCAGGATGTCGAACAGATCGTTGGCAGCCGACTTCAACGCATCGAGCTTGCCTGAGCCGCCCATGGATCCGGTGACGTCCAGCGCCATCGACAACTCGATATCCTGCTGCTTGAACGCCGTTGCGGCGGTAATGGGAAACACGACATTGTTGATGCCGGCAAGGCGACCGAGCGTCATGGGCACTTCGACAGTGGCTGATACGGTAACGCCACTGTTGGTGCGGTCGATTTTAACGTCGAACCCTCTGACCGTGCCGAAGTGCTCCGCCACCTTCATGTTCTGATCAAAGTAACTCCGCGCCCGTTCGATCACATCGGCGTCTGTAAGCCGTCCGTCGAGAAGTGCCTTTCCAGCGGCGAGCGCGGCCGCGTCGGCTGCCATGACAGCTCGGTTGTGCTCATGATTGATGCGTGAGTAGTCAATGGCCAAACCGGCAAACATCGTTATGACGATGACCGAAAGTGCAAATATGATGGCAACTCCGCCGCGCTCATCGTCACGAAACGCTGCGATTCGAAAGGTTGGGAAATGTGCCATTGTCTCGCTTCCTAGAGCGTTGCCCGGCGAGGTGGATGCCGGTTCGTCGAAGAAAATGCGGTCAAATATGAAACCTCGTGTTCTGGATCTGACGTGCTGAGGCCCGCGTATGGGGTCGTCAAAGGTCAGTCGAACTGAAACACGAGAAGCGCCAATCCCTATCCATCGGACTGCATTGCGCTCCAGTCACCGCTGATACGACGCTGTTAAAGGCAAACCGAGTGCCTTGTGACCCAACGGGTAGGCGATGTGCCGGCTATCTTGGTTTGATGGTTTCCGGTTGATCAATGGGTGTGCCAGTGGTGTGCACATGGCATCCGGCGGGGTTGTCACGGCACATTATAAGTTTTTGAAATCAAATAATAATTATAGAAATCTCTCAGAAATCCGAAGCGATCCCACCCTTCTCCCAGTCGCCAAAGCGAATGGGGTCTGGGCCATCGCGCCCGCCAATTTCTTTGGCCTGCGTTGTGTCATTGTGGGTCTGGCGACGGCGGCGCTCCTCGGCTTCAGCCAGCGCCCGCAGCGCCTGCGGTGTCACGTTTCGGGACGCACCATCTTCCCTCTCGGCGGTCTCCTCGTGTGATTTGATTGGGGCATTGGAGGTGTCGTTGGGATCGCCTTGATGCCCGGTGTCTTTGGTTTTCCTATTTTCGGACATGGGGGTCCTTTCTGGCGAATTCTGTGTCAGGTGCAACCATGACGTTAGGTGTGACGTTAGATGTAACGTCAAGCCCGGCGCGGCGCAAAGGCAGCGCGGATCATTCCACCATGGCCCGCAAGACCACTGGTTGCCGCCCTATCTCACTCCCATATACCATTACCAGGGATGGCGCGAACGTGCGGATATCGCGTTACCCCTCGCCATGATTGGAGCTGCTGGCATGCCCATGAACTATACCAAGACAGCGATGCTCCTCGTCGTTCTGACGGGACTCTTCGTTGCTTTCGGTGCCGCGATCGGTGGACAGGGGGGCATGATCATTGCGTTTATCGTCGCCCTCATCATGAATGTCGTCAGTTTGTGGAAGTCGGACAAAATGGTGCTGCGCATGTTCGGCGCCCAAGCCGTAGACCGCACGACGGCGCCTGATCTTGTCGATCTGATCCATGATCTGGCGCGTCGAGCCGAATTGCCGCTACCGCGCGTCTACGTCATGCAGAACCCGCAGCCCAACGCCTTCGCGACGGGCCGCAATCCTGAAAACTCAGCGGTGGCCGTCTCGACTGGTTTGCTCGACATCCTCGATCGCCAGGAGATCGCAGGCGTGGTGGCGCATGAGCTTGCCCACATCAAGAACCGTGACACGCTGACGATGATGATCGCAGCGACCTTCGGTGGCGCCATTTCGATGATGGCCCAGTATCTCCAGTTCGGCATGTTGTTCGGCGGCAATCGCGATGACCGCGGCGGCTTGGGGTTCATCGGCTCGTTGATCGCGATGATCGCGGCGCCCTTTGCGGCCATGCTGGTGCAGACGGCGATCTCGCGCTCGCGCGAGTATCAGGCTGATCGTATGGGCGCCCTGATCGTTGGCAATCCGCTGTGGCTCGCCTCGGCGTTGCAAAAGATCACCGCAGGCGCCAGGGGCATCGTCAATCGACCAGCCGAGGCGATACCGGCGATGGCGCACCTGTTCATCGTCAATCCGCTGACCGGGCGCGGAGTCGACAACATGTTCTCCACCCACCCCAACACCGAAAACCGCATTGCCGAGCTGATCGAGCTTGCCCGCGAGATGGGCATAACCGATGCAGGCGCGGGTTCCGCCGGGCCATCCGTTGGCTACGGTCAGGCGGCGGATCAAGATGCCAGGCCCTGGTCGCGCCAGGCGAGGGGGCGGCAATCCCCGCCGCGCGGCCCGTGGGGGTGATCGCATGGCGATGAAGCTGTGCCAGATTTGCACGTACGCGTAGGGTTGGGACTTTAAGTCCCTTGAGTACGTTGGCCTTGACCATCGGTTCCCCACAGGGCAATCGAACCCGGCCCCGGCGCGCACTGCGTCCGGCGGGCAATGAGGCGGGACATGGCGGACAAAACCAACGAGGGCAAAGGCGGCGCGAAAAGCGGTGGCAGGCAGGGCCGGCCTACGCTGCGCCTGCAGAGTTCCGGCGCCGTCGTGCCAGATGCCGGCCGGCACGGCGGCCCCAAGGTAACGGTCCGCTCGGCGGCGACCGGGATTGCCGCACGCGACCTGGCGCTGGTCATGCTGGTCGGCGTGCTCGATCGTCACCGCTCGTTTGATGATGCGCTGGCCACGGCCTTTGCCAGCGGCAAGGGGCTGGCGCTCGAACCGCGTGACCGTGGCCTGGCGCGCCTCATCGCCGCAACCGTGTTGAGGCGCAAGGGCGTGATCGAGGCCGTGCTGGCCCAGTTCATGGAAAAGCCGCTGCCGCCGCGCTATGAGGACGCCCGCCGTATCATGCTCGTTGCGGCCGCCCAGATCCTCTATCTTGATACTCCGCCACATGCCGCGGTTTCGCTTGCCGTCAGCCAATGCCGCCGCCAGCCGGCGATCCAGCATCTGGCCAAGCTGGTCAATGCTGTGTTGCGCCGCATCGCCATGGAAGGGCGTAGCGTGCTCGATGACATGGATGCGTTCAAGGCATCAATTCCCGCGTGGTTGAGCCACAGTCTTGTCGAAACGTATGGAGAGGAAAAGGCACGCCAGATCGCGGACGCTTCGCTGCGCGAGGCGCCGCTCGATCTCACAGTCAAGACGGCAGGCGACGTGGCGATATGGGCCGAGCGCCTGGGAGGCGTGCTGCTTGAAACGGGTACGGTGCGCCTTGCCTCCGGCGGTCGCATCGAGGATCGTGACGGGTATGGCGAGGGCGACTGGTGGGTTCAGGATGCGGCTGCCGCATTGCCCGCGCGCCTCCTGGGTGACGACCTGGCGGGGCGCGAGGTGGCCGATCTTTGCGCCGCGCCCGGCGGCAAGACGGCACAACTTGCCGCGAAAGGTGCCAATGTGACGGCGGTGGATGTGTCGGCCGCGCGCCTGAAGCGGGTTGCTGAAAACCTCGATCGTCTTGGCCTTTCTGCCCAGATTGTTGAGGCGGATGTCGCTGAATGGCAACCGGGCCGCACCTTCGATGCCGTCCTGCTCGATGCGCCATGTTCGGCCAGCGGCACCATCCGCCGCCATCCCGATATCCTGCACTTGAAGCGCGAGGAGGACATCGATGCGCTGGTTCGTATCCAGTCGCGCCTGCTCGATCGCGCGGCAGACCTGGTGCGCCCTGGCGGTACGCTCGTTTATTGCACCTGTTCGCTGGGGCGGGCCGAGGGTGAGAGCCGCATCCAGAGTTTTCTTGATCGCCATAAGGACTTCGAGCGCGCGCCGATCTTGCCGGGGGAAGCGGGCATCGAGGCCAGTTGGATAACGCGTGAGGGCGCCCTGCGCACCCTGCCCTCCGATACGCCCAAAGGCGACCCCGACGGGCGGGGCATGGATGGGTTTTATGCTGCACGTCTCACACGCAAGGTCTAAAGCGTGTCGCGATCATTCAGATAAGCTTCTGACGCGCTAGATCGTTTCCGCTTGAGGCGGAAACAATCTTATCTGTTATCGCTGACGAGCCGCACCGGCCTTTGGCCTGGCTTGGCGCGGGCGCGGTGCATTGGCGCTCAGGCCGCAGTCGCGGCCTCGCCGCTGCCACCTCATCGTGCAAGCGCGCTAGTTGCCTGAATCTCCTAAAGTGTTGGATACAGGCTTTTGAGTTTGACACGGGCGTCGGCGGTGGTGAAGTGCCAATTGGCCTTGGCGTTGTGGGTG
>JAXGRZ010000178.1:0-5347 GCA_040765305.1 Hyphomicrobiaceae bacterium | reverse complement strand
CTATAATGCCGAGCGATGCCCCCGTCTGAAGCTATGGTTGCGTTGGCCGGGCGCTGAGGCGTGAGATCTTGATGGCGGTTGAATTGTGCGTGTGACAGACGGGCAAGGTCATGGAAGACATAGGCCCGCTGTTGGGGCACGAGATTGGGTTGCAGTTTCCCGGAACGGTTGAGATCACCGTTTAAGGTAAGGTCCTGTGCGGCTCGGATCGTGATCGTGAAATTCGGCCGATGTTGTCAAGCGTCGGACAAATTTTGTGATCATCACACGAGAGCCGCATTGGCAGAACAGCAACCCCGTTTGAACGGGCGTAGCAGCGGGGCCTTTGATGGTGCTTTGGGCAGGATGCCTGAAGTCTACTTGCGAAGGCGCAAGGTTATGCCGCGGTAGCGTGGTAGAGCGTTCGTTATATTGGGCGCGATGCCAATGGGCTGCAGGCGTAAGGCATACGTGAGGCTATGGATGTCGGGACCCTAAAAGGATGTCAGGGGGGACGGAGTGGCTGATGCGGGCAAGGTCATTACGGCAAGCGCATTGCTGGCCGCGTGTGGCGAGCGGCGTTTAGCAAGCGACGTGTGGCGCAGGGCGGATAGGAATTGGGGTGTTGTGTGACGGTGAAGGCAACCTCGCCAGTTCACGCTGACGGGCAGGGTTTGTGGGGAGCAAGAGCAGTATGAGGTGCAATCCGTGGCGCTGGCTGTGGGGGCTCATTCCGATCGCGATTTTAACGTTTCTCACGGTACAGTGGGAGCATGATCGCATCGAGAGTGATCTGCGCCAGCGCACAGAGACGGCGCTGCAGGCGGCAGGCCAGCAATGGGCTGTCACGGCCTTTGACGGGCGCGATGGTCTCATTACTGGCCAAGCGACATCCGATGAGGGTCCACAACGCGCGCTTGCTGTCGTGCGCGATGTGTGGGGCGTTCGCATCTCTGATCAACGCACCCGGCTGCTGCAGAAGATCGAGCCTTACCAGTGGTCAGCAGGCTTGCGCGGCAACCGATTAAAGCTCGTTGGCTACGTTCCCTCGGATGAGACGCGCACCTCCATCATCGGGCTTGCCAAGGCAGCCTTTCCCAATTTGTCGATCGATGATCAACTGACGCTGGCACGCGGCGTGCCTGACCAGAACGTCTGGCTTGGCGGTATCGGCTTTGGCATGAAACAGCTGGCTTCGCTCACCAGTGGAACGGTGAGCCTTGCCGGTACGGGTCTTCGCATCGAGGGCGAAGCAGAGGATGTTGCTCAATACAAGAGTGTGATGAATGCTCTCAAGAGCAAGCTGCCCTCAGGAGTGACGCTGATTGCCGAGAAGGTGACGCCACCGGTTATGTCTCCCTTTACCTGGACAGCCCGGCGCCAGGGCAACCAAGTCCAGCTCGGCGGCTATGTTTCCGACGAGGCACTAAGAGAGCAGATCTTCTCGCACGCCAAAAAGATATTCCCGCGTCACGCCATCGTTGACCGCATGGAAACCGCGGCCGGTGCACCGGACAAGCTTGCTGCGGTGGCAAGGGCTGCGCTCGATCAATTGGCGCGCCTCAACAGCGGGGTCGTCGAACTGGCCGATCAGAAGGTGACGATTACTGGCCAGGCGCCAGACCAGGCTAGTGCCACTGAGGTGGCCAGCGAACTGCGCAGTGCGGCTGAGGGCTTCAAGGTGGTCGACGCGATCACATTTCCTAAGCCCGCGCCCGCACCGGTCAGCCCCTACGTCGTGAAGATCGACCACACTGCAAACGTGGTTACGCTGACAGGTTACGTGCCAACCGAGGAAGCCCGCTCAGAGCTGCTTGGAGCGACCGCGAAGCGCTTTGCCCAGACCCAGATCCGCGATGAACTTCAACTGGCAACAGGTGAACCAGCCCAATGGCTCAGCTGCGCCAAGGCGGGTTTGTCGAAACTGGGCGATCTCGACAAGGGTGCGGTGACGATAACCGACACGAAGCTGCTGCTGGTTGGCAGCACCCGCAATGAAACCATAGCTGGAAATATCGCCGGCGAGTTGCGCACCGCAGCCAATCGTGCCTGCGAAACCTCTGTGGAAGTTACCTATGACGCGCCGCCAGAGCCCAACCTCAACTGGCGTGCAGCCTATGATGGCGGCAAGACAGTCCTCATCGAGGGCGACGTTCTGGACGCGCGCACGCGCGCGGCACTTGTGCAGGCGGCGACACGCTATTTTCCCGACGCACAGATTCAGGATCGTATGACCATCAAGAATGCGTCATCGACGAAGTGGGCCGTGGCCGCTGATCTTGGATTAAAGCTGATTGCCATCCTGCGTCAGGGCGAGGCGGTCCTGTCGGGGCAAGTTCTCCTGATCCGTGGAGAGGCGAAAGATACGGCGGTGCAGACTGGCGTGCGCGACCAGCTCACGCGAAGCATTCCAAAAGGATATACGGCACGTGATGCGATCGAGGTTCGCTCTGATGCCATGATCTGGGCCGAAAAGGAGGCTCAGCGCAAGGCAGCAGAGGACGCAGCAAAGGCCAAGGGCGCAACCGAACAAGAAGCGCGACGCAAGCAGGAGGAGGCAGCACGGGCGAACAGCGAACAGATCAAGCGCCGCGAGGAGGCCAATGTCTGTCAGCGTATGTTGCGCGAAGTGGCCACGACCGGTGTGATCCGCTTCGACTGGGCCAGCGACAATCTGGACAGCGCCTCCAAGCCCACTCTCGATAAGCTTGCCCAGGTTGCGCGTGCCTGCCCGAAGGCCAAAATTGAGATCGAAGGCCATACGGACGCCGAAGGCACGCCCGAGCGCAACAAAAGCCTGTCGGAACGGCGTGCCAAAGCGGTCTACAATTATCTCGCCAAGGCGGGTGTGGGTGCCGAACGGCTGACTGCTGTAGGTTACGGTGAGACGCGGCCAGTCGCCTCCAATGATACGCCAGCAAACCGCGCCAAAAACCGGCGCATTGAGTTCACAGTCGCCCCTCAATAGTCGCGGCTATCGCCAACAGCCGGAGCCATTCCGGCGATGGGAAGTGTGCCATGGATTATCTGTTCTTGAAGCTGTTCTGGTATCTCGTCGTGGCGTTCCTGATTGGCATTGCCATGGGGTGGTTGACGTGCAGCCGCCGGACCGAAGATTGATCGCAGGCTTTTCGCGTCAGGTCGTCGCGTCGGCAAGGAGTACCGTCAAATGACATTTCTGCTGTTTCAAGCGTTTTTGTTGACGGCTGCGGCCTATTTCCTTGGCGCGTTCGTTGGCTGCTGGTGGCGGCGCACGTTCTATGCGCCCGTTGAGATGGATTCGGTTCAATCGAGCCGCGAGGCCGTGACCAACGCAGGCACCGCCACAAGTCCCGGTGCGCTTAATGTAGCGCGCTTTGAATCGATACCGGTGCAGCCCTACATCGAATATGTCGAGGCGCCTGACACGATCATCGACCGCAATCGCTTCGAACGGGCCTTGTCTGGCGTCGGCTCTCTGGCGGAGAGCCAATTCGACGGCACTGATGAAGCGGGCGAACCTGCACACTGGGAGGAGCAGCCGTCTGCTGAAAGCCAGATTGGCCACTTCCAGGTTGAGCCAAGGGAGTCCTTGAGCGGACACGAACCACCCGAGCCCCCACCAACGGAGTCACCTTTTGGCGAAACATCGCACAGCGAGCCGGAGCCGGTCGCCGCCACGGTGAAAATGACCGATGACGCCGTTGCAGCTGCGGCAGCCGCTGCTGTTGCTGCTGCCGCAAGCCGGAGCCCTGTGGGGGAGGTTACGCCACCTGCGGAGCTTGGTGCGACAGAGCGCCAGCACCAGACACCACCGCTTGCCGCCTCCGGAGGTATGGCCGGGGTGGCCGCGGACGTGCGTGTTCCACCGCTGATGCCAGCCGACAGCCAGGACTTGAAACTCATTCGTGATATTAGTGCCGATGTCGAGCGGACGCTGCATGGACTGGGTGTATGGCGCTATGCCGATATCGCTCGCTGGGGGCGCGATGACGTTGGCGCGGTGAACGCGGCGGTTGGCGCCCAAGCACGCGTGCAGCGTGAGAACTGGATCGAACAGGCAGCGGTGCTCGCCAAGGGGGGGCTGACAGCCTACGCACGGCGCCACTTGCGCGGAGAATCCGTCAATGCCTTCCCGACGGATACCGCACGTCCGGCCCACAAGCCAAGTACCAACGCACCTGGACACGCGACGCAGGCTCCGCCCGTCGAACCAAGACAGCCTCGCACGCCTTCCCAAATGGCTCTAGCTGCAGCTGCTGGCGTTGCCGCAGCTTCGGCATCAGCCAGCCGTGGCCGCACCGCATCTGCTGGTGCGCGCCCTCCCACCCCAATTCGCGCCCCGCGACCCGCCTTCACCAGTGTCACCGAGCCACCGCATGTTCCCGAACCTGGGCCGGCGCCCGTACCGCCAGTGGCGGCGATGGTTCCAGCTCCATCACCCAGCACGCCACAACCATCCGCTGGAGCGCCTGCGCACGCCATGCCTGATCTGCTGCGGCGGATTCGTGGTGTCGATGGTCACGTTGAGCATCTGCTGCACGATAGTGGCGTGACGCGTTTTGAACAGATTGCGGCTTGGACTGTCACCGAAGTTGAGTATTTCGATGAGTTGATGGAGCAACCAGGTCGCGTCAATCGCGAAAACTGGATCGAACAGGCGCAGATCCTGGCGCACGGAGGCAGCACGTTATTTTCGCGCCATTGCGATTCAGGTTCAGTGCAACTTCCTGGCGGAGCTGCAGCGATGGCCGCTGCGGCAGCCTTTGCGGCAACATCTGTGCCGGGCGAACCGCGCGCGGTCCGTCCCTCGCGGCTTGCCGATGCCATGCGCCAGAACCTGGAACGGGTGCCTGCCGGGCCCACTCACGAAGCACCTGAAGCGCGCTCCCCTGCTACGCACCACGACGTTACCGGCCTTCGTTCGGTGCGCTCCGAAGCTCTGCGCAACGATCGCTTTGGCGGACCGACACATCCCGTTGATGATTTGAAGAGAATTCGAGGCGTTGGCGTCCTGATCGAGAAAAAGCTGAATTCAATCGGCATTGCCTCCTACGACCAGATCGCCAACTGGACGGCCGACGATATTGCTCATGTCAGCGAGATTCTGGATTTTCGCGGCCGCATCGAGCGTGAGAACTGGGTCGAGCAGGCGCGCATCTTGTGCGCTGGCGGGCAGACTGAATTTTCGCGTCGTATCGATCGCGGCGAGGGCTCTTGATGGCCTAGGGTCCGGCCTCAATAGCAATGAGTCCGCAAGATCGTCAGACGAGGCGAAAGAGGCAAGTGGACGCAGCGCTGGACATGCAGAGCATATTCAAGCGAAGACCACGCCGCATATTTCGCCTCGTCGGGCGGCCCTTCGGGCAGGCTGGGTTTGCTTGCCTGG
>JAXGRZ010000177.1:0-5348 GCA_040765305.1 Hyphomicrobiaceae bacterium | reverse complement strand
GCCGTGCGCACGTTCGAGACTGTGTTGATCGGGCGCGTATTGAAGGCACGCAAGCGCGCGCAAGTGCTGGCACGCACCGCTGGTGACTTCGCCGGCATCACGCGGCTGTTTGTCGGCGGCACGGCGCCGCTGCTCGATGCGGTGGAAGAACTGGGCGATTCAATGCGCGCCGACTTTGAAACCGGCGCCTGCCCCATTGCTTATCTTCGTCGCCGTGGCGTCATTGCCGACGATGCGGCCGATCTTCCCGAAGATCGCACCATTGCACTTGGCGAGGATGGATTCCTGGTCGCTGGCCGCATTGCGCTGGCGCCGCTGCGCGAGATGATTATCACGTTTCTCGATGCGCTCGACCTGCATTACAACCTCTATCCGGACGAGCCTGACGGCAGCGACCCGTTTAGTTGGTCGGAAAACACCGCTACGGCGGGCAGCGACAAAACTCTAATCCACGAGTGTGCTCAATCGGATGAAGCCGCCGATACCATGACGTTCATGAGCAGCGCTGCGCGTGAGGCAGCAAAGGCAACAGCGCAGAACGCATATGATTACAAGAGCATCACAACTGATGCAGGCGATGCCGCCCAAACAGGCAACGGCACGCCATCCAGGGTGCATTCCCCGCTCGCCAAGGTAAAGGCCAACTCTCTTGTTGATCGCCTCGAAGCGGTAGCCCGCGCGCTCGAATAGAATTTCACCGGTTCGCAACGCACTCCAGAACGGCGCTCTACTGCGTGCTGAGGGGAAATGCTGTGCACGCACCGATTTCCGCTGGTGCTTTTGTCACGCGGCAAGACCGTAGAAGTCATCGCTACGGGCGCGAGCTGGACGGCGCGTCACGGGGCTCACGCGATCATCGTCAGACCAAAGCATCATCGTGCCGCCCCCGTCATCGCGTGGCGTTCCAGCGACCTCGCCGCGTTCTGAATTGAGCAATGCAAACTGCAATGCCGCCCATCGCGCAATGCGGGTCTGGCGTGTGGTGAGATTAGCCGGAGCAAAGGCGATAACATGCGAGACGGTTGCTTGTGCCCGGCGATACCAACCTTGCACACCGCGTGCCGCCAGCGCTGGCAGCTGCACCAGTGTCAATGCCGCAAGGCCGTCCATCGCGTCGGTAGCGGCGCTGACGGCAGCGAGGCGTGAGAGGCCAGGTTCGTTGTCGGTCTTCTGCGTGCGGCCAACACGCGCCGTCTCACCGACCGGCGGCACCAACAACGACACGTCGCTGATCTCAACTGCCGACATGAGAAGTGAAGGCGACAAAGACCCCGATGCTTGCAAGCGCGCCGCAACTTGCTCTGTCGCTTTCGAAACCACGATCGCAGGCTCCAACTGGGAAACGTGTGTCACCGCAGCGGGACGGCGATATTCGCGTGGCGCTGTTGCAATCGGCGCAAAACCGACGGGCGATACTGTCGTAATCCGCGGCGCAGCCTGGGCGAGCGCAATCATGTCCTCACCGATCGCGCCGGGTAGATCAAGCTTCAAGGCCGCAAACACCTGAGCCTCGCCAAGACTGGCGAACGAACCAACATGTCCAGGCACCGGTGGATACCTGCGCCCTTTTCGATACCGCGCCTCAATCGCTGTGGGCGCACGCAACACGGTCAGCTCAACCTTCGCGACGCCGACGCCATCGAGCCCGAGCTTCGTTCCCGCAGCGCGCGACAAATCAAGCGTGCGGTTGCCCCAGTAGGGACCGGCATTGTTGATGCGCACGATGGCCGCTTCACCGTTGCGCGGATTGCGCACAAGCACCACGGTGCCATCGGGGTAGATTGGGCTTGCCGCGGAGTTCGACTCGCCGGGGCGATAAGCTTCGCCCGATGAGGTCAAGCCGCAAGGGTTGTAGCGATCCCGGCGGCAGTCATCATAAAAGGATGTCACCGCGAGGTTTGACTTGCCAACCGCCGCACGCGTTTGCGCCAGTGTCATTACGCGATGGCACGCGTGTGAGAAGCAATAGCGTGCACCAGGCGTCTTTGCGTGGGCCTGTGAAGGGCCCCAAACCGTCATTGTGCTGCCTGTGAGCGTGGCAAGCGCCAATGCGGCAGCGGGAGAAAATACGCGCAGCCCAAGGCGCGCACGCGAATGCGTCATGTGGCTCATGATTTCATGACTCCCTCAAGTCAACTCGTGGGCGTTGGCCGTCTTCGCGACCTTGCCCGCTGTCCAGGCTTTGGCACCGCCGTCGTGCGCCACCGTGTTGAAGGGCGAAATCCCCCGCCCCTCATGCCTGAAACAGCCGAGGTGCACCTACACCTTGGGCTAGAGTGTGACCAGACCAGGAAGGTATAATTTCTCGCTACAGGATGTCGCACGCCCTCAGCGCTGCCTCGAGCTGGCAGGCCGCGGCGGCAAGGCGCACGCGATCGCGCGAACGCAACACCAGTTCGACGGTTGGGATGCCGTTGGTGTAGCTCGGATAGCTGCCCATGGCCACATCAGTGTTGGCGGCCTGGGCCGTTCTCAGAATTTCTGCAACATCGCCTTCCGGACGAGCCAGCAGGATCGAGAAGGAATGCATGCGCGGCCCAGTACGAAGATACTGTGTCGCATCCTCAAGCATCGCCACCATAACGGATGGAACGCCCGCCATGACGATCACATTGTTCAGCATAAAGCCCGGGGCGGCGGAGATCGCATTCTTGATGAGCCGCGCACTAGCTGGAATGCGAGCCATGCGGCGGCGTGGCGGCGTCAGCGGCACGCCACGGCGTTCGCAATGAGCAGCGATCAGCGCCAGCGCCGTTGGATCCTCGTCAATCGCCACTCCAAATGCCTCAGCGACCGCGTCCGCGGTGATGTCGTCATGAGTCGGGCCAATGCCGCCGGTCGTGAACACATAATCGTAGCGCGAGCGCAGCGCATTGAGCGCCTCAACGATGGCGCTGGTTCTGTCTCCGACGATGCGCACCTCGACAAGCTCGATGCCAATCGCAGTCAGATGATCGGCAATGGCGCCGATGTTCTTCTCCTTGGTGCGGCCGGAGAGGATCTCATCGCCGATCACGAGGATCGCAGCGGTGATCGTTCCGGCACCTGACGCATCAGCATCAATCGCACCGCTCGACACGCTGGTTCCTTCGGACACGTGGAATCTCCTTTTTCTGCAAGATGCGAAGTTTAGCACCTGCCTTGCGGTTCTGCCTACCACCTGTTGCCGCGGCGTGCCGATTGTGGCTAACCTGCGCGCCATGAAATTTGCTTCTCCCCTTATTCGCGGGCGCCTGATCAAGCGCTACAAGCGGTTTTTAGCCGACGTCAAGCTGGATGACGGCACGACGATCACATGTACGTGCCCCAACACCGGCTCGATGCTGGGATTGACCGGACCGGGCGCCATCGTGTGGCTTTCGCAAAGCGACAACCCGACGCGCAAATATCGTCACACCTGGGAAATGATCGAGAACGATGCGGGTGCGGGCCCGACACTGGTCGGCATCAACACGGCCCATCCCAACAAAATCGTCGCGCAAGCCATCGAAGCGGGCAGGATGGCGCCGCTGAAGGGCTATCAAAGTCTGAAGCGTGAGCAGAAGTACGGCGCCAACAGCCGTATCGACATCCTGCTCGAAGATGACACCAAAGGGCGCGCCTACGTGGAGATCAAGAATGTCCACCTGATGCGTCAGGCAGGGCTGGCGGAGTTTCCCGACAGCGTGACGGAACGCGGCGCCAAGCACCTTGCCGAGCTGGCCGAGATGGCGCGCGCAGGCCACCGGGCGGTGATGGTGTATCTGGTGCAGCGCGCCGACGCTAACGCCCTCAGCCTCGCTGCAGACATCGATCCGGGCTATGCGCACGCCTTCACGTCGGCGGCCGCAGCCGGTGTGGAGGCCCTGGCCTATCGCTGCCGGCTGAGCCCGGACGAAATCGTCATTGACCGGAAAATTCCCGTCCGCCCGATACCGACGGTATAGCGGTCCGCATCGTAAATGCAGCTCCGTGATGGTGACAAATGGTTGATGGGTGCACACATTATACCCACAGGACTGCCTCTGATCGCCCGTGAGCTTTCACCCGTTCGTGATGGCTCATTGTGTAATGAACGATCGCGTTCGTGCGAATATGCGGCCAGATCCCGAACGAGGATGAAGTGTCAATGATCTCACGTCGCACATTTGCCGTCTCGACGCTTGGTACACTGCTCGGTGTGGCAGCGTTACGTACCGGCCAGGCCGCTGATACCGGAACCGCCAAGGAGACTTTCCCCGTGACCAAGACCCCCGAGGAATGGAAGAAGATCCTCACGCCCGAGCAATATCGCGTATTGCGTAACCACGGAACCGAGCGTGCCAACTCCAGTCCGCTCGACAAGACGTATTCGCCCGGCGTCTACAAGTGCGCAGGCTGCGGGCAACCGGTCTATTCATCCGAGCACAAGTTCAACAGCGGCACCGGCTGGCCGAGCTTTTATCAGGCGATCGAGGACAAGGCCGTCGGCACATCGCAGGACAAGAGCTTTTTCATGGTCAGGACCGAGGTGCACTGTTCCAACTGCGGCGGCCATCTGGGTCACGTCTTCGATGACGGCCCCAAGCCGACGGGGCTGCGCCACTGCATCAACGGCGTTGCCCTGACATTCGATCCCAAGCAAGGCGCCTGAGCCAGCATACCCACGCTGGCGCACGCTCACCATTGGGAGGAAACATCGAAATGCGCCCCAGGCACCGCTACAGTTTTGTGGCCGTTGCGGTCGTACTCCTGACGGCAACGGCATTTGCCGTTGCCAGCCTCCACGGATCGGCCGTTGCCCAGCGGCCGATGCCGCAGCCTGATGAGCTGGCGAAAAAATCGGCCCCCGTTCCGCCAACGATCAAGACACAGGTGGCAACGTTCGCGGCCGGCTGCTTCTGGTGCGTGGAGGCCGACTTTGACCAGGTTCCCGGCGTGCTGAAAACGATCCCCGGATACACCGGTGGTCATATGAAGAACCCGACCTACGAGCTGGTGGCAACGGGACTGACGGGGCACACCGAAGCCGTCAACGTCATCTACGACCCCACCAAGGTGAGCTATCAGATGCTTCTCACCTGGTACTGGCACCATGTCGACCCCACCGATGCACGAGGCCAGTTCTGTGACCGGGGCAACGAATACCGGCCCGCCATCTTCGTGCATGATGGCGAGCAGCGCAGACTTGCCGAGGCGAGCAAGACGGAATTGGAAAACAGCGGCGTCCTCGGCAATCCGATTGTCGTCCAGATCGTCGATGCGTCAACCTTCACGCCTGCCGAGCGCGAACACCATGACTACTATCTCAAGCATCCATGGCGCTACATGTTCTATCGGCATGGTTGCGGCCGCGACCAGCGCGTGCAGCAGATCTGGGGCAAGGCGGG
>JAXGRZ010000176.1:0-5393 GCA_040765305.1 Hyphomicrobiaceae bacterium | reverse complement strand
GCGGCGGCGCGCCCGTTCAATATCGCAATCCATGACCACATCATCGTTGGCCGTGAGGGGCACGCCAGCTTTCGTGCCCTGCGCCTTCTGTAGGGCTTTTTTGTGCTGACACAAGGAGCGCTGCGGTTTGGTAGAGGCGCACGCGCAGACCGCCATGCGACACCGGTGCACCCGCCGGTTTGAAGGGCAAACCCGTTGCCTTGGCAAGTGCGAGGTCGGTGGTAATGAGACCAACGCGCCAGCCCGAAAACCGCTCAAACAGCGTCCGCCCCATGGCGTTGTAGAGCGGCTTGAGATGGGATGATTCTCCCAGTCGCGCGCCATAGGGAGGATTGACGATGACAAGCCCTGGTGCACCCTCAGGTGCGGCAAGCTCGCTGATCGTCAACTGATTGAATTGCGTCAGGTGGGTGACGCCGGCGCGCTGCGCATTGGCACGGCTCATGGTAATCGCGCCGGCATCGCGGTCGCTACCATAGAGCTTGAAGGCGGGCACTTTCACGGAGGCATTGGTTGAATGATCGCGCATGTGCGTCCAGGCTTTGGCATCAAATGTCGCAAGCTGCTCGAAGGCGAAATGGCGCGTGCGGCCCGGCTCAAGGCCCATTGCAATCTCTGCCGCTTCGATGATGAAGGTGCCTGATCCGCACATGGGATCGACCACGGGCTCGGTTCCTCGATAGCCGCACTGCCTGAGGAACATGGCCGCCATCGTCTCGCGCATTGGCGCCTTGTTGACCGCCTCCTTATGGCCGCGCTTGTGCAACAGTTCACCGGACGTATCGACGCTCACGGTGCATAGATCGTCCTCGATCCGGGCCATCACCGTGATGTCGGCGTCCGCCGCTGATGGTGCACCCAATTCCTCGCGGATGGCGCGCTCGATGCGCTGCGCCGTTGCGCCTGAGTGATAGATGCGCGAACTCTTGCACGAGGCTTCGACGCGGAAGGCCACATCAGGGCGCAGCACATCCTTCCAGGGCAATTTTCGGGCGCGCTTGTCGAGCTGCGCCAGATGCAAAGCACGGAAGGCGCCGATGCGCGCCAGAACGCGCGTTGCCCCGCGGATCTTGAGATTGGCCCGCCAGACCTCGCTCCAGCCGCCTGTCAGGGTGACGCCGCCCTTCACGACTTTCGCCCCGCTGAACCCCTTGTCTCGGGCTTCGGCGACGAGCGTGTCTTCCAGACCTGGCGTTGCCACCAGGAATATTTCGAACGTGTCAGTCTCAGTCATGCGCCTCAATAGCCCGAAGCACGAGGTGAGGCGATAGCGATTTCGAGATTGTGCGGGATGTTGCGTGCGGGGGTGCGGTGCTCTCTCCAGGCGGCGAGGTTAAATGAACCTTTACTATTCTTCGTTGAACTTGCCTCAAAGCCTTTTTTAAGGAGACCTGTCGCACGTGTCGGCCAGATCCATTTCAGTGCCGTTCGCCTCGCGCGAGGTTGCCATCCCCGCCCTGATCATGATCGGCGCGGCCCTCAACGGGCTGATCGTGACGATGAGCGCAAGCTTCACCGAAGGTGGTGGGGGATTGACGTTCGGCATCAGCCCGTTCCAGATCATCGCGCTGTTCGTGGCCGCTAGGCTCAGTTTGGCGCCTGATCACGCAGATGGCTCTGGTACACTCTGGCTTGAAGCGTTCATTCTCGCACTGATTTTGGTGCCGAGCAGTGCCGTATCCTGGCTGGCGCTGGCGGTTTATGCAGCCTATCAGGCATGGCATGCGAACGGCCCACGCCGCACTGGTGCGTTGATCTTTCTGGCGGTGGGATTGACTTCGCTGTGGTCGTCGGTGCTCCTGAAGTGGCTGGCGCTGCCGGTGACGACGGCAGAGACGTTCGTGATTGCCCAGCTGCTTTCGCTGGTGCGTGCTGATATCGTCCAGGTGGCAAACGTCGTCGGGAACCCTGATACGCACTCTCTCATCTTGATGACGAAATGTACGACCTCCGATGCCCTGCCACACGCCGCCGTGGCGCTGGTGGCCGTGGCCTATCTCCTGGGTGAGGTGAATGGGAAAAGGTTGAAGCAGGCCCTGTTGGCATTGTGCGGCCTTTATGTGTTGGCCAATCTGGCGCGCTTGTCCGCTATGGCGTGGTCGGCTGAGTCTTATGCACTGGTGCATGGTCCGATCGGCGCCAACGTCTTCGATCTGTTTCAGGCCATGGTGGTTCTGGCTCTTGGCAACTGGGCGAGCGAAGCATGAACAGGCAATCGTTGATGGCTTTGGTTGTGGTGCTGGCGCTGGTCCTTGGTGTTGCGCTGAAAGTTAGCCGCTATGGCGAGCGGGGCGATGCATCCGCACAAACGGCAGCGATGCATATTGCTGAGGTCATGTCGGCCTATGGTTGGTCGAAGGCAGAACTGCCCTCGGGCGACAGCGGATCGGTTTACCAGCAAAAGACGTTCCTGAAACCAGGCTGCGCTAAGCCTGTCGTTGTCGCCATACTTGGCGGTAACGCCGAAGGCGCATCGTTCTTTCGGCTGCAACACGGCGGCGATGCGGCATTCATTCAGGGCGATGTGGTTGATCAACCCAGCGGCATGCGGCGCCAACTAATCGGCATGGCGCACGGTATCGCCCGGATGCTGGGTGTTGCGAGCAAGGCGCCGTCTCCCGTTCTGGCGGTTTCACCCGCTCCCAGCGTCGCGGCAAGCCAATGCTCAGGCCCGCCCGTTGCAGCGTGGCGCAGCTAACGCCAGCCCAGTAAATATCGGCGCAAATATTAGTCCCTGTGGATGGCGCGCTGCATGTAGAACACGATCTTTAGCCGACGTTAACGCCGTGTTGGTACACTGACGGCACTGCCAATCGTTAACGGAAGGGTTTGTCCGTGGAGACGGTATTGCAAACAAGGATTCGCGCGACAGCCGCAGCAGTCTGCCTGGCGGTGGCGTTGGCGATGACATCATCGGCAACCGTTGAGGCAGCGCCCGGTGGCAATGGCCATGGCAACGCCTGGGGCCTTGGCAAGGGTGGCGGAGGTGGCGGCGGCGGTGGCGGCGGTGGACCGCTGCCGGTTCTCGGTGCGACCCTTCTCGGGCAAGGGGCCGGTGCGGTAGGTCTGTGCGCCATGTGGTGGCGCCGTCGTCGCAAGAAGCAACAGGCGCGCAAGGCCATTGTTAAGGCCACCGTATAGATCTGTACCAGCCACCGGCGCTTCACCGGACGCTGTTTTGTCCGCCTGTCGTGTTGTCAATCGTCAGGGCGGTCGGCGGTTTTCAACAACGGTCTCACCTTGCCTGCATGGTCTTGCTCGGCAGCTTGCGCGCCGTACCGAGCAGCGTGCCAACGCCGTGTTCGGTGAGCAGCTCGAGCAGCACGCAGTGCGGCACACGCCCGTCGAGAATGACAACGGCGTCCACGCCCGCTTCAACGACTTCAATGCAACCCTCGATTTTCGGGATCATGCCGCCTGAGATGGTGCCGTCGCGTATGAGCGAGCGTGCCTGTTCAACCGAAAGCTCCTCGATCAGGTTGCCCTCTTTGTCGAGCACGCCCTTTACATCCGTGAGCAGCAGCAGGCGCTTGGCCTTCATCCGCGCGGCGAGTGCTGAGGCAAACGTATCGGCGTTGATATTAAGTGTTTGCCCGTTGCAGTCGAGTCCGATCGGCGCGACGACCGGAATGAGGTCGGAGTGCGAAATAACGTCAATGATGTGTGGGTTGACCTCGACGGGATCGCCGACATAGCCGATGTCGACCGCCTGCATGAGGTTGGATTCAGGATCGGGCATCTCCGTGATCTGCTTGGCAATCATCAAGTTGGCGTCTTTGCCGGAAATGCCGACAGCCTTGCCGCCCTGCCGGTTGATGGCCGAGACGATCTCCTTGTTGATCTTTCCTGCGAGGACCATTTCGACGATCTCGACGGTCGGCTTGTCGGTGACGCGCAGCCCGTGCCGGAACTCGCTTTGGATGGCGAGCTTCTTGAGCATATCGGCGATCTGCGGTCCCCCACCGTGTACGACCACCGGATTGATGCCCGATTGCTTGAGATAGATCACGTCCTTGGCGAAGGCATCGGCGAGGCTCTGGTCGCCCATCGCATGGCCGCCGAACTTGATGACAACCGTCTGCTCGTCATAGCGAATCATGTGAGGCAGCGCTTCTGCCAGGATGCGTGCCTTGGCCTGTGCGTTGATCTCGGAGGTGTCCGTTGCGCCTTCAGGCCGTTCCGCTTGTGGCCGTGCCTTTATCGTCATTTTGGCTCAATCCCAGAGTTCAGGGTTCACATCACGGTGCAGCAGATCGCTGGGCAGCCTAAGCAGCGGTCCGGCTGCACTGCGTTTTGGCTGACGGCGCACTTATAGCCAGTTGCCCAGCCGCCACAACGGATTTCGCCCATAATTTGCGGTTACGCAATGAGCGGGTGAAACCCTGGGATGGTCTGCTTCCCGGGGCGTGCCAGGGCGCGGCTCATGGGCTAACCTGTGGTGCACGTGTCGAGATTCGCGGCGTGTTTCGCATCGGGGGAAGGCGTGCCAGCGTGGCGCGCCGGGTGCGCATCGTTGCAAATGCGGAGGGAGCGCACCGATGGCGCAGTCGATCATCGAGGAGATCGGACAGATTCTGCCGCCATCGCGCAATCTTGCCGATACCCTGGCGCGGGCGGCTGATTATGCAACTCAGCAGGCGCACCCGGAAGTCACCCTTGAGCACCTCCTTCTGGCGTTGACGGAGGATCCTGATGCCGTTTCGGTCCTGACCCTGAGTAAGATCGAGATCGCGCAGCTGATGGGCGATGTGTCCACCCACCTTGGACGGCTGGAGGACCGTAGTGCGGAGGCCGGGGCGGTGGGAATTTCCGCCAATCTCCGTCAGATCCTGGAGGCCGCCGCCGCCGCCGCGCGTGGACGGCGCAGTGCTATCGACGGCGCCATCGTGCTGGCCGCCATTGTTGGCGACGGGCGCTCGACGGCTGCTCACCTGCTGCGCGCGCATGGCCTCACCTTCGAAGAGGCGATCAAGGCGCTCCAGCAGGCCGCAGAGGTGGCCGAAGCCGCTACCAATATCACGGACCCTGAGCCCGTCGAGACAAACCCTGAAACAACTTCCGCACCTCTCGGTGAGCCTTCGAACTTCGAGCCCGAGGTGGGTGCGGTGGCGCCGGTCAGCGAGGTTGATCGGCAGCCGGCAGAGCAGGCGCCCACGGCGTCTGGGCGCCATCGGCCGGGTGCATCGGCCGATGAAATCCTTGCTACTGCGCGCCAGCGCGTTGAGGGGCGCTTCGCGCAAGGACTGCCTGAAGCAGATGCGGCGATGCATACCCAAGCGGCGCCATCGGCGACTGCTGCGCAGGGCGTGTCGCCGCAACAAGCTTCGCAGGAAACACCGCCGGTAGAAGAGGAAACGGAACTGGCGGCATCCGCGCCGCATCATGGTCGGCCT
>JAXGRZ010000175.1:0-5427 GCA_040765305.1 Hyphomicrobiaceae bacterium | reverse complement strand
TTAGCCTGCAATGCTGCGTCTGTGCTGCGTTCTTCAGCCACGCTGGCGCCTGCATGCACCGCAACGGCGGCAAACACTGTCAGCATCGCGCCCAACAGCTGCTTCGCCATGCGAACCATGCCACCCCCTCGTAGCATCCCAGCACCGAAATCTGCTTTCAGCCCCCACCATTCACGGCGCGTTGGTGGTGAAAAGCGCTCTAGAACCACTTGGGTTGCCACCAATGCAAGGCCGCCTGAACAATCACCGGATTGATCAGATAGGCGATCCCGACGACAGCGATCACCGCCAGCAGCAAGATCACAATGCTCCAGCCTACTGGAGCACGATAGCTGAGCCCTGTTCCAGGAATTCCGAGCGTTATCATGCGGCGCCCCTGGCTGCCGACATTGATCGTTGCACCCTTGCCGCCGATACTGGTGCTCACCCCGGTCTTGCTAAGGTTGATTTTGACACCTGGCAAGATCGACCAGGTCTTGCGGAAACGAACACCTTTGAGCATGTCGCTCTCCTTCGTCAGTCCTTGCGGCCAATGCCGAACCAGTTACCGAGCTTTTCCTTCACGTCGCCGATATGCTCGTTGACGTTGCCGACCATCGAATTCATCGCCAGCACCCGCTCGTAAGCGCCTTCGACATCGAGCGGCTTGTCATACTTCGCCGCGTTTTCGCTATCGCGCTTCATGATTGCCTTGCGCTCTTCCATCGTCAGCGGACCGATGCGGCCCATCGGCGGGCGAATCAAGGCACGCTGCACCATGGACGGTTCGCCCTTGTTGCGCAGCGTCGAAACCAGCGCCTCGCCGACGCGCAACTGCTGGATCGCCCGCTCGGTGTCGATCTCCGGGTTCTTCACGAACGTATCGGCCGCCGCGCGGATCGACTTTTGCTCCTTGGGCGTGAAGGCGCGCAGCGCATGCTGGATCCGATTGCCCAGCTGCGCCGAAATCCTGTCGGGCACATCGCTCGGACTTTGCGTCACATAATAAACGCCAACCCCCTTGGAGCGAATGAGGCGGGTGACACGCTCGATCTGATCGAGAACGGCCTTGGGCGCATCGTCGAACAGAAGGTGAGCTTCATCGAACAGGAAGACCAGCTTGGGACGGTCGAGATCACCGACCTCGGGCAGCTTGTCGAACAGCTCATCGAGCAGCCAGAGCAGAGCCGTCGCATAAAGGCGCGGATTATCCATCAGCTTGTCGGCGGCAAGGATATTGATGACACCGAAGCCATCACGCTTCTTCATCAGATCGTTGATGTCGAGCGCCGTTTCGCCAAAGAAGTTGTCGGCCCCCTGCTCCTCGAGCACCAGCAGGCGCCGCTGCAGCACACCCACCGTCTGCTGTGCAACATTGCCGTAGCGCGGCCGCAGCTCGCTGGCGCGCCGACCGACTTCCTCGATCACGGCGCGCAGATCACGCAGCTTGCGGATGACGAACTTCGGGTCGCGCGAGGTCTGTCTGTCCTCGGCCCAGCGGAAGGCGATATTGAGCACCCCTTCCTGCGGCTCGCTGAGATCAAGCAGACGCGACAGCAACAGCGCCCCCATCGCATGCGCACTGGTCCGCACGGGATGGCCCTGTTCGCCGAATATATCCCAGAACGCCACCGGAAAGCCGGCGTTGTGATAGCCGGGCAAGCCAATTTCCGCGGCCCGCTCGACCAGATGCTTCTTCGGCTCGCCAGCAACGGCAATACCCGAAAGGTCGCCCTTGATGTCGGCAGCAAACACCGGAACGCCAGCCGCCGAGAACCCCTCCGCCAACACCTGTAGCGTCACGGTCTTGCCGGTGCCGGTCGCCCCCGTCACCAGACCATGGCGGTTGGCGAGCTTCAGGTCGATATATTCGATACCGGCATGGCTTCCACCCAGAAGGATGCGGCCGGCCTGCGCAAAGAAACGCGGATCCGCCGTTGGATCGGCGGCTGAGGCATCTTTGCTCTCGCTCATTCGCTGCTCCTGGCCCTGCTCTTTGGCCCCGCTCCTGGTCAGTCGTCACCGACGACACCATACTTTTGTGGGGCGCTCCAGCATGGGAGTCCTTGAGAGCGCTTGATCGATCCGATTGCATTGGATCAGCACTCTAGCCCCTTGGTTTGGCGCATTTTCTTTGACGAAGTAGTGTCCACGTCGTCGAAAAATGCGCGAGCAAATTCAATCCAGACTGGAGAATCGCTCCACTTAGGACTCAAATCGCACGCAAGGCCCGGCGATGCAAATGCTCAAGCGCGCGATCCCCCTTACCCCTAATTGCGCGCCCCATATATTCTGTGGACGGGTCCACAATTGGTCGAAACCGCGGGATTTGACGTGCATCCCGCCGATGCTCGATTATACAGTGACGAGCATCCGGAACCGACCCCTCCGCGTTCGAAAACACCTTAGGGTCCGGCCTCATTGCTATTGAGGCCGGACCCTAATCCACAATGCGAAATTGCCGCTGGAAGTAGACCCATGTCCGATACCACCTCGACGCCGTTCGTGACCGACTTTGCCAAGCCGGACCGGGAGATGTGGCTGAACCTGATCGAGAAGGCGCTGAAGGGTGGCGACTTCGAAAAAAGGATGGTTGCGCGCACCTTCGACGGGCTGCGCATCGAGCCGCTCTATACCCGCGCCAACACCGTCCCTGGCGCCGAAGCGGCCGTCCCTGGCGCCGCCCCTTATGTGCGCGGACGCCATGCTCAACCCCAGGATCTGGGCTGGAGCATCGAGCAGGTGGTGGTGGCGCGTGACCCCGATAGCGCCAACCGGTGCGTGCTTGCCGAACTCGAAGGGGGCGCCAACGGCGTCGTGCTGAAAATCGAAGCCCCCGGCCAGGTCGGCACACCGATCACCAGTGGCGCCGACATGGCCCGAGTGCTGAGCGGCGTCCATCTGGAATTTGCGCCGCTCACGCTCAGGGCGGGCTTGGGCGCCGCGGCGGCGGCACGCCATCTCCAAGACGCCATCGCAATCCTGGCGGCACCGGCCAACAAGGTGCAGGTCCGTTTCGATCTCGATCCGATCGGCACGCTCGCCCAGACCGGTCATGCCAGCAAACAATTCGCTCAGGCCATCAGCGAGACACTGGCGCTCGCCAAGGACCTTCGTTCCCAATTCCCCTTGGCGCGCACCATCCGCGTCGATGGCCGCGTGGCCCACGAGGCGGGGGCAAGTGAAGGCCAGGAACTGGCGGTGATGGCGGCGTCTCTCCTCGCCTACCTGCGCGCCTTCGAGGATGCAGGCGTTGGCGTTGACGATGCGCTTGCCCAGACCACCGTGACACTTGCCGCGGACCCCGACCTGTTCCTCACGGTGGCAAAATTGCGTGCCGCCCGCCGCATCATCGCCCGCATCGCGCAAGCCTCAGGCGCCCCTGAAGCGGCCGCCCGTGTGCGCCTTGCCGTCACCACGTCTGCCCGCGTGATGACCAAGCGCGACCCGTGGACCAATATGCTGCGCACCACCGTGGCCACTGTCGGCGCTGCGTTCGGTGGCGCCGATTCCATCACCGTGCTGCCCTACACCTGGGCGCTCGGCCAACCCGATGCATTCGCCTGCCGCATCGCGCGCAATACCCAGATCATCGCCCAGGAGGAATCCTGGCTTGGCCGCATCGCCGATCCCACCGGCGGTTCCTGGTATGTCGAATCCTTAACCTCAGATCTCGCAGCCAAGGCATGGGCGTACTTTCAGGGCATCGAGAAGGCCGGCGGCATCCAGGCCTGTCTGAAGAAAGGCACCCTTCAGCACGACATCGCCGCCACAGCGGCCGCACGCGACAGCGCAATCGCCATCGGCAAGCAGCAGCTCACCGGCACCTCCGCCTTCCCACTGCTCGGCGAGGACGGCATCACCGTCACCCCGTGGCCGAAACCACCCCAACTTGCCGGCGAAGGTCTATCAGCACCGCTCGCGCCCCATCGCCTGTCCGCCCCTTTCGAGGATCTGCGCGATACCAGCGACCATGTCACTCAGCGCACCGGGCACACCCCGACCGTGTTCCTGGCAAGCCTCGGCACCATCGCCGACCACACCGCCCGCACCACCTGGGTCAAGAACCAGTTGGCGGTTGCTGGAATAGCCAGCCTCGTCAGCGATGGCTACGCCTCACCCGAAGACGCCGCCGCCGCTTTCAAGGCTTCCAAGGCGCGCACGGTCTGCGTATGCTCCTCGGACGCCATCTACGCGCAAATGGGCTCCAAAGCCGTCAAGGCTTTGATCGAAGCAGGCGCCGAGCGTGTCCTGCTCGCCGGACGGCCCGGCGAACTCGAGACCGAACTGCGTGCGGCGGGTGTCGATCAGTTCATGTTCACCGGCCAGGACATGGTCGCCACGCTCACCGAACTCCAACACGATTTGACGGCGTGACACCTGCACGATCCGGCACGTGCGTTACCGGCTGCTGCTGCATGGCGCGAGGCCGGTTCAACGCGGCAACAAGTGCATAGCTGATAATCATCAGCAGGAACCAGGCACCAAGCTTGCCCAACGACACCATGTGCCAGCCGGCCTTCTGACTGGGATAAACCCAGGCCGCCGTGAACGTCCCGATGTTTTCGGCAAACCAGATAAACAGCGCGACGAGTACCAGGCCCAACAGCAGCGGCATGCGCCGATAGGCTCGGTGAACGCGGAAGTGAATCCATGCCGGACCGAACAACACCACGGCGGCGCCGAACAAGACGGTGCGAACATCCATTACGTAGTGATGGGTGAAAAAGTTGACATAGATGGCGACCGCCAGCACGGCCACTGCCCACATCGGCGGATGGCGCGTGAAACGGAAATCAAAAAGACGCCAGCATCGTGCGATATAAGAGCCGATCGCCGCATACATGAAGCCGGTGAATAGCGGCACGCCACAAAGGCGCAACACTGAGGCTTCCGGATAAAGCCACGACCCAACGCTGGTCTTGAAAATTTCCATCACCGTGCCAACGATGTGGAAGACAAAAATGACCTTGGCTTCGTCCCAGGTCTCCAAGCCGAACCGCAGCATGGCGATCTGTATCGCGACCGCAGCCAGCACCAGGAAGTCGTAACGGGGCAGCCAGGCGTCACGCGGATAAAACAGGTGCGTGCCGATCAAGAGCCCCAGCAACAGCGCACCAAACAAGCAGGCCCACGCTTGTTTGACGCCGAAGCGAACGAACTCGTACACGCCGCTCGCAACGCGGCCGCGCCGCACCATGCGTTCTGCAAGCTGGCGTTCCGCGACGATGAAATGGGCCAGCGGCGGCCAAAGACGAGCCGCACTTTGCCGGGCCACACTTTGCCGGGCCACATGGGCGCCCGCAGCACCAGCGCCACTTTCAACGTCGTCCCGCATCGTTCACCCCGCGCGCCTGACAAGTGGTCCGCCAGACCAGCACGCCGCCGTGGCAACCCGCTTTGAACATGCAAAGCAAATTGACCCCAAAATGGCGCGCCGCCGCAGCC
>JAXGRZ010000174.1:0-5429 GCA_040765305.1 Hyphomicrobiaceae bacterium | reverse complement strand
GGGCGCGATGTGCTCTGGCAGCCGGGCACCGACCATGCGGGCATTGCCACGCAGATGGTCGTTGAGCGGAAGCTTGCCGCCGAGAACAAGACCGACCGGCGCACCATGGGGCGCGAAGCTTTCCTGAAGGAGGTATGGCGCTGGAAGGAAGAATCAGGCGGAACCATCGTCAAGCAGTTGAAGCGCCTCGGCGCCTCCTGCGATTGGTCGCGCGAACGCTTCACCATGGACGAGGGGCTGTCGGCTGCCGTCACCAAGGTGTTCGTCGAGCTTTATCGCGCCGGGCTCATTCACAAGGACAAGCGCCTCGTCAACTGGGACCCCAAGTTCCAGACCGCGATCTCTGATCTGGAAGTCGTCCAGGTCGACAAGAAGGGCTCGTTCACGTGGGCTGATGGCGATCCTGAAAAGCCGTTTGATGCAGGCGCCCTGGCCAAGGTTCTCGCCAAGGACCCCTCGGGTCACATGTATCACTTCCGCTATCCGCTGAGTGCGACGGTGGATGGCTTTGCCGGCGACCACATCGTCGTTGCGACGACGCGCCCTGAAACGATGCTGGGGGATACGGGCGTTGCCGTGCACCCTGAGGACGAGCGTTACGCGGCGCTGATCAAGGCTGGCGCCACGGTGACGCTGCCGCTCGTTGGCCGCGTTATTCCTGTTGTGGGCGATGACTACTCCGATCCCGAGAAGGGAACCGGCGCGGTGAAGATCACGCCGGCGCACGACTTCAACGACTTCGAGGTTGGCAAGCGCCAGGGTCTCAAGCAGATCAACGTGCTCGATGCGCACGGCACTATTGTTGACGGCGCCGACGCTGACGAGGCCGATGTGCCGGAGGCCTACCGTGGCATGGAGCGGTTCGCCGCCCGCCAGCGCATCGTCGAGGACATGGCGAAGGCCGGCCTTCTGGCGAAAATCGAGCCGACCGCGCACACCGTGCCGCATGGCGACCGCTCCAACGTCGTCATCGAGCCGTGGCTGACCGACCAGTGGTATGTGAATGCGGCTGAATTGGCCAAGCCAGCGCTTGCTGCCGTGCGTGGTGGCAAGACCAAGTTCGTGCCCGAACGCTTTGCCAATGACTATTACCGCTGGCTCGACAACATCCAGCCCTGGTGCATCTCGCGCCAGCTCTGGTGGGGCCACCAGATTCCCGCATGGTACGGGCCTGACGGTGATGTCTTCGTTGCCTATGACGAAGCCGAAGCCAAGGCCGAAGCGCGCGCCAAATACGGCAGCGACGTCGCGTTGAGCCGCGATGAGGACGTGCTCGACACGTGGTTTTCTTCCGCGCTGTGGCCGTTCTCGACGCTTGGCTGGCCTGACAAGACGCCCGAGCTTGCCCGTTACTACCCGACGACCGTGCTCGTTACCGGTTTCGACATCATCTTCTTCTGGGTCGCCCGCATGATGATGATGGGCATGCAGTTCATGAAGGATGTGCCGTTCGGCGATGTCTACATCCATGGCCTCGTCCGTGACGGCCAGGGCAACAAGATGTCGAAGACACGCGGCAACGTCATCGATCCACTCGACATCATCGACGGCATCAGCCTCAAGGATCTTGTCGCCAAGCGCGTTGCGGGCCTGGACAAGGAGGCTGCCAACCGCGTCGAGCGTGAGGTAAAGAAGGACTTCCCCGAGGGCATCAAGGCCTACGGTACGGACGCGCTGCGTTTCACCATGGCGGCGATGGCGGCCCAGGGCTCCGACGTCAAGCTGTCGATCGATCGGGTCGAGGGCTACCGCAATTTCGCAACCAAGCTGTGGAACGCGGCCCGCTTTGCCGAGATGAACGAGTGCGTGCGCCAACGCGATTTCGATCCTGCCTTAATCAAGGTGACGCTGAACCGCTGGATCGCCGGCGAGGTGGAGCGCACGTCGGCCGAGGTGACGGCGGCGCTCGAAGCCTATCGCTTCAATGATGCGGCAGGCGCCGTCTATGAATTCGTCTGGGGCGTGTTCTGCGATTGGTATCTGGAACTGATCAAGCCGGTGCTGTCGGGTGACGATCAGGGCGCGCTCACGGAAACGCGCGCGACGACGGCGTGGGTCCTCGACCAGATCCTGAAGCTGCTGCACCCGTTCATGCCTTTCATCACCGAGGAGCTGTGGGCGCATATGGTCGAATATGGTGAGGGGCGCACCAGCCTGCTCACCTTGAGCCAATGGCCCACATACAGCGGCTTGGCCTCGGAAGCGGCCGATAAAGAGATTGGCTGGTTGATCAACCTCGTCTCCGAGATCCGCTCGGTCAGGGCTGAGATGAATGTTCCTGCCGGTGCCAAGATCCCGCTCGTCATCATCGGTGGCGGCAGAACGGCCGAGCATCGTGTCGCCACCCATGGCGAAACGCTGATGCGGCTTGCCCGCCTCGATGACATTGCCTTTGCCAAGGCCGCGCCGAAAGGCGCGGCAATGGTCGTGGCGGGTGAAACGACAGCCGCACTGCCGCTTGAAGGCATCATCGACATGGAGGCGGAAAAGAAGCGCCTTGCCCGCGAGATCGAGAAAGCGCGGGTCGATATCGGCAAGATGGACGCCAAGCTCGACAACCCGAACTTCATCGAGCGCGCCAAGCCCGAGGCGATTGCCGAGGCGCGTGCGCGCAAGGCTGAACTCGAAGACATGGTGGCGCGGCTGGGCGCAGCCTTGAAGCGCCTGGAGGTATAAAAGGACGATCTCAGTCTGTCAGAGTGAGGCGGGCTGGCCAGGCGTTGCGTCGGCTTGCGGCTGACCTTTGATCGGCCCGGTCACCGGGCAGATGCGATCGCGCCCTGGCGTAGCCTTGACCACAGGCTGGGGCTTGCTGGATTGGACGCCGTGATAAGGCGTCCGGCTCGCTGGTCGCGCTTTACCTCCAGATGGACGAGCTGCCATTGAAGCCCCCGCATTTGAAGGATACCCGCATAGATGCGGCCCTCGATCACCTTGTCGCGCATCTCCATGGCAAAGCGCGTCGGGCTCAAGAATTCGGCACGGATGACGCGCTGCCAGTTCCGCTGAAGCCGCTCGTGCAATGGAAAGGCGTCGCGCTCGTCGGGGATGCCGCGAACTTTTTCGTTATACCCCTGGCGGTAAGTGAACAGCCGCGATAGCCCCGTGGGCGTCACCATCTTGTCGATCATGGCGGCAATGACACGCTGCCCATAAGTGGTTTTGAGGCGTTGCCAGAAGCCAGACTGTGTGGCCTGTGAACTGGCTGCCTGGGCATTGGCTTCGCTGGCCCCGAACGCGTAGGCCGTCATCGATGTCTTCAGCGATTGTTTGACACGGGGCCAGTCGACCTTGGCCTCCAGATAGGCGGCATCGCCATTGCGGATCGCTTCGCGGATCGACCATGCGGTGATGAACGGTGCGGCGACGTAGCCGCTCAATGCGATAAGGCCAAGGAAGAAGATCGTCAGCTTGCCGCGCATGAAGGCATCACACTCCGTGTGGCGGGCAGGCCTGTGGGGCTTGCGGGCCCGCAACCTGACCCAACAGCGCGGCACTGTATTGTCGATGGCGTGGGGCGCCTCGAATGCCGCGCAATATCCCTTATTACCGCCCGTTACGTGCGAAATTTAGGCTCACAAGCGACATTTGCGTGGCCATGCGGGCGTGACTGCTTCTACAGGTCGTGAAAACCCTGCCATGTTTGCGCCCCAAGCGGGCTTTGCTTGACGCGCGTCCGTCACAGTGGCGGCGCGCGCCGATAACCCAAGCCTTGTTGTGTTTTTCAAGACCAGCGCCGTCAGTCGGCTTTCTCGGTGCAGATCGACTGCAACGCGCTCCACTGGGCCGGGCTCAGTGACGGCGTTGCGGGATATTGATGCGCCTGGTCAACGCGGCGGATTCGCTCCAGTGTCGGGGGATGGGTGCGCAGCATATCCATGAACCCGCCGGACTCTTGCTGTGCAGCCCCTGCAGGTTCTTCCATCTTGCTCACGCGGCGGAAAAAATCACCAAATCCCTTGGCCGAGATGGCGGACGTTTCGAGCCGCTTCAGCGCCTCTTCATCGGCTTCCTCTTCCGCCTGTCGCGTATAGGAGAGCTGTGTCAGCAGCACGCCGATATTGGCGAGCGTGCCCGAGCCGCCCCCGAGCAGAAGTTCCACCGCCGCGGACGTGCCGATCACGCGCACCAGTGACGTCTCGGGGTGCAGCAGCGTCGCATGTCCCATCTCGTGCGCCAGGACACCTGCAACTTCGTCGGCACTTTGCGCCGATTCGAGCAGCCCTTTGGTCACAACGATGCGATTGCCCGGTGTCGCAAAAGCATTGACCAGATCCCAGTCAACCACAATCACCTGGAATTGCGGCGTGTGATCGGGCCCGCCAAGGAGGCGGCGCACCATGGACTGCATCGCCGCATTGCCCGCTGGTGTTTCGCACAGTGGGCGGTCGTTGGTGACGGTTTGGACGGTATGTTCGCCCAGCGACACGCGCACGGTATCAGGCATCATCCGCGCCAGGGTGCGTGCGGGTGATAGATTTGCCAGAGAAATGAGCGTCAGCACGGCAACCACTCCGGCGGCCGCCCACAACCAGGGAACAGCAGCGCGCCGGCGCGCCGCCCGCGTCGTCAGGTGGGGGGCGGCTTTAGCCAGAGCGCGCGCAAACTGCCCGTGCGGGACGAACAGGCTGGCGCCCGGCTGGTAGGTGTAGCTGACCAGCGCGTCGATGGCGTGCGGGCTCAACGGTTCGGAGGTTTCAAGCGCGCCATAGGGCCAGATGAGATCGCTGCCGCCGGTTTCGAACCTGATCACCAGTCCACGCGCTAAGAGGGCCACCCGCACGTCCTGTGCGCCCGCGGTCTTTCCATCGCAGAAGCGTGCCTCGAAGAAGGAGCCAAGTGTCGTGTCATAGGGCATCGATGTCGAAGGCCTGCGCCAACCCCTCACCACGTTTGATGTCCTGCGTCGCACCTGCGGTGATCTGAGCCAGATCGACGGTGCCCTCGATGCTCATTTTACCAATAAGATAACCGCTTGTACGGGCTTGCGTGATTGGCAGGAACAGGCCGAGCGACAAAAGGAAGACGAATGTGACGATACCCGAAGCGCGCTGCACGACCAGTGCTGGGTCATCGCCGCTGTTGATGCCGAAGGGGTCGATACTTGCGCCAGCCAGCGCGAAGAACACCATGACGCCGATGGCAACCGTCACCAGGGTGGCGACAATGGCGCCGATGAACAGCATCATATAGTTGGTGATGGTGATCCATAACATGCCGCGCGCCCTTACCGTAGACTTGAACGTCAACCCGTCGAAATGGGTGTGGTGGGCGAAATGGCGCGTCATCGCCGCGCGATACCAGGCTGAGAACACCATGTAGATCATGCCGGCAACGAAGATTCCGCCGTAAACGAGAGCGACAATCTCCAAGATCTTGTCGGGCGGCAGCTGCGGTGCTCCTTGTCCGCTGGAGATGAAGACCAAATC
>JAXGRZ010000173.1:0-5500 GCA_040765305.1 Hyphomicrobiaceae bacterium | reverse complement strand
TATTCCCGTGCGAACACCATTGACTCCCGGCGTATAGAGGCAACCGGGATGTGTCAACATGGCGTCCAATTTAGATGAATGGGTCTGAATATGCACGGAAAAAGGCTGGTACAAATAATCTAAAACCGTTCATGTGGATGTATTTTTCTTCGTCGCCCATTGCCCGCTTGGCGCGGTTCAGGCCACCTTGAAATGGCCCCCAAGGCGCAAAAAACCAAATCATTCAACACGGCCAAGGCAGGCGGCGGCAATTTGCGTTCAATTGCAGCACTCCAACGACAAATTCTGTCCAGAAAAGGACATCAACGGCGTGCTACACCTCGCCGGTTCGCCGGACGAGATGATCTGGCTGTAGGCCTGTTGAGGCTTGTCACAAGAGTCGAGCGCCATGCCGAAACACCGCACCATGCCGATGAGCGTTCGCCCGCTTCACCTTAAATGCACCATTGCCGCAGTCTTCTGGCTCGCCGCCACCCCTGGCGTGATGGCCATGGATGGGCGAGCCCACGAAACACACGGTGCCAGCCTTCTCCAAGCGTGCTTTCCGCCCGCCGCGCTTGCCGCCATTCCCGCCGAAAAGACACCCCACAAAGGCGTGCACACCTTCGATCGCCCTGAACCCGCGCGCGCACTCGGGCCGTTCCAACCGGTGCCGGCGAACCTGCGTGGCGCCATCCGTCGCGTCAAGCTGCCGGCGGGCAAGAAGCTCATCGCCTTGACGCTCGACCTTTGCGAGCAGCCCGGCGAGATCGCCGGCTATGATGGCGCCATCATCGACTACCTGCGCAAGGAGGGCGTGAAGGCGACATTGTTCGTCGGTGGCAAGTGGCTGCGCTCGCATGAACGGCGCACCCGCCAGCTGATGGCCGATCCTCTGTTCGAGCTCGCCAACCATTCGGCAGGCCACCGCAACCTGCGCCTGCTGTCGGGCAAACGATTGAGCGAGGAAATCGAAGAACCCCAGCGCGCCTATGAGGCGATCCGCGCGCGCTTCGCAACCGATCAATGCGTCGCCAGATCACCTCAGGCCTGGCAGAGCGTGCCGCCGCGCCTGTCGCTGTTCCGCTTTCCGTTCGGCGCCTGCAACAACGCTTCGCTGGCAGCCGTCAACGATGCGGGGCTGCTCGCCATCCAGTGGGATGTCGCAACCGGCGATCCCACACCCTCCCAATCGGCCAAGGCCATTGCACACGAGATCCTGAAATCGACGCGGCCCGGCTCCATCGTCATCGGCCATGCCAACGGCCGCGGCTTCCACACCGCCGAGGCACTGCCATTGGCGATCCCCAAGCTCAAGGCGCAAGGCTATACGTTCGTGACCGTCAGCGAGTTGCTGGCCGCAGGCACGCCGGAAATCGTCACCACCTGCTACAATCTGCGGCCCGGCGATACCGACCGTTATGACGATCTTGCGAGCGCCTTCCGCCGCAAACGACCCGCAGCGAAGGGGCCGGGAGCGACCAACTGGAGCACAACGATTGAGCGGCAACGCTGAGGCGGCAACGCTCGTCTCCTGCCGGCCTGACTGAACCAAATCCCCATAATCAAAGCACCCTCATGAGCGAGCCAATCTTATTACTGCCGCCCGATTCCGACCTGGCATGCGTGGCAACGATCGCCATCAACGACGCCCGTGACGTTGGCATTGCGCTCCTATCCAAGCCCCTGCCGCCCGATCTGACCCAGGCAATGGCCAGCGCAATTGCCGGCATGTCCCCCTGGAAACGCTACGGCTTTACGCCTGACGCGCTCATCAGCTATTGCGCGCCAGCCGACGACAAAGCCCCGCGCTATCTCGTAACCCGGCACAATGAGATCTTGGGATTGTTCGCGCTGAAGCTTGGATGGATGTTCGGCAGCTACTTGAACATCCTTGCCGTCCTTCCTGGATGCCATGGTCGCGGCATAGGCAGCGCGGTGCTGCGCTGGACAGAAGAACGCGCGCGCGCCTGCGGTGAGCGCAACCAGTTCGTCACCACGTCGGCCTTCAACACGCGCGCTCTGGCCCTTTATCAACGCCACGGCTACGAGCCGATCGCCACCATGCCCGGCCTCATCAGCGATGCCGAGAGCGAGATCCTGCTGCGCAAATGCCTTGTGCGAAGTCAGCAGGCCTGAGCCGGACACGCCAATCAAATTGAAAGCGCACATTGCCCAGTTGCGTTACGACACCTCGAGCACGATGCGTCCGCGCACCTTGCCCGCCAGAATCTGCGGCGCCAGCTCCTGCACATCGGCAAGAGATCTCGTCACCGTAAGACCGGCCAGCTTCGCTTTGTCGAGATCGACAGCGAGCCGCTCCCATGCCGTGATGCGCTTGGCCTTGGGCGCCATCACACTATCGATGCCCGCAAGGGTGACACCGCGCAGGATGAAGGGAGCCACCGAGGTTGGCAAATCCATGCCCTGGGCGAGCCCACAAGCGGCAACACACCCGGCGCGCTTGGTCGTCGAAATGGCGTTGGCGAGCGTTGTGGAACCAGCCACATCGACGACACCGGCCCACCGCTCCTTGCCCAGCGGCGCCTGCACCGGGCCGGATAGCTCCTGGCGCGCGATGATCTCTTTGGCGCCCAGCCCTTCCAGGAAGGCTTTCTCTTCAACGCGCCCCGTTGACGCAACGGCGTGGTAACCGAGCTTGGCCAGCAGGGCCAGGGCGATACTGCCGACGCCGCCAGCCGCCCCGGTGACCAGGATCGGCCCTTTGGCCGGCGTAACGTCATGCGCCTCCAGCGCCAGAACACACAGCATGGCCGTATAGCCAGCCGTCCCGATGGCCATCGTCTCGGCCGCCGTGAACCCCTTGGGACGCTTGACCAGCCAATCACCCTTGACGCGCGCCATCTGCGCATAGCCGCCGTGATGCAACTCGCCGACGCCCCATCCGTTGAGCACGACACCATCGCCGGGCTTGAACTCGCGATGGGAGGATTCCACCACGTCACCGGCAAAATCGATCCCAGGAATGAGCGGCCACTTGCGGATCACCGGCCCCTTGTTGGTCAGCGCCAGACCATCCTTGTAGTTGATGGTCGTATGCGTGACGCGGACCAGGACATCGCCGTCCATGAGATCGTCGAGCCCCAACTGCGTCCAGGCAACGCTCGGCCCCTGTTCGGTTTTGCTAGCAAGCAGGGCTTTGAAACGCTCCATGGCGGGATCACTCCATTTGGGTTGCCGGTCATGCGTGAAAGGCGTCATGCATAACAGGTGAAGGCCTGCGACAAGCAATACGAACTCGCAGTTGGTACAAAAAACGCCCATCACAAGAACTGGAAGCTCACTTGGATGGATCGTGTTTGCAAGAGCCCTCCGACAGCCTGACGCAGGCACCACAAGCACCAAAAACGAAGACTGACGCGATCCACGACCTCTTGAGGCTTTTTCACGAGTGTTTTTATCAACACGATCACTTCGCGGCGCACAAATGCCCCACCGACATATGGGCCACCGAGATATTACGTCATTACTTGCCGACAATCAGGAAAATGCCGATCAATGAAGACTTACCGATCACATCGTCACAATTGAATGTGTGTCGTTCGGGTCATTGCCTATTGTTGCGACAAAGTTACTGCTGCAGGCGCGCTCTATACCTCGCAATGCAGCATCTTTTTTTCTTGGCATAGGACCTTCGTCGCATCTAACGTCTGAGTATCGCGGTCCTCCCCCGGGACCGCAACCTCATCGGCCGAGGCACTGGCCGACCCGTCCGACACGATCGGAACGGTGCATATTTCAGGAGGCAACGATGCAAATCAAAACGAGATTGAATGTGCTCGCAACGATGATGTCGTTCGTATTCCTCGCTGCAATCGTATTTGGCATGATTTGATATGATGCCACGCACGGACGTGTGACACGCCCGCATAACGGATCACTTAAGTTTGCGTACCAGAAAATTTCATCAAAGATCCGACCAACGGAGCACCATCACATAGAGCGAGGCTTGCGGCACAATAATGGACCCCCATGAGCCGCTTCCAACCGCCCCCAGCAGACTGTCCTGGACACGGGGGCGGCTGGCTAGGATTAAGCAAAAAGGCGCGGTTTCGGCCGCGCCTTTTAGTCTTTCATTCGTCGAGACGATATTGCTCACGCAAAAGTGTGTCCCAGCTTTCCGAATTTGCGACCAACGCTTCGAATTGCGATTTCCGCCGTCCACTCAGGAGACCGTGCTATTAGGTCCGGACCCTAAGGGCGGCGCGCACTGATTTGCCGATTAGCAGCACCCAAGGCGCGGCATGCAGAAAGAAATCAAAGATATCGATCGGGCGCACCAATGTGCCGCGAAAAAGCATCTTGAGCTTCTCCCAGATATGCGGTTCGGGAAGGAATGGCGCCAAGCCCAGTGTCAAGGCCCCGATTATCGCGATCGACCAGGGGATGCGATCAAAAAAATTCATCAATTGCGACTCCCTCATCGAAAGATTTGCACGATGCGCATACCCGATCTCAGCGGCGGATCAGATAACCAAGAAGCGCGCCGGCGAGTGGAAGATAAAGCGGTGGGAACTTGAAGGGAATCGCGGCCGTAAACCAGGGCACGAATATCAGCGCAGCACCGATCAAAGCGCCGATTAGCGCACTGGCCAGTGTCCGCGTCGTCGGCATGCGTACCTCTTTGAGGACAAAACAGCCAACCAACCCGACGATCCAGACAATCACGGCGTAGATCGCCGCGTGGACGAACGTTTGTAGATCACCGCTTATCGGGATATAGCGCAGCACCAGCGGCGCGCCGACGAATGCCGCGGCAAATTGTATGACCAGAAGAACCAGATAGCCGATCATCGCACCCCCCTTACCTGTGACACACAATTCATCAGATTGCGCCTATCACAGGCGAGCCTTATGGTCGATGACATCTGTGCAAAAGCCCAACCAAGACCTCTTGTTCGTCGCTGAAAGGCAGAGCGCTTTTCGATCCGATTAAATTGGATCGGCGCTCCAGCTTCTTGTTTAGTCGCTTTTTTTTGACGAACCGGCGGCCACGTTGTCGCGACATACCCTTGTCGCGCAGGGTGCTGGCGTAATGCGTTCCAACAGACAAAGCGGCAGCGCGAAAGATAAAGCCGCCGCTCCACACGAGGCCCACAACGTCGAAAGCCGGTTTCCTTTCGGAAACCGGCATCGAGTCATGGTCATGTCAGCAACAAACACCCTACGTCATTGGGCCTTACTTCATTGGCATGGCATCGCAGCAGTCACCCGAGCCAAAATGATACCGCAAGCCAACCTTGATTTCATGCGATGTCAGGTCATCAAACTTCACCGCCGGGTTGACGTAGAAGCCCGTGTCAGAGCGCTGGCTCGTGATGGAACCGGCATCAAGGTAGCGATAGCCGATATCGAGGATCGCGCGGTCACTCAGCTGAATGCCAACACCGGCCATCAATGCCCAAGCAAACGAAAGATCGTTATTGCCGTGGATGGCGTTGGTCAGCGCCGGATTGCCTGTAAAGTAGATGTCATTGAGTTGATGATAGGCGGCGCCGAT
>JAXGRZ010000172.1:0-5506 GCA_040765305.1 Hyphomicrobiaceae bacterium | reverse complement strand
TTTTTTCGTCACCGGATCGGGGCTGCGAGCGCCAGATTGGGCATCGCCTCGGTCGAACGGTGGCTCATGGATGTTGCCTATTTTGCATACGCCTTGCAGGCACTTTCGGGCTTATCGTAGCCCAACGTGTCGAGTTCGGAAAACTGGTGCAGAAACTGCGGCTGCGGCGACACCGTGACATTCAACTTGTCGGTGGTCACCAGAATTGGCTGGCGCAGCTGTCCATTCCAGGTACGAAAGGTGAGCTTGCGGCCCTTGAAAGCGGCCAGTTCGAATTCGGGAGAGAGAAGATAGGCGATCAGGTCGCGCAGGTCGCCTGAGCGCTTGCGCGTTGCAGCCTCGCCCACTGCGCGAACAGCCATCCAGACGTTGTAGTCGAGCGCGCGCATGTTGCGGTTGTTGAGCCGCTTGAACCGGTTTTGGAATTGCGTTCCGCCCCACAGTTCGACGGCGGGATGCCAGCTTGTTGCATAAAGTCCGGCGGTGCCGACGACCGGGCGCGCGTCCCACGTTCGGTAGGGGAAATAATCGCCGAACAATTCACCTTCATCGGCAACGACAACCAGGTCATGCGTCGGCGCCTTTTGCAAAAAGGAGGGGATCTGCTGCTGGATCTGTTCGTAGCCGCCATCAGCACGCCGGCTGCCGACCTGATACTTGAACTCCAGTTCGCCGACGATCCTGTGGTTGAAGCGCTTGGCCGTGCGCCGGATGGCATCTGCGTAAAGCTTGTCCTCCGGCGTCGGCCCCACCACCAGAAGCCATTTGCTCCATTGCTTGACGGCTAAATATTGGCCGAGCGCATCGGCAAGCATCGCGCGCGAGGGGGCGGTATGCTTGAGGTTTGCCCGGCAGTCCTCATTGCGAAGGCGGTCATCGGGGGCCGACGCATTGAAGATCACCGCTGGCTTCCCGGCAATCGCATCGGCAAGCTTCAACAGCGTTGTGGGCGCTACGTCCGTGACGACAAAGCCGACGCCACCATTTACCTTGGCGACGACCTGCGAAATAAGCAGCTCCGGATTCTTGTTCTCGACCACATCGAGCTTGAATTCCTGGTTGAGGAATTTGCCCGTCGTGTTGTTGTCGTCGATGGCCAGACGCGCTCCGCCAACGCCGTCATCAAGGGGGGGTTGGTCAAGCAGGGAGAGGGGAGGGGGGCGGTCCCGCAACTCCCTCGCCATCAAGATCGTAATGGTTCGCACACCCGCTTTCTTGTCAGCTGGGCTGTTGGCACCCGCGCCAGCGCCAGCGCCCGTACCACGCGCGGATGGTGTCGCGTCCTGGGCGTCTGCGTTAACAGCCATCGCGAGGCTCATGCACATCACGCTTGCCATGGTGAGACCCGCGTGTACCCAACAACGCCGCGAACCCCGCGCAAAAGTCGTCAGCGTTGCGACACCTCTCGCCCACCTGGCGCGGCGAACGTGAGCGCGCGGTGCAGCGGTTCTTCGCGATCGCATGCGATAAGCTCCTCGACACTGAAACTGGATGTAACTTAGTTACATCCATTCCGATCTCAAGTTGAAAGTGCTGCCAATGGGGAGGTTCCCGCCAAATCTGCGTGAGCGGTCACAATCACGTGAGCATAGGGTGTGCGAAGCGCAAGCCTGTTGTGGGAACCGCACCCAGCTGAAAATGTTCGTTGCGTAAAGCGCTTGGCCTTTGTCTGGTTTTGGGCCCCCCGATGATGCCCCGCCGACGCATACATGGCCGACGCATACATGGCCGACGCACACATGGGCCGACGCACACATGGCATAAGCGCGCCACACGGCGTGCAGGAGGATGAATGGTTCGCAATCTGGCATCGTTGATCGCTGCATTGGCGCTGGTGTCATCGGTGATGATCTTCTGTGTGCCTCAAGCGCTGGGTGCACAGAGAATCGTCGTATTTCCCTTCGAAATCATCGATGTCACACGCGGATCGGGTCCGATGGGATATGAGCTGGGAGGCGGTCTGCCGACGGGCCCCGACCAGGACGAGATGCGGCGATTAAAGATCATCTCTGACGATCTCGTCGCCCGCATCATCAAGGATGGCCGCTACCAGCCGGTTGGTGGCAGCGAACTCATGAGCGAAGTCGAAAAATTGGGCCCCATTTACAAGTGCAACGGCTGCGAAGACGACATCGCCAAGCGCTTTGCTGCGCCGCTGGCCTTGATCGCGACGGTCGAAAAGCTGTCGGACCTGCTGTTCAACTTCAATCTTTACCTGCGCGATGTCGCGCATCAAAAGGTGGTGTCGATCATGTCGACAACGATTCAGGGTAGTACGGACGAGGCATGGTTGCGGGGCGTCCGCTATCTTGCCGAGCGCAAGCTGCTGCAACCAGGAGAGGCCAAATGATTGATCGCCGGCAGGTACTTCAAGCAACCGGTGCCGCGTTGGCGGCCGGCGTGCTGCCGATAACGGCGGGAGCTAGCGAAGCTGGGACGTTACGCATCGCGTCCTTGAAATTCGGCTCTCTCAGCTGGCTCCTTGAGACAATCAAGGCGGAAGGGCTGGCGCAGAAGGCGGGTGTCAAGCTCGATATCCTCGATGTGGCAACGAACCAGGCCGGACCTGTTGCGCTGCTCGCCAACGAGGTTGATGTCATCGTCAGCGACTGGCCCTGGGCGATGCGTCAGCGCTCACTGGGTCAAAAGCTCAAGTTCCGCCCCTATTCGTCCTCGCTCGGTGCCGTGATGGTTGCCAAGGATGGGCCGATCAAGTCACTGCAGGACCTGGAAGGCAAGCGTATGGCCATCGCCGGCTCTGCCATTGATAAGAGCTGGCTACTTTTGCGGGCCTACACGCGCAGGACGTTGAACCGTGACATCGCCAACATGGTCGAACCGGTGTTTGGCGCCGCACCCCTCGTCACCGAGGAACTCAAGAACGGTCGCGTCGATGCCTGCCTCAACTTCTGGACGTTTGCCGCGCGGCTCGAGGGTGCCGGTTACCGCCCACTGATGGCTGTTGATGACATGATGGTTAAGCTCGGCATCGAGCCGATCCCTCCGCTCGTCGGTTTCCTCTGGCGCGAGGAGACGGCAACCACCAAATCCACCGAACTGAAGGCGTTCTTTTCCGCGCTCGATGAGGCCAATCAGGTTCTCGCCACATCGGACGCCGCCTTCGAGCGCTTGAAGCCGCTGATGCACGCCCAATCGGACAGCGAATATTTTGCCTTGAAAGCCTATTATCGCGCCGGTATCCCCAAGCCCTGGGGAGAAAAGCAGACCGCATCGGCTGAGAAGCTGTTCGATCTGCTGGCCGCCGAAGGTGGCAAGGAATTGATTGGCAGCGGCACCAAATTTGACCCGAACCTGTTCGATGGCGCTAGCAACAGATAGTTCATCTCGTAGGCAGTCCATGGAGTCGTCGGCGTGGCGCGCGCGGCTCGTCTGGTCGGCTGCCTCGCTTGTCGCTCTGCTGTTGGTCTGGGAGATCGCTGCCGTCGTCCTCGACAGCCGTCTGTTTCCCGGGCCGCTGCTCGTCGGCAAGACAATGTTTGCCGAATTTGCCAGCGGCGCGCTGACCCATCATGTTGGCGCCACGCTGGCCCGTGTCGTCGTCTCATTCGTCATTGCGATGCTGATCGGTTCAGTGATCGGTTTGGCGCTCGGTAGCAGCGCAACAGCCGACCGCTTTTTCGATAGCTGGCTGATTTTTTTCCTCAACCTTCCCGCGCTGGTCATCATCATCCTTTGTTACGTCTGGTTTGGATTGACCGAAACCGCCGCCATCATTGCCGTTTCCATCAACAAGATCCCCAACGTTGCCGTGACGGTGCGCGAAGGCGCGCGTGCGCTCTCGCGCGATCTCAACGAGATGGCGCTGATGTATCGCTTCGGCTGGTGGCGAACATTGCGCCACGTGACGTTGCCGCAGCTGGCGCCCTTCTTTGCCGCCGCTGCCCGCTCGGGCCTCGCACTCGTCTGGAAGATCGTTCTGGTGGTTGAACTCCTGGGGCGCTCGAACGGCGTCGGTCATCAGCTCCACGTCGCATTCCAGCTGTTCGACGTGCCCATGATCCTGGCCTATGCGGTCGCCTTCATCATCGTTGTCCAGATTATCGAGATTGGCCTGTTGCAGCCGATCGAGGCGCGCGTCAACAGGTGGCGTCGATGAGCGGGGCTGTGCGTATCCGCATTGAAGGCAAGATCTGGCCGGCGCTGGCCAAGCGCGCACCCCAGCCGGTGCTCGGCAAGATTGATCTGGATATCGCGGGCGGCTCGTTCGTCGTTCTTACCGGTCCTTCGGGATGCGGGAAGTCGACGCTTCTCAACATCGTCGCTGGTCTCGACAAGGAATATGCAGGTAGCGTTAATTTTGATCAGACTGATCCGGCGATGACCTACGTGTTCCAAAGCCCGCGTTTGCTTCCCTGGCGTACTGTTTATCAAAATATCGCACTGGCGCTGCCGGAAGGCGATGAGCGTCTGGTCCGCATTCCCGAGCTGTTGCAGCGCGTCGGTCTTGCCGAGGCGGGCGATGTCTATCCTGAGCGCCTGTCGCTGGGGATGCAGCGCCGCGCTGCCTTGGCCCGCGGCTTTGTTGGTGATCCTGACGTGCTGCTGATGGACGAGCCGTTCGTGTCACTCGATGATCCCACAGCAGATGCCCTGCGCCGCCTGCTCATCGACTTGTGGAAGAGCCGGCCGACGACGGTTCTCTTCGTCACCCATGATCGTAACGAGGCGGTAACTCTGGGTACGCGCATCTTGCGTCTGGACGGTACCCCTGCAACAGTGCACGCCGATACCGACGTCGCGCTGGCGCGCGATGACCGTTCTGACCGGGCGGCGGTGATGCAAGAGCAACAGCGGATATTCGGCTGAACGTGACGATCAAGCCATTTTCTTCCCACGCATGGCCATTGAGATCGGGGGCAATGCGACTGCTGGCGAGCGTGACCACGCCGCAAGAAGCGCGCCTGGCGATGGCTGGTGGTGCTGACGTGATCGATGCAAAGGATCCAGCGCGCGGCGCACTTGGCGCTCTCGACAGCACAACGCTGCGTGCCATCCGCGCCGTTGTAACTGGATCGATTGCGTTGAGCGCCACCACCGGGGACCTGCCGGTTGATCAGCCTGAATTGATCATTAACGAAGTCGCCCGCGTCGCTGCCACGTCCGTCGATATCGTCAAGATCGGCTTTTTTGGACCTGCGCCCGCCGCACCTCTCATTGCGGCGTTGGCAGCCCATCATGATGAAGCCCATGCCTACGGGCGCCGCGTTGCCGTGCTTCTTGCCGATCGCGCACCCGATTGGAATATCGTTGCCCGGTTGCCTGCCGCCGGTTTCTCTGGTGTGATGCTCGACACTGAAGACAAAGCCTCCGGTGCGCTGTTGGACGTTGTTTCCTTGGGTGAGATCGAGACATTTATTGCGGGTGCGCGCAGTGCTGGCTTGTTCGCGGGGCTTGCAGGCGCGCTGCGTCTCCGGCATATCCCTGAGGTGAGGGCTTTGGAGCCTGATGTTGTCGGTTTCCGCGGAGCGTTGTGCCGGCATGAGGA
>JAXGRZ010000171.1:0-5533 GCA_040765305.1 Hyphomicrobiaceae bacterium | reverse complement strand
CCCAGCTTGATCCAGACGAATGCGCTCAGCGCAACGAGATCGAGCAGCATGGCAGCGATCAGGACAACGCTACTGTCGCCAATGTCGCCGCGAAGGTAGTGACCTGCCTCTGAACGTTCATCCAGTATAAAATGGACTCCGCAGGTTGATGTTAGCGTCTTGCTCGTTGGGAGCAACAGGCAGGGCTGCGGAGACTTTGCATTTCGCAGCAGTCCGGCCTGTTGCGGTCGGTGTGGATGCCAGGAGCGATTTTCGCGCCGCCACTGGCGTCTGATAGTCGAGCGCCGAATGCGGTCGCTGTTCATTGTAATCGGCCACCCACGCCGCGATGCGTTCGCGGGCGTCGGCAAGTCCACGGAACAAGCTCTCGTTCAACAACTCGTCGCGCATTCGCCCGTTGAAGCTCTCCACGAAGCCGTTCTGCATCGGCTTGCCGGGCGCGATGAAGTGCCAGGCAATGCGGGTTTCCTCACTCCATTGCAGCATTGCGTTCGAGGTGAACTCGGTGCCGTGATCGGACACGATCATCTGCGGCTTCGTCCCGCGCCGGGCGATCGCCGCCGAAAGCTCGCGGGCAACGCGCGTGCCCGAGATCGACGTATCCGCGACCGAGGCCAGGCATTCGCGGGTCACGTCGTCCATGACGTTCAGGATGCGAAACCGGCGTCCGCAGGCCAGTTGATCGTGCACGAAGTCGAGCGACCAGCGTGCATCAGGCCGCGCTTCGACAAGGATCGGTGCCCGCGTACCGGTCGCCCGCCGGCGCGCACGGCGCTTCTTCACGGCAAGCCCTTCCTCGCGATAGAGCCGGTAGATGCGGTTTCGGCCCGCCGTCTCGCCCTCGCGGCGCAACAGGATGAACAGTCGCCGATAGCCGAACCGGCGGCGTTCGTGCGCAAGCTCGCGAAGCCGTTCTCTGAGCCGCGTGTCCGGCGGCCGTCGTGTGCGATACCGCATGCTGGTGCGATCCGCGCCGATGACGCGGCAGGCCCGCCGCTCCGAGACGCTGAACTCTTCTTGGAGGCGCGCCACGCTCGCGCGCTTGTCGACGGGCCTCACCATTTTTTTCCTAAGAGCTCCTTGAGCATCGCCTGGTCCAGCATCGCATCGGCAAGCAGCTTCTTCAGCCGCGCGTTCTCATCTTCCAGCGCCCGCAGACGTTTCGCCTCCGACACGTCGAGCCCGCCATACTTGGCCTTCCAGTTGTAGAATGTCCCCGTCGAAATCCCGTGCCGGCGGCACACGTCCTTCGTCGCAGCCCCCGCCTCGCCTTCGGCAAGGATTGCAATGATCTGTTCTTCTGAAAACCGGCTCTTCTTCATGTTCGTCCGTCCCCTCGCAAATGGGGCGGAGTCTAACTCAAACTGGTCGAGTTTTCCCGGGGCAGGTCACTGTCTGCACCGTCACCAATCGCAAGAAGACTTCCGACACAAAGGCATCGATCGAACTCAAGAAGGACGTTGCTCTTGGAGATGCTTCGCCTGATGCATTCACCCTGAGCATCTCTGATGGCACGACAGTCGTGGCATCAGGACAAGGCAGCGTTTTTGCCAGCAATCTCGAGCCCGGCACCTATTACGTTTCTGAGACAGGCCCTAATGGCTACAGTCTTCAATCGCTCGTTTGTACGGGTGCCGACACCACGCCCGATGATGGTCTGATAGTCTCGGCTGGTGACAGCGTCAGCTGCACGTTCACCAATAAGCGAGACACGAGCCAGCTCACCATCACCAAGTATGTGAAGGGTGCTTACACAGGCAATCCAACATTCACATTCAACATTGCTGGCGCTGGCGCCAATAAGACCGTCAGTTTCAATCCAGGCCAAACGCAGAATTTTTCGCTGCCAACCGGCACCTATACGATCAGCGAAACGAACCTTCCCGAAGGCTGGACTCTGCAAAACATCAGCAACTGCGGCACGGTCAATCTTGAGAACAGGTCAGTGCAGGTGAGTTTGACAGCCGAGGGCGCATCCTGCTCGTTCACCAATTTCAAGGACAAAGACGACCGGATGACGGAAGAAACCAAGCGCTTCATCTCTCGCCGTGTCGATAACCTCCTGTCGCATGGTCCAGATCGTGCCCGCATGCTGCGACGGCTGCAGGACGATCAGCCACCGAGCATGAAAGACACCGGCAGCATTAAGGATGGTCCGCTGAAATTCTCAAGCACGGGTGTCGGTGCGCCAAGTCTGCAGCGGAGTACCATGATGATGCTGGGCAACACAGCCTTTGGCCAGCCGTCCGATGGAACCAACCCGTATTTCGCCAACGATGATGAGCCGCGCGACATCACCAATCCAAATGGCGACGCCCCACGCGGCAATACCTTCTTCAATGCGATTGCAGGACAGGCTTCGCAGCTCGGCATGGCCCAGAGCGGATTCAAGTTCGGCACCAGCCTTAGCCAGTTACGCGAGATGGCGGCCGAGCAGGAGGCCGCCAAGCAGAAGTCCAAATTGGCCAATGCCGGCCTCAGCTTCGATGGGCAGCGCATGGCCAATCCATTCGCCGTGCCGCGCACAGGGTTCGACATCTGGATGGAAGGTCACATCAGCCGCTATAGCGATGATGTCGGCGGCGTCAATCGTGATGGCGACTTCCGTATCCTCTATGTCGGCGCCGATTACCTCCTCGCCCCCGGCGTTCTGGTCGGCGCGCTGGTTCAAATCGACGACACGTCAGAGGATATCAAGAACAATCCGCAAGTGGCCGGAGAAAGGGGCAAGATCGACGGTACCGGTTGGATGGCCGGCCCCTATGTCGGCGTGCGCCTCACCGACAAGCTGTTTTTCGATGCCCGCGCCGCCTGGGGTACATCGAACAACGATATCTATCTCAACGATGACAGCAACGGGTACCGACGCGGTAGCTTCGATACGACGCGCTGGCTGACCAGCGCCACGTTGACCGGCAACGAGCGGTATGGCGCCTGGCGTATCTCGCCGCAGCTCGGTCTCGCCTATGGCCACGAGGAATACGATACCTACAGGAATAGCCTCAACCAGACGGTGGAAGGCGGCGATGCTTCGATCGGGCGCTTCACCGGTACGATCGAGGTTGGCTACCAGTTCCGCACGTCTTATGGCACGACCATCGAGCCACACGCGTCAATCACCGGCATCTACAACTTCGATTCCGATGATCTGGTGATCAATGGCGTTATGGTGCAGTCCGATGCGAGCCGGGCCAAGGTCGAAGGCGGCGTGATCATCATGACACCGAGGGGTTGGGGCTTGCGAGTCGCGGGTAACTTCGATGGCATCGGCGGTGATGACTTCCATAGCTATGGTGGATCGCTCTGGCTCAACATTCCGCTGAACTGATCGCAGCGGGTTGCGCTTAACTGCGGCATGCTCACCTGTGGCGTGCTCGACGACAACGCCAAACGCCCGCTCGATTTCGAGCGGGCGTTTGGCATGAGCAGTGCGCGGACCTGAGCGCGTCTTGATGACGGCCTGCGGTTAGGCCGCTTTGTTCAGCATGTTGCGCGCGATCATCGTCTCGGCGATCTGGATCGTATTGAGGGCCGCGCCCTTGAGCAGATTGTCCGAGACGATCCACATCGCCAGCCCGTTCTCCACGGTGGCATCCTCGCGGATGCGCGACACGTAGGTTTCGTATTCGCCGGCGCACTCGACCGGTGTCGCATAGCCGCCCGGTTCGCGCTTGTCGACGACGGCAATGCCCGGCGCGTTGCGCAGGATCTCGCGCGCCTCTTCCGGCGTCAGCGGCTTTTCAAGTTCCAGATTGACCGCCTCGGAATGGCCAACGAACACCGGCACGCGTACGCACGTCGCCGTCAGCTTGATGCGCGGATCCATGATCTTCTTGGTTTCCGCCACCATCTTCCATTCCTCCTTGGTGTAGCCGTCTTCCATGAAGACGTCGATCTGAGGAATGCAGTTGAAGGCGATCTCCTTGGTGAACTTCTTCGGCGCCACCTCGGTGCCAGGCACATACTTCGCCTTGGTCTGCTGCCACAACTCGTCCATCGCCTCCTTGCCCGCGCCTGACACGGACTGATAGGTCGAGACGACCACGCGCTTGATGTTGGCCGCATCATGGATCGGCTTCAAGGCAACGACCATCTGTGCCGTCGAGCAGTTCGGGTTGGCGATGATGTTCTTCTTGCGGTATCCCGCGATCGCATCAGGGTTCACCTCGGGCACGATCAATGGAACGTCCTGGTCATAGCGCCAGCACGACGAGTTATCGATGACGATGCAGCCCTGCTGGCCGATCTTAGGTGCCCATTGCTTGGAAACGCCTGAGCCCGCCGACATCAGGCAGAAATCGACGCCGCGGAAATCGAAGCTCTCAAGGTCGCGGCATTTGAGCGTCTTGTCGCCGTACGAAACCTCCGTGCCGATCGAGCGGCGCGAGGCAAGCGCGATCACCTCATCGGCCGGGAAGTTGCGCCCGTTGAGTACGTTCAGCATTTCGCGGCCCACGTTGCCGGTGGCTCCGACGACAGCGACCTTGTAGCCCATGACTTTTGCGTCCCTAGCGTTGAGAAAAGCGCCGGCCGAAAAGGCCTTCGCGCTGATGGGTGGCAAGACTTGATAGCGCGATCACTTACGCGCGCTTGGCGCCGGTTTCAAGGCTCTCGCGCGCCCATGCGCCAACACCACCTGCCGGTTCGGCGAGGTAAATGCGACAAATGAGAAATAACAGTGCAGCACCGACGTCATCGGATTGCAAAGGGCTCTCGTGTACAGGATCTGATATTCGAGTCTTCGGCGCGGGTCATCAAACATCAGAAAATCAAGAACATAAACAAAGGATTGGCTTTTCTCGGTGGAGACACTTCGGGGACGAAGTGCCAGATCCAGGCCATGAGATATCGCGAGCACGGATTAAGACTATAGTTGAGCGACGGAATGCACGACTCCCAACGTTAACCCAAGGATACCTGTAGATAAAACCAAACGTTGATGGAAAAACCATGACAGATCAAAAAGATAGATTGAGCATTCAGACAATCGGCCTGCATTGGCTGCTGGCCCTGGCGATGATCGGCATGTTGGCGTTCGGCCTTATCTTGGAAGACATGCCAAAGGGTGACACCAAGACCGCGCTGATGTGGTGGCACAAGGGGCTTGGCGTGGCGATCCTTGTGTTGGCCGTGTGGCGGCTTGGCTGGCGCATGAACCAGGGCTTTCCTGCCGCACTGTCGCATGCGCCCGCATGGCAGGAGACTGCTGCCACCCTGGCGCATTGGTTCTTGCTGCTGGGTACGCTGTTTATGCCCATTTCCGGCATGCTCATGTCGCTGTCGCACAACCGTAGCATCGACGTGCTCGGCCTGTTCACCATTCCAGCTCTCGGTGAGATCGAGGCACTCCACGACGTTTCCGAGGCGGTGCATGGCCTGGGGGGCAAACTGCTGATCGCTGCCATCATTTTGCATGTCGTGGGGGCGATCAAGCACGAGGCCATCGACAAGGATGGCACCATGGCGCGTATGGCTGGCCGGCAGGTGCGCCAGCGCAAAGAGGCTTGAGAGGCGCGTGCCGGCGCGTCGTGGG
>JAXGRZ010000170.1:0-5642 GCA_040765305.1 Hyphomicrobiaceae bacterium | reverse complement strand
GACTTCGAAGTCCGGCTCTCGCCGCAGCCGCGCCAGCGCATCGGCATGCACATGCTCGGTGATGAGGATCGTCGGCACCGGGAGGCCTCATGAAAATCTTGTTGCACGCCAGGAAAAACAGTTCAGCCTGAGCAGCACAAAGCCACGCCGACGAAACGACCAAAGCGACACTTGCTCAGTCCTCATATAACGGCATGGGCGTCAAGACGTCAGCCTATCTGTCGGACACATGCGCCCGATTGACGTAGAGGCCGAGAGATTTTCCTGCGGCGATATCGCACGAGGCAATTACCTGCACATCCGCGCGTTTCACGACATGCGCCATCAAACATCCACAGTTGTGCAATCCCGTCGCCGCGAGGGCAATGATGCCCACGAGGACTGCATGAACATGCAAAATTTCGACCGATCGACCTGGACTGCACTGGCAGCGGGCTTCACCCTGACGGCCTCGAGCCTGGCGCTTGCAGCAGCGGCCATGGCTGAGCCAGCAGTCGACGGACGCTTCGACCTTGCCCAGCGAGGTCCCGGAGCTGAGCAACCCGCTCCAGACAATCCGAAAGACCAACGCAACAAAGGAAGACGGGACGCCCCCAACGATCAAGGCGGCCGTGGCGAGCGCGGCCCAAGGGCGAGGGGTGCAGAGGGCGATGCGCCAGGTCGTGGCCCCAGAGTGAGGGATGCCGCCCCCGGCCCACAAGGCGGGCGCGGCCCCAGAACCCGCGACGGTGGCGATGCTGGTCCGCCAGGCACTGAGCGCGCGCCGCGTGCCCGAGGCGGCGGAGAGGGTGCCCCGCGAACACGGGACGTCCAGCCGCAACTCCAACGCCAGGCAGCACCGCCTCAGCCGCCGCCACAACTCCAGCGCCAAGCGCCGGTCCAGCCACCGCCCCAGCTCCAACAGCAGGCACCGGCCCGCCAGCCCATACAGCCGATGGCACCGCAGGCCGTTCAGCCAAGCCCTCAGCCGCCCAGGGCAACGACGCGAGAGCTGAATACTCAGCCCGATCGTTCGGGTGAGCGCCGTTCGCGCCGTGATGTTCAGCAGGCCCCGGCGCCAGCCGCCACCCAGCCGTCAGGCGCGGTCCAACTGGCACCCTCAACCTTGCGGCAACCAAGCGGCGCCGCGATCGATCGCCGCGATGCCGGTGGCCCACGGGAGAGGCGCGCTCTTGCCCCCGATGGCGATCGCAAACGCTGGCGCAGCGAACGGCGCCAGGAGGAGAGCCGCGGCGGCTTTGCCAACATCGACGCCCTGAAAAGCAGCCGCAAGGAACGCCGACTGGACGGCGGCGCCACGATCTTCGAAGAGCCTGAGTCGCGCCGCATCATCCGCAGCGGCGATCGCTCCTACATCATGCGCGATGAAACGAGCCGGCTGCGCCGCTTCGGCAAGGTCACTGATACCCAGCGCCGCCCGGGTGGTGGCAATATCACCACCATCATCAGTCCTGACGGGGCACGGATCATCACCGAAACGTCACCCGACGGCAGGCTGATCCGACGCTACCGCCGAACCCGCGATGGCCGCGACGTCATTCTCATCGACAACCGCCGCACCTGGCGCAAGTGGGGGGCCATCGGCGCTGGTGCCGTACTGGCAACCGGACTGATCCTCGCACTCGATCCGCCGCACTACCGCGGACCGCGTGACCGCTACATCGTCGAATACGATCATGCCAGCTATGACGACATCTACGGCGCCCTGATGGCTCCACCAATCGACGATATCGGCCCGCGCTACACGCTCGATCAGGTGCTGTTCAACTACAATCTGCGCGAGCGCATGCGCCGGATCGATCTCGACTCGATCAACTTCGATACCGGCTCGTGGGACATCGACGATCGCCAATTCAACAAGCTGGAAACGCTGGCGCGCGCCATCGATCGAATCCTCGAGCGCAACCCCGACGAAGTATTCCTGATCGAGGGCCACACCGATGCCGTCGGCGATGCGGTCGCCAATCGCTCGCTCTCCGACAGGCGCGCGGAGGAAGTTGCCAACATCCTGACCGAGGAATTCCGCGTTCCCCCGGAGAACCTTGTCATCCAAGGCTATGGCGAGGAATTCCTGAAAGTGCCGACCGAGGGTCCATCGCGCGCCAATCGCCGCGTCACTGTACGGCGCATCACGCCGCTGCTCGATCGGCGCAATGTATCTTACCGCGACCAGCGATAAGATCCCAAAGACCAGAAAACCGAAAGGCGCTCCTGTGTGTGGAGCGCCTTTCATCTTTCCAATCGCAACATGTCGCGGTGGGCCACGATCAGCGCCGTTCAGCCTTTGTCATTACCGCCGCGCATGTCGGCAGCAAACTCCGCTTCCAGAGCCGCCTCCAACTTGACGAGATCCTCCGGCAGCGGCATGCCAAAGGCTTTCATCTCGTTGAGCTTCTCCATCACCGTCAGATAAATTTCGTGACGATCCTCGGGCTCGTTTTGCATCCGCGTCATGAGAATACCGAGTTCGGCCGTGACGTCGTCGATGTCCATTGGGTCGCTCCTGATGCTCCCGCGCTGACTTTCCACCAACTATAAACGTGCCAGCGCCCGGCAGGCCAGAGCATTTTCTGACGAAGTGGACACCGGTTCGGCGAAGAAAATGCGACAAACCAAAGAACAAGCATTTTCCGACGAAGTGGGCGCCGGCTCGGTGAAGAACATGCGACCAAACAAGAAGCCAGTGCGGCGGCCGTGATTCACCGCCGATGTTTCCGCTATTTGAGCTCGCGTTCGACCGCCCACAGCTCCTCTTTGACCCGGATATCGGCCAACATCCGGTCGATCAGCAGACAGGTGCGCTTGAACAGATCCGATCCGCGCCGATAGTCCGCGGCGGCAAAAAAATCGATGCGCCCGGCCTTGAACAGGCCGACGCACTTGTCCTTTGATTCGCCAGGAGCGTGCACGGCAATCGCATGGCCGCCGTTCTTGCGCATCACCGCCATCGACGGCACGTCCGTCTCGCCATCACCAAAATAGATCATGTTGGAGAACGGGATCGGCCGCTCCATCTCCGGCATGTGCTGGTTGATCGTCTCGCCCAGATCCTCCACGCCCTTGTTGATGCGGAACAGATACTGCGTTTTGCCGGTGTCGGTGATGACCCGCTTGGGATAGGGCAGGTCATAGGCGTCAAACCAGTATTCCGAAGCGAACACGTTATGGAAGCGATCGTAGATCGGCGTGCCTTCGATGATCTCAGTCAGCCCCGATGAAATCATGTAGTGGCGCACCGTGACGCCCTGGCTCTCCGATCGCAACGCCACATAGGAACCGATCTCGTCGAACCATTCGATGACACCGGCAAACAGCTCGACAGCCCGTCCCTGCGCAACCAGATCGTCGCGATCGATGCGCACGCCCGCGTCCTTGGCCTTCTTGTAGAGCAGGTGCATGTAGGTGATGAGCGGGTCGGCCTCCTGCTCGCGCGCAACGCGGTTGGTCTCTTTCCAGAACTGCGCGGCATCAACGCCAATCTGCGGCAGAAACGCATATTCCTGCATCGGTCGCGGCGACAGCGTGCCGTCAAAATCATAAACCAGCGCGATCACCTTCTTGTCGAAGCTCGCGCGCGTGGGCGATGACTTGGCCGTGCCGGACTTCCCCGCCTTCACTGCCTTGCGCGCGGAGCGAACCGCCCGCACCGCCGGCACGTCATCACTGGTCGCCTTATCGTTGGCCGCTTTGCCTGTCCGTCGGCCGCGCCGTCCCGCGTCACCTGCGGTCATGGCTATCCCTCGCTTGCCTCGCCAGACCTACCCCGTGAAAACAGCACCGCAGCAGGCCTGATGGAGTTGCATGCACTCAAAAATCAGCGATTCGCCTCGCTGAAAAAAGGCGGCCCGTGGACACGTCCACCGCAGCCGCCCGCGCTCGATCGCCTGGCCAACCGGCCAGTCTGTCAATGCTTGCACCCGCAGCTACCATCGCCGCCGCACGAATCCTCGCCCTTATGACTGTGATCGTGGTGATGATGGTGATGGCCGTGGTCGTGATCATGACCGCCGCAGCAGCCACCCTCATGCTCGTGCTGGTGGTCGTTGGGATCAACCAGAACCGCCGCCAGCCGCCGCTCCAGCGCAATCGACTGTTCACGCGGCGCATCGCGCGCCTCGATCGTCATCGCCATCACTTCAGCGGCGACGCGAATGTCGTCGACCTGTCCCAGATAATGCCGGCGCAGACGGCCCTGGCGATCGAAGATCAGCAGCGTCGGCGTGCCCTGAAGCTCATAGGCATCCATCGTTTCGGGCAGCGCGCCACCGTTCTGCTTGTCGATGGCTACGGGAAAATCAAAGTGATTGTCTTCCAGGAAGGCCTCCAGCTGGGCCGGCGTTTGCGCCTCCGCCTTTTCAAACACCGTGTGCAGACCGATCACTTCGACTTCGTCATCCTGGAACTGCGCATGAAGCCGCGCCAACTGCGGCAACAAATGGCTGACCGAGCCGGGGCAGTGCATCTGGAAGGCCCCAAGCACCACCACCTTGCCCTTCGACGCAGCCAGCGTTGGAGGAGATTTCTCACTTGAATTCAACCACTTGGCCGTTGCCAACTCGGGCGGCGATTCGGGGTTGAGCATGGCGGATCCTTTCATCCGGTAATCTGGTCTCCGGCGATCTATACCCACTTTCGGGCGCGACCGATATGGGGCTTCTCTGACGGCTTGCGCGGCGCAGGGGTTATGGTGCCTCCTTCCGCCTCGCTATCATCCCACCTCGCCTTCATCCCGGTTCGATCGCGAAGTTGGGGCATTGCCCTCATAAGCCCGCAGCCGGCGCTGCAGATCTTCGATCTGGGCGATGAGGTCGAGCGCCAGTGCCACGCCGGGCACGTTGAGACCGAGATCGCGCTCCAGCCGCTTGGCCCTGGCGACATGCACGAGGCTGATCTGTGTAAAGCGCCACTCGCTGCGCGTTCGTCCCAGCGGATTGAGCGCACCATGTTCGACAAGGTCAGCCACCCAACTGGCTTCCACTTGGCAGGCCAGGCAGACGTCTTCCAACGTACTGTCGCCCTGCGTGCCGACGATTTCGGCATCCGTGCTCGCGCGTGCAGAACCTTTTTGAGCCTTGTCGGTCATGACGCCACTCCCAGTTTCGCACGCGGATCAAACGCCAGATCGCGCTCCATGGCGCGATAGGCGTCCCTGGCTTTGTCGCTGTCGGCGGGCGGCAGCACAATCTTGAGCACGGCATAAAGATCGCCTGGCTCGCGCGCCGGCAGACCGCGCCCCTTGATGCGCAACTCCCGGCCGCCACCAGAGCCTGGCGGGATCTTCATCATGATCGCACCCGACGGTGTGGGCACCTTGACGCTGGCGCCCAGCGCCGCCTCCCAGGGCGCCACCGGCAGGTCGAAATAGATGTCCTTGCCCGATGCGCGGTAGAGCCGGTCAGCATTGAAGGCCACGTCCAGATAAAGGTCTCCCGCCACACCGCGACCTATCCCTGGCGTGCCCTGCCCCTTGAGGCGGATGGTCTGTCCCTCCTGGATCCCCTTGGGAATTTCGACATTGAGTGTTCGCTCTTGCAGGACAACATGGCCGTGCGGATCGATTTCGGGCGCGCGCATCGTGATTGTGCGTTTGGCGCCTTCGAAGCTGTCCTTCAAGTCGATGTAGATGCGCGCATGATGGTCCT
>JAXGRZ010000017.1:0-21231 GCA_040765305.1 Hyphomicrobiaceae bacterium | reverse complement strand
TAAAGGGCATCCTCACCATCGACCGGCTGAGCACCATCCATGATGATCGTCGCCAGAGCGCGTGTCGTCAGGCCCCGGTTTGCAAACCACATGTAGCCATCGCCGCCCTGGAAGCTGGTCTCATGCTTCAGCGGCAGGTTGTAGCGGGCGAACCGGCGCCGCGCCTCATCTGAAAACACATACCGAAGACGGTTCTTGAGATCGTCGGGATGCGCACCGCGCCCCATCGATTCGCCATGCGTGGAAAAGATCAACGCCTCCACGTCCCCCAGATCGGCACGCGCCAGCATCTCGGCGAGCGCGAAATGCAATCGTTCGATCGCAAGCGTCGCCGAGATCTGCCCGATGAAACGACCCGCATCGGAAAAGCCGGTCTGGATGCTCAACCGCCTGCGACCCTTGACGTAGTCGCGATAGGTCTGCTCCTCAAGCAGGCGTTCGAGCAGGCGCGCACCCGTCTCCAGGCCCTCCGGCGTTTCGAACAATGGCGAGATGTCGACGATATCGGAAACACCGAACAGCTTGGCGAAGAACACGGCGATCAGCACCGTTGCCGGCGATTCGCATTCGGCAATCAGGAACCGGATCGGCGTATCGGCATCGACATACTTCTTGATCTGCGCGATGAGTGCGAACTGACGGATCGCCGTCGCCGTTTCCAGATCGAGCGTCTGGAAGTTGACGCTTTCCTCCTTGACGTCGCCAATCATCTCCACGATCCGCTGCAACGCCTGCCGTTCCGAAAGGTCACGCGTCCACGGCTCATGAACATAGGCGCGGAAAGCATTGTTGAGCTGGCTGGCGTTGATGCGCACATGGATGTGCGCCGTACCAAGGCCTGTTGCCCTGATGAGGCCATTGAGCGCGGCAAGCTGGCGCTTGATCTGCGGCGTCTCCACGCTTGCGATCATGTCCTCAATGAGTGAGGTAACCGGCTGCGTGGAGGTCAGGTTGTAGCTGTCACCGCGCGTAATGACATTGGCCGCACGCGCCAGACCGCCGCCGTCCTGAAGCGCATTCGTCAAAGCCTTGATCTGCTCGTCAACCGCGGCGATGGCCAGATCAAGCTTGCCGGTGATCTGCCGCGCAACCCGCATGATGCCTTCATCGTTGGCAATGCGGTGCCGGATCGTCAAGAAGCGCTCCCGGATGTCATTCAGCGCCGAATGCTTTTCCTGCAGCTTGAGAACGAACGAGCGGCTCCACACGATGTCGGTGCGCCCATCCAGATCATAGCCGACCCATGAGGCAATCGTCGTGAAGTTCGGCTTCATCGTGTAGGCGCGATCCCCGAAATGCTGCGCCGTAACGGAGAAGAATGCGTTGAGCAGCTCATAGTAGCCGCTGCGCAGATTGCGCACCGCTTCCATGGCACGCGAATGCTCGTAGGTCAGATCGATGTTGTCGTCGGGCCGATGCGGCACGCCGATCTTCTCATCAACGGAATTGTCGTCCGCCAACGCAATCTCGACCATACGCCGCGTCAGCGCCTCGGAAAGACCGAACGTGGGATGGGCGGTAAACACCACGCCGTTGCGTGGTCTGACCCATCGCTCGGCAAACACCTCGAATGGATCACCTTCGGACGAACCATCTGGAATTCTGCTTTCAATGAAGGCGCTGAACTCACGCAAGGTCTCGGCATGCTCGATAAAGCCGATACGGGCGCGCAATTTCCGCGCCCGGTTGATGCACGCGCGATCCATGAGTCGCGTCGCCAGCGCCCGCAAATCATCAAGCGACATCTCGCCAGCTTCGAGCTTTCGCGACATGTCAAACGCGATCGAAACGATCGGATTGAGTTGCGGCGCATCGGGAACCTGCGCACGCAACCGCCGCAGCTCTTCACGGAGGGTGATTTCGTTGACTGCATCAGACTGCATCAGCGTGTTCCTGTTGTCGTAGCGCTGCGGATCAGGCAGGTAGGATTGAATTTGACCATCGTCCATCCTCGACCAGGCGCGTTGGCTCGCTGAGTCACGCGAGGACAGACGGAGAACTCCGGGACACGATGGTCCCGGAGCAGGAATGAGGACGGCACCGCCGCCCTCTGATCGGCCGCAACCAGAGTTGCGGCACACGGGTCATTAAGCGACCTTCTTGAGCGTTGCGACCACCTTGGCGACAGTCGCCCCCATTTCGGCCGGGGTCGGGCAAATGGTGACACCCGCGGCCTTGAGGATATCAACTTTCTCTGCTGCCGATTCGCCGTAAGCCGATACGATCGCACCAGCGTGCCCCATGCGACGGCCCTTCGGCGCCGACAGACCAGCAATGTAGGCCAAGACCGGCTTTTTCATATGCTCCTTGGCGAATTGGGCTGCTTCCGCTTCCTGCGGTCCGCCGATCTCGCCAATCATCAACACCGCATCCGTCTCAGGGTCCTTCTCGAACTCTTCGAGTATGTCGCGGAATGACGAACCATTGATCGGATCGCCGCCAATGCCGACGCTGGTCGAAACACCGATACCCAGCGCCTTCATCTGCGAGGCTCCCTCATAGCCCAGTGTGCCTGATCGGCCGATAATGCCGATCCGTCCGGGCTGATAGATATGGCCCGGCATGATGCCCAGCATCGCCTTGCCCGGACTGATCGTTCCCGCACAGTTAGGGCCAGTCAGCCGCATGCGCGTATCCTTCTTGTAACGGCGCATGTAGCGCTTGACGCGGATCATGTCCTGCGCCGGGATGCCGTCGGTAATGCACACGCAGTATTTGATGCCGGCATCGGCCGCTTCCATGATCGCATCGGCGGCGAACGGCGGCGGCACGAAGACGATGGAAGCTTCCGCACCCGTCTCGTCAACGGCGCCTTTCACAGTGTTGAAGACAGGTCGACCAAGATGGGTCGTGCCGCCCTTGCCCGGGGTGATGCCGCCGACCACGTTGGTGCCGTAGTCGATCATTTCTTGTGAATGGAACGTACCGATACGACCAGTGAAGCCCTGAACCAGGATCGGCGTATTCTCGTTGATGAAGATAGCCATCTATCGCTCCTCCTTGTCAGGCCGCAGCCTGCGTGCTGCTCTTGGCAGCCGCAACGGCCTTCTGCGCGGCCTCTCCCAGCGTCTCCGCGGTGATGATCGGAACGCTCGACTGCTCCAGGATCTTGCGGCCTTCCTCAACGTTGGTGCCCTCAAGACGGACAACAACCGGAAGCTTGATTTCCAGTTCCTTGATCGCCTCGACAACGCCCTTCGCCACCCAATCGCAACGGTTGATGCCGGCAAAGACGTTGACCAGAAGCACCTTTACGTTCTTGTCCTTGAGGACCGCACGAAATGCCTTCTGGACGCGCTCCGGGCTGGCACCGCCACCGATATCAAGAAAGTTGGCAGGCTCACCGCCGGTGATCTTGATCATGTCGAGCGTGGCCATGGCAAGCCCCGCGCCATTGACGACGCAGCCGATATCGCCTTCCAGACCGACATAGGACAGTCCACGATCCGATGCATATGTCTCGCGCGTATCCTCCTGGCTCTTATCGCGCAATTCGGAGATCTGCGGTCGCCGGAAGAGAGCGTTCTCGTCAAACGACATCTTGGCATCGAGTGCAACGATGGCGCGTTCCTTCGTGATCACCAACGGATTGATCTCCACGAGCGTCGCATCCAGGTCACGGAATGCGCGATAGGCACCAAGGATAATGCGCTCCAGCCGCTGCACCAGATCGGGCTCGACGCCAAGACCGAACGCCAGCTCGCGCGCCTGGAAGGCCTGCATGCCAACCGCCGGATCGACCGCCACACGCAGAATTGAATCAGGCTCCTTGTGGGAGATCTCCTCGATGTCCATGCCACCTGCCGCCGAAGCAACAACCACGATGCGCTCAGCACCGCGATCCATCACGTAGGACAGATAGAACTCTCGGTCGATTTCGGTTGCCTCTTCAATGTAGAGGCGCGAAACGATTTTCCCCTGTGGCCCGGTCTGCACGGTGGCAAGACGCTTGCCCAGCAGTTCGTCAGCCGCCTCCCACAACTCCGAATCGTTGCGGCACAATTTGATACCGCCGGCCTTGCCGCGCGCGCCCGAGTGAATCTGCGCCTTCACCGCCCACTTCGATCCACCGATCTCATTGGCACGATAGGTCGCCTGCTCGGGACTATAGGCCAGACCGCCACGCGGAATCGGCACGCCGAATTTCGCGAGAAGTTCCTTCGCCTGGTATTCATGAATATCCATTTGGGACTCCCTGAAAGAGCATTCCGTTGGGTTCGTGATGACCCAAGCCACGCCAGGCGCGGCTCAGCTGCCCTGTTTGGCTGCGGCCTTCTTGATCTGCTCGGCAACGACCAGAATATTCTTGGCCATCTTCTCCGATGCGGCATCAATCATCTTGCCATCGAGCGAGGCAGCACCCTTGCCCTGCGCCTCGGCTTCCTTCAAGGCGACGAGGATGCGCTCGGCCTTTTCGATCTCAGCGGGAAGCGGCGAGAACACCGCGTTGGCCAGCTCGATCTGTGAGGGGTGGATCGCCCACTTGCCTTCGACGCCGAGTGCTGCGGCGCGCTTGGCGCCTGCCGTATAGCCATCGGGATCGGAGAAGTCGCCGAACGGTCCGTCGATGGGACGCAGACCATAGGCACGGCAGGCGACCGTCATGCGCGACAGCGCGAAGTGCCATTGATCACCCGGATAATCCGGATTGAGACCACCGATCACGACGGTGCGCGCCTTGTTGAAGGCGGCATAGTCGGCAACACCAAAGTGCATCGCCTCAAGCCGGCTCGGAGCTGCCGCAATCGCCTCGACGTTGGCCATGCCGAGCGGCGTTTCGATCAAGGCTTCCGTGCCGACCGGAGTCTTGAAGCCCTTTGCCATCTCGATCTGGCTCATGATGCATTCGACCGTGTAGACATCCGCAGGCGTACCGACCTTGGGAATGAGGATCGTGTCGAGCTTGCCGCCGGCCTGCTCCATGATGTCGACGACGTCACGATACATATAGTGCGTATCGAGCCCGTTGATGCGCACCGACACCGTCTTGCCCGCGCCGCGCCAATCCAGATCATTGAGAGCCTGGATGATGTTCTTGCGCGCCTGCTCCTTATCGGGCGGCGCCACCGCGTCTTCACAATCAAGGAACACAAAATCAGCCGCACTCTTGAAGGCGCGGTCGATCATTGTCGTGTTCGAACCGGGGCATGCCAGCTCCGAGCGCTGCAGACGCTGCTTGCGAAGAGGGTGAAGTGTGAAGCTCATAGAGGTATTCCTTGGATGTTTTCAGCCACGCGTTGATCAGCAGACACACGCTTGATCTCGCAACCAGGGCTGCATTGCGCGCAATCGACATGAATGAAAGGCGGCGCTTTTGACGCCGCCCGAGGAATTAGGCAGCCTTCTTGGCTGCCATTGTAGTCACGCTCGTCGCGGACTTGGTGGCCGTTGAGCGGAAGTATTCAGCCGCCGCGCCCGTGCCCGAGCCGGCCTTGATCTTAACACCACAATCGAGCAATGCCATCTCAACGTTGAACAGCGCCGCGCCAATCATGCCCTCGTCGAGAGCACCCAGATGGCCGATGCGGAACACCTTGCCGGCAACCTTGTTGAGGCCGACGCCCAGCGATGTGTTGTAGCGGTAATAGGCGGTCTTCACGACGTTGTTGCTGTCGATGCCGTCCGGCACCAGGATCGCGCTCACCGTATCGGAGTACCACTTGGGCTCCTTTGCACACACCTTCAGGCCCCAGGCCTCGACGGCGCGGCGCACCGCCTCAGCCATGCGATGATGACGGGCGAAGATGTTGTCCAGACCTTCGGCCTCGATGAGATCGAGCGACGCGCGCAAGCCGCGGATCAGCTGCGTTGCCGGCGTGTAAGGGAAGTAGCCAAGATCGTTGGTCTTGATCATATCCTCAAACGAGAAATAGGTCCGGTTCATGCGACCGTTAAGCGACTTGTTGGCGTCGAGCGCCTTCTGGCTGACGGCGAGGATGCCCAGGCCCGTCGGCAGCATGAAGCCCTTCTGCGAGCCCGACACGCAGCAGTCGACACCCCATTCGCCCATGCGCATGTCGAGCGAGCCGACCGAGGAAACGCCGTCGACCATCAGTAGTGCGGGATGCTTGGCCTCATTGAGGGCCTTGCGAATGCCGGCGATGTCGCTGGTGACGCCGGTCGCCGTCTCGTTGTGCGTGGCAAACACCGCCTTGATCTCGTGGGCCGTGTCCTTGGCAAGGATATCGGCATACTTTTCGAGCGGCACGCCGGTGCCCCACTCTTCATCGCACAAGATCACCTTGAGCCCCAGACGCTCGGCCATGTCCACCCACAGCAGCGAGAACTGACCAAAGCGGCTCATCAATACTGTATCGCCGATGGCCAGCGTGTTCTGGATCGCCGCTTCCCAAGCACCCGTTCCTGACGAGGGATAAAGGAACACCCGGCCGTCCTTCGTCTTGAACACCTTCTTGAGGTCCTCAAAGATCGGCAGCGTGAACTTGGGGAACTCAGGTGAGCGCATGTCCTCCATCGGCAGGTTCATTGCCATACGGACAGCTTCAGGAATGTTCGTCGGTCCGGGAATGAACAGGTGGGGCTGAACCAGCATCGTGTCTCCTCCAAAGGTCATTCATTGTTCGCTGGGCTGCGCAAAAAACCTGTCTGCGACTTTCACGACGACACCCGCCTGCGCGCGTGCGCACGCACAAGGCGTTGAGCAGCCGATCCGCGATGTGGCGAAAGGCACATGAGCAACCGGCGGCACAATCACGTGGATCACGCGCTGGAGCAACACCCGCGCGGGCACGAATGCACTCGTCTCGGGTAGGCAGTTTGTGCCCAAGTGGATAGGAATGACCAATGCGTGCGGCAGTGCGCCCACCCTTATGGGTGGTTGTGATGCGCGCGACGTTCACCTGTGCATGCAGTCCGCATGCTTCATGTGCGTGTTTGTCGCGGCGAACGCTTCATGTCGCAACGCACCATCACGCTCGCATGTGCGAGCATCTCGCGCAATCGCTCTTTCGTCGATGCGCGTTGAGCCAATTAACCGTCAGCGAACGCTGGTCGGGAGAAGCAACCGCGCACGACAAACACAGCCCAAAGAGGCAATGCTGCAAAACGACTTGCCGCCCATCAGCGAACAGGCAAGCCGCGCATAGGTCGCATCCAAACGTGCGCGCTCGCGCTACCAGTCCTCATCGGACGCCATCGCTCCATTGACCGGTGGAGCTGAGGGCGATGACATGTAGAGCGCCACCGCCATGGCGCGGTTCTTCACGCCGAGCTTGTCGTAAAGATTCTTCAGGTGATACTTCACCGTATTGCCGGAGATGCCAAACCGCGAGCCGATCTGCAGGTTGGTCCAGCCCTGCGCGAGTGCACCCAGCAGCTCCTTCTCGCGCTTGGTCAACAGATCAATCGGATCGCTCGTCAGCCGCTCGATGTCGATATAGGGAAGGCAAAGGCGTCCGCGCGCGACCGTTGCAATCGTCTCCAGCAATGCTGTGGGATCTTCGTTTTTGGAAATGAACCCCCATGCCCCCGCACGTACCGCCTGACGCAACGTCTCGGCACTGTCATCGTTTGCATAGATGATGACACGCGCACCAAGCTGGCGCCGCTTGATCACCTCGAGCAGATCGAGCGCCGTCATGTCTGGCAGCGTCCAACCGACGACACCCACGCAGTGTGGGCGCGCCTGGCTGATCTCTAAAAACGCATTGCCGGTGTCGACGGCCGGCTCCACGTTGTAGCGGCCATCCTTTGACAGAAAGTCCTGAAGGCCGGCGCGCACCACGGGATTGCGATCGGCAATGACCACCGATGGGCGAGCGCCAACTGCAGCGCGCGAGGTATCGGGATGCGTCACCATTGTCAGCCGAGCCCCTGCCCCGGCGGCACACAGGCTGCCAACGGCGCGCATCCAGTCGAGGATCCGCCCGCAACCATCAAAACTCAGGCCTTCATGATGCTCGCTTTTTCTTGATTGTTCTTGATCTTCTGCGGCGGTCCACACGGCACACAATGCTGCCGGCACCGCCATTTGCCGGACGGACGACTAAGACTTTAGCCCAAGACACCGCTCCATGACCAGCCACCCACGCGCATCAGGCCACCAGGAGCCGGGGCCCGGTCCCTGAGCCACGACCCCGGGGCGCGATCCTGGCATTGCCAAAAAGTCGGCGACGATGGCGCGCATAATCCTGCACGCTTTGTGTCTTTTACACGCGCACCGAACGTGTGATCTGGAGGGATGATCATCAAGATGCGCCCTTTGCTGCCCCGCCTTGCACGTCTCGCAGGCCTCCTGCTGGCGATGGCGATGCCCGTGGGACCGACCGCAGCGCGAACCATCACCGACAGCGCCGGGCGCACGCTGGAGGTGCCCGACCGGATCGAGCGGGTGTTCGCCGCCGGACCGCCTGCCGCGATCCTGCTCTATATCCTGGCACCCGAAAAGATGACCGGCTGGCCCAATGCGCCCAAGCCCGAAGAGCGACCCTATATCGCCCAGCCCTATCGCGATCTGCCAAGCCTCGGCCGGCTGACCGGACGTGGCGGCACCGCCAATCTCGAAGTCGTGTTGAAGACCAAGCCGGACCTGATCCTCGACTTCGGCTCGGTGCGCGACACCTATGTTTCGCTTGCCGACAACACCCAGGCCCAGACCGGCATTCCTTATGTGCTGATCGACGGACGGTTTGCCGCCACGCCTGCCTCCTTGCGGCTCCTAGGACGGATCCTCGGCGTCACGGAGCGTGCCGAGAAGCTTGCGCGTTATGTCGAAGACACGTTCACCCAGATCGATCGTACCCTTATAGAGATCGCGCCCGACGCGCGCCCGCGCGTCTATCTCGCGCGCGGTCCCGACGGTCTGGAGACCGGCCTCAAGGGCTCCATCAACACCGAGATCATAGAGCGCGCCGGCGCACGCAACGTGGCCGAGAGCAATGACGGCCGCAAAGGATTGGCGCGCACCTCCATCGAACAGGTCATCGTTGCAAATCCCGATACGATCCTGACGTGGGATCGGCTGTTTTACGAAAATGTCTGGACCGACCCGCTCTGGTCGGGAATTGACGCGGTCAAGAAAAAGCGTGTCTACCTGGCGCCTACTGCACCGTTCGGTTGGATCGACCAGCCACCCTCACTCAATCGCGTCATCGGCCTCAAGTGGCTCCCGACACTGTTCTATCCGGACAAATTTCAGCAAGATCCAAAACAGATGACGCGCGAATTCTATGCGCTGTTCTATCATGTGGACCTCAGCGAAGCGGAAATCGACAGGCTGATTTCATGGTCGCACGGCGCGCCCCCACCAATGACCAACAGACCATGAGCCGACTGGCCGCGCACCTTGCTGCATGGCGCAGCGACAGCGCATTGATGACCATTGCCTGGCTGGCACTCGTGCTGGTGGCCTTGATGCTCGCCGCCATCGCGATCGGCAAATATCCGCTGTCAGCTGGTGACATGGCGGGCGCACTGTGGCGCGCGATGACAGGCTCCAGCTCCACCAGTCAGGTCGATACGGTGCTGTTTTCGATACGGCTGCCGCGCGTGCTCGCCGCGGTGCTGGTCGGTGCCGCGCTGGCCGCCGCCGGCGCCGCCTATCAGGGCCTGTTCCGCAACCCGCTGGTCTCGCCCGACATCCTCGGCGTTTCAAGCGGCGCAGGACTTGGCGCCGTGCTCGGCCTTTTCCTGTCGCTGCCCGTCGCCGGCATTCAGTTGCTCGCCTTTGTCGGTGGACTTGTCACGGTCGGGCTGGTCTATCTCATCGCCAGCATGGTGCACAACCGCGAGCCCGTCCTGATCCTCGTCCTCGCCGGCGTCGTCGTCGGTTCGCTTGCTGGAGCGGCCATTTCACTGCTCAAGATCCTCGCCGACCCCTATGACCAGCTCCCCGCCATCGTCTTCTGGCTGCTTGGCAGTCTTGCAAGCGTGCGTGGCGCCGAGGTCTGGTCGGCCGCCCCCCTCGTGCTCATCGGCCTTGTTCCGCTGGTGCTTCTGCGCTGGCGCATCAATGTCCTCTCCTTGGGCGATGAGGAAGCCCGGGCGCTCGGCATCGAAGCGGGTCGCCTGCGTCTCATCGTCGTGACTGCCGCCACACTGATGACGGCAAGCGTCGTCGCGGTCGCCGGCGTCATCGGCTGGATCGGCCTCGTCATCCCGCATCTGGCCCGCATGCTGGTTGGACCCAACTTCAACCGCCTGCTGCCCGCGGCATTGCTGATGGGCGCAGCCTATATGCTGCTGATCGATACGCTGGCGCGCACACTGGCGCCAATCGAGATCCCGCTTGGCGTCCTCACCGCCATCATCGGCGCACCGTTCTTCCTGTGGCTGCTGGCGCGCGGCGAGGAGGGCTGGTCGTGAGTGAAGCAAGGCATGAGCCACTCATCAGCGCGCACGGTTTGGGTTTTGGCTATCCAGGCAAGGCCGTCGGTCGCGGTGTCAACCTTGCCGTCCGCGCTGGCGAAATCGTCTGCCTCCTGGGGCCGAACGGGTCAGGAAAGACGACGCTGTTCAAGACACTGCTGGGGCTTATCCCGATGCAGGCAGGACACGTGAAGATCGCCGATACGCCACTCCAGACCATGTCGCGCCAGCAGATCGCCCGCACCATCGCCTATGTGCCGCAAGCGCACGCCGCACACTTCCCCTACCGCGTCATCGACATGGTGATGATGGGGCGCACGGCGCATCTCGGCCTGTTTGCCGCCCCCTCCGAACTCGATCGCGAAAAGGCACGCAACGCCCTCACCCTGCTCGGCATCGCCGACCTTGCCGATCAGCCCTACACCCGCATCAGCGGCGGGCAGCGACAGATGGCGCTGATCGCGCGCGCCCTTGCCCAGGAAACCCGCCTCATCGTCATGGACGAGCCCACCGCCAGCCTCGACTTTGGCAATCAGGTCAAGGTGCTTTCGCAGATCAGGCAGCTTGCTGCACGTGGCTTCGGCGTCGTTCTGTCTACCCATGCGCCCGATCACGCATTCGCAACCGCATCGCGCGTCCTCCTGCTCCACAATGGCGGCTTGATCGCCGACGGCGCCCCCGCCGAGGTCCTTACGCCTGAAAAATTGCGCACGGTTTACGCAATCAATGTCGCAATCGAAACAATTGCAGGCGGCCACACGGTGTGCATTCCCGACTACATCCACTGAGCCCACGCGCGCATCTGCGACACAAGCCAGCGCCCCCTTCAAATCCTCAGCCCGCAATGCCATGTGCGAGCCATACGAATTGCAACGATTGGAGAACCGTCATGAAACTCAGCGCGCGCAACATCCTCGCCGGCACGGTCAAGGACATCAAGAAGGGCGCGGTGGCAGCGCAGGTGAAGATCGACATCGGCGGCGGCAACGTCATCACCTCCACGGTCACCGTCGATGCCGTCGAGGAGCTTGGCCTTGCCGTTGGCAAAAAGGTCTCCGCCGTGATCAAGGCCAGCGAGGTCATACTCGCCGTCGATTAGAGCCTGATCGGCTGAGGTGGAACCACGTGTGGTTCCACCGAAGGCGTGGATCAGTCTCTTAAACAAACAGATGGAGCAGGCCTGATCGGCTGACGCGGTTCCACCAAACTCTGACCTGCTCTATCGCGTCGTGCGATAGTGCGGGATCATTCTGCCGCGGTTAATGTGGTGGAATAGAGCGCTTCAGGCTTAGGTGGAGCGCTCAGGCCGCGACTGCGGCCCGGCGCCACTGCGCCGCGCCCGCGCAGAGCCAGGCCGAAGGCCGGTGCGGCTCGTGAGCGATAACAGATAAGATCGATTCCGCCTAAAGCGGAAACGATCTAGAAAAACCCCGCCAGGGAAGAAACCTCAGGCGGCGTTTGCATTGCAAGTTTCACAATTTCACGTCTTGAAGTGTTCCCTCACGTCGTGAACTCTTGCCTCACTTCTTGATGTCCTCACCTACCCCAAAGCCATACGCGCGCAAGATCTTCTGGGCTGTGGGAGAAAGAATGAAGTCGGCGAGATCTTCACCATCCGCCGGCGCATCCTTCATGACGATCACTCCATAATCCGCGCCGACAGCCAGCGCAGCAGGCACCTCCACGATTTTCAGTGACGGCGTGTCCTTCTGCGCCAGCACCGCGTTCGTGCAGTAGGTGAGGAAGATGTCAGCCTTGTTCTGCGACATCACCCAGCCATACTGGTTGCGACCATCGGGTGCTTTCTGGGTATCTGGACCGCCCGTCAGCTTCAGGGCCTTGGCTTCCAGAGCTGCCTTCGCACCCGCCTGCAGCGCCTCCGCCTTGCCGAACAGCGCAAAGGCATAATCGCCAGAAGGATCAGCTTTTGGTGTCGATGTGCCAAGGCGAATTTGCGCTGACACCATGCGATCGAGCAGGGTATCGGAAGTGACATCGACACTTGGCTGCGCGATTGCGCACAGTTGATTGCGCGCGAACATGCGAACCTTGCCCGCCGAGCGTCCGGCATCGGCGAGTGTTTGTGGATGCTTCATGTTGGCGGAGGCAAAGACGTCGGCGTGCTCGCCTTTTCGATGCGCTCGCGGAGCAGACCCGACGCACCGAACTCCGTTTCGACGTGAACCTTGCCGCCCCTCTCCTGTTCGAATGAGCGTGCCACGTCACCCAGCGCAGCCTTGAGACTGCCAGCGGCATACAATCTCAATGTGTCCGCCTTGACGGGCATTGTCATGGCAGCAACGGCAAGGCAGGCAGCGGCAACAATCTTGTGCATTTTTCTTCCTTTGGCATGATGGAACGCATCAATGAATACGCCCCCGGCTGGGGCGGCGGAAATGCAAGTCAACAACCTTGCGCATTACAAGCCTCCACGCACTTGCAGCGGCGTGATCGCCCTGGTCTTGGCAGTTCACCAGTCGCTGATAGGCAATCTTGGCGCACTCATCCCCATAGCTGTGAATGAGGAACCGGGCGGCCCGATCGATGTTGAGTGTTCTTGGCATGGAAAGTGACGCTCGCAATTTTTGAATTTCCAAATGACGGGTATGTTCAAGGCTCGACCTGGCAAGCCTCAGGCCGTTTCGGCATCGAGCGCGGCAATCTCATCTTCATTGAACACACGCGAGCGGGTGAGGAAGCGCACGCCTTCGGGCGCTTCGAGCGAAAAGCCCGAGCCGCGCCCCTTGACCACATCGATGATCAAATGCGTATGCCGCCAGTATTCGAACTGGGACGCGCTCATATAGAACGCCATGCCGCCAATTTCGCCGAGCTTCACATCCTGCCCACCGATACGGAACTCGCCCGCCGGATAGCACATCGGCGCCGAGCCATCGCAGCAGCCACTTGATTGATGAAACAGCAGGGGCCCATGCGAACTTGCAAGCGTCTTGATCAGCTCCAGCGCTTGCGGCGTCGCTGAGACACGCTCAACCATCTGCACTCCTCCTTCTCCCACGGCACACCCGCCGCCTGATGGAAAGATCGACGCGCGAACCTTCATTCGCGCGTCAAAATAATCCGAAATCGACCATTCAGGATCATCGCGCTCAGAAGAACCCGAGCGCTTTCGGGCTGTAGCTGACCAGCATGTTCTTGGTCTGCTGATAATGATCGAGCATCATTTTATGGGTCTCGCGACCAATGCCCGACTGCTTGTAGCCACCGAACGCAGCGTGCGCCGGGTAGAGGTGATAGCAGTTCGTCCACACACGCCCCGCCTGGATTGAGCGGCCGAAACGATAGGCCCGCGTCCCGTTGCGCGTCCACACGCCGGCACCGAGACCAAACAGCGTGTCGTTGGCAATCGCCAGCGCCTCCTCGTCGTCCTTGAATTTCGTCACCGCCAGCACTGGACCGAAAATCTCCTCCTGGAAGATGCGCATCTTGTTATGGCCTTCCAACACCGTCGGCTTGACGTAGTAGCCCTCCGCCGTCTCCCCTTCGAACACGGTGCGCATGCCGCCGGTGAGAACCTTGGCACCTTCCTGCTGGCCGATATCGATATAGGAGAGGATTTTCTCCAGCTGGTCGTTGGAAGCTTGCGCACCGATCATCGTCGAGGGATCGAGCGGGTGACCCTGACGGATTTTCTCGACCCGCGCGATGGCGCGATCCAGGAACCGGTCATAGATCGATTCATGCACCAGCGCGCGTGACGGGCACGTGCAGACCTCGCCCTGGTTCAAGGCAAACATGGCAAAACCTTCGAGCGCCTTGTCGAAGAATTCATCGTCCGCCAGCGCCACGTCGGCAAAAAATATGTTGGGAGACTTGCCGCCGAGTTCCACGGTGCTGGGGATGATGTTCTCCGAAGCGTACTGCATGATGAGGCGCCCCGTCGTCGTCTCACCTGTGAACGCAATCTTGTTGATGCGCTTGTTGCTGGCCAGCGGCTTGCCCGCCTCGACACCAAAACCGTTGACAACATTCAAGACACCTGGCGGCAACAGATCGCCGATAAGATCCATCACGACCATGATGCTCATCGGAGTCTGCTCGGCGGGCTTGAGAACGATGCAGTTGCCGGCCGCCAGTGCCGGTGCAATTTTCCACGCCGCCATCAGGATCGGGAAGTTCCAGGGGATGATCTGGCCGACAACGCCCAGCGGCTCGTGGAAATGATAGGCGACGGTGTCGTGGTCGATCTCGGAAATCGCCCCTTCCTGCGCGCGAATGCAGCCCGCGAAGTAGCGGAAATGATCAATCGCCAGCGGAATGTCCGCCGCCATCGTCTCGCGGATCGGCTTGCCGTTGTCGAGCGTTTCGACCGTCGCCACGAGTTTCAGGTTCTGTTCGAGCCTGTCGGCGATCTTCAGCAGTAAGCCGGCACGCTCACCCGCCGATGTGCGGTTCCACGCGTCCTTGGCCTTGTGGGCCGCATCAAGCGCCACTTCGATGTCTTCCGCGGTGGACCGGGCCACTTCACAGATCGGCTTTCCGGTGACCGGTGTGAGGTTGGTGAAATACTGCCCTTTGACAGGCGCAACCCATTGCCCTCCAATAAAATTATCGTAACGAGGGCGAATGCGTATCTGATTGCCGAGCTCGGCCAGCGTCTTCTCGATCATGAACTCCTCCCGGGAGTTGGAAGCGTTTTACGCAACCTATGTTAAAACCGATATAGCATGAGCTATGCTCGTATGGATACAGCAATGGCGCCATTGCCAATAGGTGCAAGGCACGGCGCGAGGCGCGCAAAACCGCGCAAATCCAGGCTGAATAAGGGGGCAGACGCGTGCGTTCAAAACTGTTTGATCAGGGGTGATCAGCCGCGCGCGCTTACACACTCACCCGCAGCACTCACCCGCGCACTCAGTCGAGCGTGCGCCGGAACCGCGTCACGGCAATCACCATGACCGCCACCATCAACGCAGTAAGCCAGATGATCTCGCTGGCCAGGTCGCCGGTTCCTGCCCCCTTGAGCATGATGCCGCGAACCGTGCGCAGATAATGCGTCAATGGCAGCATCTGTCCGATAACCTGCGCCCAGCCCGGCATGCCCGCAAAGGGAAACATGAAGCCCGACAGCAAGATGTTGGGCAGAAAGAACATCATCGACATCTGGATCGCCTGCAGCTGGTTCGTGGCAACCGTGGAGAAGGTATAGCCGATCGCCAGCGTCGCCGTAACGAACAGCACGGTCACGGCGATAAGCAAGGCAAGGCTGCCTTCGATCGGAACAGCAAAGATCACGACGCCGGCAACGAGAATGATGGCAGCCTGCACAAAGCCCATGAGAATATAGGGTGTGATCTTGCCCAGCATGATCTGCAGCGGATCGATCGGCATCGACAACAGGCTCTCCATCGTGCCGCGTTCAACCTCGCGCGTCACCGACAAGGAGGTGAAGATCAGCATCGTCATGGTGAGAATGGTGCCCAGCAGGCCCGGTACGATGTTGAGCGACGTCACCGCCGCCGGGTTGTAGCGCCGTTGCGTGATGATCGTGAAGGGCGCTGCCGCCTCGCCTCCCTCGGGCAGGCCATGAAGCCCTCTCAGCGCCGACGAGACGACACCATCGAGGGCACCAAGCGCCGTCCCCGCCGCCACTGGATCGGAGGCGTCCGCCACCACCAGCATTGCGGGAACCTCTCCGCGACGAACGTCCCTGGCAAAGTTGATCGGGATCTCGACGCCAAACAGGACTTCGCCCGAGGTGATCCAATGATCAAGCTCGCCTGGCGTGCGCGCAATATGCGTCACCTTGAAGTATTTTGTGTTCTCAAGCGCACCGATGATGGCGCGTGCGATATCGCTTTGCTCCTGGAGCAGAACCGCCGTCGGCAGGTGGCGCGGATTCGTGTTGATGGCATATCCGAACAGTACGAGCTGCATCACCGGCACGATGATCATCGTCGCGAACGTGACCCGGTCGCGCTTTAGCTGGATGAACTCCTTGGCAAACATCGCGACGAACCTGGAAAAGCCCGTCGAGCCGGTGCGTCTCGTCGGTTGCGTCATGATTGCGCCTGTTCGAAGTTGTCGCGCGAACGCTGCATGAGGTCGATGAACACATCTTCAAGCGATGGCTCGGCACGCTCGAAGGTGAGGCCCACGCGGGCCTTGAAAGCCTCGAGCGTCTGCTCAAGCTGCTTCGGATTGCGACCCGAAACATGCAGCCTGTTACCGAACGGGGCCACCATATCGACGCCTGGCGCCGTCTCAAGTTCCTGCGACAGGGCGTGAGGATCAGGTGCAGTTACCGTCCACGTTTCCAGATGCGATCCGGCAATCACCTCTTCAACCGTTCCGCGTGTCAGAAGCTGACCGTAAGCGAGGTAGGCAATCTCATGACAACGTTCTGCCTCATCCATGTAGTGCGTCGACACCAGCACCGTCAGACCTTCGGCGGCCAGGGCGTGTATCTCGCTCCAGAAATCGCGCCGCGCCTTGGGATCGACGCCTGCCGTCGGCTCATCGAGCAGCAGCAGCTCCGGACTGGGCAGAATACACGCGCCGAGCGCCAGACGCTGCTTCCAGCCGCCTGACAGTTCACCGGCAAGCTGTCGTTCGCGACCCTTGAGGCCAAGCCGCTGGATCGCCTCTTGTGCCGCACGTATCGGCGAGGGCAAACCATAGATCCGCGCCACGAACTCCAGGTTCTCTCTGATCGAAAGATCCTGATAAAGGCTGAAGCGCTGCGTCATGTAGCCGACGCGCTCCTTGATCAGCCGGCTTTGGGTGAGAATGTCATAGCCAAGACACGTCCCCTCGCCGCTGTCAGGCGTCAGCAGCCCGCACAACATCCGGATCGTCGTCGTCTTGCCCGAACCATTGGGTCCAAGAAACCCATAGATCTGGCCTTTTCTGACGCTCATCGACAAATCGCGCACGACAACCTTGCTGCCGAATGATTTCGTCAATCCCTTCACGCGAATTGCAATTTCGCCCTCGTTATTTGACGGTTCGGGCATCGACGATGTCCTTGGCGGCAGGTTCAACCGTGATCGGCAGCCCGACCCGCAAGCGGGCACCATCACGGGGGATCGCCTCGACGCGGAAGACGAGCTTTGCCCGTTCCTCGCGGCTGAAAATGACGGGCGGGGTGTATTCCGCGTCCCTTGAGATGAATGAGACGTTGGCCGCAATGGGTTCGGCGCAGCCATCACATGCAGCCTCGACAGCCTGTCCGTGCGAAAGCTTGGCAACTTCGCTCTCGTGCACGAAGAAGCGCAGCTTGACATTGCCCGGAGGCAGCAGTGAGAGCACCGGACGCCCTGCCGACACGACCTCGCCATGGCGATAGAAGATTTCCTGCACGACGCCATCGGCGGGTGCAACAACGGCGCGGCGATCCAGGCTGACACGCGCCGACGCAACTCGCGATTGCGCCTGCTCAACAACCGCCTTGGCAGCATTGATATCCTCGATGCGCGCCTTGAGCCGACCGACATCAATCTGGTATTGCGCGCCCGCCAGCGCCGCCTCATCGCTAGCAAACGAGGCCGCGGCTTCATCGAGGCGCGACTGCGGTGCCACGCCCCGGGCAACGAGATCCTTCGCGCGGGCCAGTTCCGGTCGGGATTTTTCCAGCGCCGCCTCGGCTCGCGCCTTCTGCGCTTGAAGCACCGCAATCTCCTCAGGGCGCTGTTGCTCAGCTTGCGCGCGGGCAAGACGCGCCTTGGCCTCGCTCAAGGCTGCCTCGGCCTGGTTCATCTCCGCCGCCTGCAGATCGTTCTGCACGGCAAACAGGCGATCCCCGCGCTTGACGCTATCGCCTTCCTTCACCATCAACGTCGTCAGGCGGCCGGCCTCGTCGGGACCAACGAACAGGAAATTACCTTCAACCCAGCCCTGCCACGCCAAGGCAGAAGGCGCGCGCAGGTAGCGCTGCCACGCCCAGCCACCACCAGCGACAAGCACAACGAGTGCAACAAGCAGGACCTTCTTCATCACCGCTGTGTCCTTCTCGTTCTTGCTGTCATCAGCAATTCGGCATGCGCTGAGAGCAGAGCCTCCACATCGAGCGGATCGATTCGTGCAAAAAGCCCATCCCAAATCACCGACAAGGCCAGCGGTGCCGCGATCAGTTGCGGATACCGCACCAGCGCATCGCTCGCGATCAGCCCTTCAACACGCAACGTCTGTGCGATTTCTTCCAGCGTCGTCATGATGCGGGAAACGACTTCACGATGATAAAAGTGCGCGATTTCCGGAAACCGAGGCCCTTCCGCGATAATCAAGCGCAAGATAAGTTTGCGGTCCGTTTCGAGGACCTCGCGGCGGAACAGATCAAAAATTCTCTTGAGCAAGTCCTCAGGTGCAATCGACTGCTCGCGCACCACGCCCGACATTTCCTCGATCAGCGGACTGACACTGGAGCGCACCAACGCTTCGAACATCGCCTGCTTGTTGGGGTAGTAAAGATAAAGCGTACCCTTGGCGACGCCGGCCTTGCGCGCAACTTCGTCAAGCCGCGCCGCCTCAAAACCGTACTGCGAGAAGACCTGCAACGCCGCGCTCAGAATCTTCTGGCGCTTGGCTTGTGCATCAGCGTGCGAACGCCGCGGCCGCCCGCCACGCTTGGGCGTCTCATGGCCGCCAGCGCCTGCACGACCCTTGCCTTTGCGCACCTCGCTGGAGCGCGCAGCTGGCTCTTTGCTCCCCGCCTTCGCGTGGGAAACATCTTTTGATTTGGCAACGGCCTTGGCCCGTGGCTTGGACACCGCCCTGCCCGCGTCACCGCCCGAACCTGTCGCCTTGGCCGCTCTCTTGCTCTTGCCACTATCCAAGCCGGACGCCTTCGCCGCAGCCCCCCGACCGGCAGCCCCCTTTTTGGCGATGGAGTTGGCAGCAGATGTTCCAACGGCGGAAGCTTTTGCCTCACGCCCCTTTCCCCCAGACCTCTTGGCCGAGGGGGCCTTGGTTGATGAGGTCCTGGTTGATGAGGCTTTGGCCGAGGACGTCTTGGCAGCAACCGCATGGACCGCAGACACAGCGGCCGCAGACGCCTGAACCGCAGACGCCTGAACCGCAGACGCTTTAGCCGCCGCCGTCTTGCGTAAACGAGATGTCGTGCTGGTGTGCGCCATTCACTCGAACCACATTAATGACTGACCAGTCAGTCATATAACATCGATCCGTAAAAAGACAAGCCCGTCGCTGGGCGCCAGCGGCGAAATGGCGTGTTTGGTAAACAAGCGGGTCAAGATTAAGAGTTCGCCGGGTGCACGGGCTCGGCCCTTGCGCGCCCCTGAGACGCCATCACAACGCAGACCTGCACGACTGCGTCCCGCACACGGGACGCAGGCCGCATCAGGGCACCCCACGTCTCATGGGCGAAACGTCAGGAGGCTGATAAATCTGCAAAGGAGATGTTGGAGCGGGCGATGAGAATCGAACTCACGACATACAGCTTGGGAAGCTGTCGTTCTACCACTGAACTACGCCCGCACGCTTCATCCGAAAAAGCCAGCGCGTTACGCACTTGCCTATGCCACAAGCTGGCGAAGATGTTCATGAAAACGGCAGCCCCGGCAGCGGGAAAACTAGAGCAGACTTCAGGGCCGCGCAAGCGGCTCTCTGCAGCAAGTTTCACCGCCCCCCATTCGCGACGACCACCAAAACACGCCACCCATCGCGGCCGATGATACCAGCCACCATGAGCCACGCCGGCCAGCAGATAAGGCTTTCACCTAAACCAATCCTTGTCAGCATGAGGCGTCTGAGTTACTCCGAGCAGACGGCACGGGGGAATTTTCGCATTGGCTGACCATTGCGAAAATATAGAGGAATAACACACTGTTAGACCTGTCGGTAATGCGCCGTGCACGGATGGCCTCAGCGGCGCGTGGCACGGCCAAGCTCGACTATCTGCCATATGTCGATGGCCTGCGTGCTGTCGCCATTTTGATGGTCGTTGTGTATCACGCTTGGCCACACACATTGCCCGGCGGCTTCATCGGTGTTGACGTATTTTTCGTCATTTCCGGTTTTCTCATCACGCGCATCATTGCCGATGAGATGGCCAACGGCGAATTCTCGTTCATGCGGTTCCTGTCACGCCGCATCCGCCGGCTTGCTCCAGCCTCCATTGTCATGCTGGCTGCGGTGCTCCTGGCCGGTGCGGTCCTGCTCAGACCCGACACCCTGAAGTCCTTGGGACACGCAATCGCCTTTACCTGCGGATTGCTGGCCAATGTCTACTTCTATCGCACAGGCGGCTACTTCTCCGCGCCACCAGACGAAAAGCCGATCCTCCACATGTGGTCGCTTGCGGTCGAGGACCAATTCTATCTGACCTGGCCGCTGCTCCTGTTGGTGCTCTCCATCTTTCTGACGCGACGCTGGATCATCCTCGTCGTGATCGCCCTCAGCGCGCTGTCGCTGATGCACGCTCAACTGAAGCTGGCGAGCAATCCCGACTATGCCTTCTACATGCTTCCAGCGCGTGCATGGGAACTGCTAATTGGCTGCCTGCTGGCGCTGAGCACAACCTCGAACGCCTTGAAAGGCAAGGCCGCCTCGATCGTGGCGTGGGCGGGAATTGTCTTGATCCTGGCTTCAGCGGTGCTGCTGAGTGCATCGGTTCCCTTTCCAGGCGTGGCGGCCATACCCGCAGTGATCGGCACCGCCGCCGTCATCGCCGCAGGACTGCGAAGCACGAGCGTTGTCACGCGCGCCTTATCGACCTCTCCTGTGGTATTTATCGGCCTCATTTCCTATTCGCTTTATTTGTGGCACTGGCCCGTCTTTTCGCTGGCGCGCTATACCCTTGCGCGTCCGCTCTCCGGTGCCGAGACAGCCGCAGCGCTCGCGTTAAGCGTGGTTATTGCGACGGCCTCCTGGCGGTATGTGGAGCGCCCGTTCCGCCGGCCAAGCAACCCCGCCCAGGAAAACCAT
>JAXGRZ010000169.1:0-5742 GCA_040765305.1 Hyphomicrobiaceae bacterium | reverse complement strand
GATGCCAATACAAGTAGTGACTCAACCCCGCCAAATGAGGCACGCAAGACTTAAATCCCTGATTCGTAGCCAGTGAATTCGCGGCAATCGCCACGTAGCCAATTGGCGCCCTGCTCGAAAACAAAACTGTCCCTGCAGGCAGTACCCTCGCAGATGAGGAAGCCAGCCCCTCAACACTAATGTCGCGCCTTCCCGCAGCAACGGTAACCTCTCGCCGACCATAAAGATCAGCGGGCGTCAGCCATGGAATGCCTTTGCTTGCCCAATACTTTGGCTCGTCAGACCTCGGGGTACCGCCGCCAACTACTTCGCCCAACTCGCCGATACGCGCCCAGCCCCACCCCACCGGCAAGTCAAACAGCTTTTCCTCCTCCGCAATCTCCGGCAGCGGTTTGTCCCGCTTGATCTTGCCTTCGGCAATCAGCCGGTCCTTCTCCGCCCGAATCTTCTGCAGCAGCACGCTCGCCGGTTCATCGGCCGGGTCTTGCGGCACCAGCTTGCCTTGCACGGCCAGGGTGAGGATGAGTTCGCGCAACTTGGCAACGCCACCGGGGGCAGTGGCGAGTAGCTCCATATTTGATAGCAGCATGCGCTTATTTCTCAAGCGCTAGCGGCTGTTTTGGCCAAAGACGGGGCGAGGATGCCCTTGAGCTCATCGCGCAGGGCCTGGGCTTCAGCCTGCAGGCGGGCGTAGTCGGCAAGCAGCTCGTCGGGGTCGTGGCTTTGCTGTTCGCCGATGTGGGGGTTCTTTTGGTCCAGGTTGTAGCCAGCGGCCTTGATCTGGTCGATGCCGACCTTCCAGGCGCGTTCGTTTTCCACGCGGGCGGCGAAGCCATCGGCCTCGGTGCCCCACCAGGCCTTTTCGGCATCGAACTCGTCGATGCGGATGGGCTTGGTTTTGTTGTAGGTTTTGACGCCCTGGGGGTAGGGGTGCTCGTAGTACCAGATGTGCTGGGTGGGCTGGCCTTTGGTGAAGAACAGCAGGTTGGTTTTGATGCCGGTGTAGGGCGCAAACACGCCATTGGGCAGGCGCACGATGGTGTGCAGGTTGCAGTGCTGCAGCAGTTGTTCCTTGATGCGGGCCTTGACGCCTTCGCCAAACAGAAAGCCATCGGGCAGCACCACGGCGGCGCGGCCGCCGGGTTTGAGCAAGTGCTGGATGAGCACGAGGAAGAGGTCGGCGGTTTCCTTGGTGCGCACGTCGGCGGGAAAGCCTGCCTCGATGCCCGGCTCTTCAATGCCGCCAAAGGGCGGGTTGGTGAGGATGACGTTGACGCGGTCTGCCGCCGTGTAGTCGCGCAGGGGGCGGGCCAGGGTGTTGTCATGCACGATCTGGCTGGGCACTTCGATGCCGTGCAGCAGCAGGTTGGTGACGCACAGCATGTGCGGGAGCTGCTTTTTCTCGACACCGCGGATGCTGTTTTGCAGCACGGCTTCTTGTTCTGCGTTGTGCACCTGTTTGCGCAGATGCTCGATGGCGCAGACAAGAAAGCCGCCGGTGCCGGTGGCCGGGTCCAGCACGCTTTCGCCCAGGCAGGGGGCGGTCACGTCGACCATGAACTGGGTGACGGCGCGGGGGGTGTAGAACTCACCGGCGTTGCCGGCGCTTTGCAGGTCGCGCAATATCTTCTCGTACAGGTCGTTGAACTGGTGGCGTTCGGCCTGGCGGTTGAAGTCGATGGCGTTCAGCCTGTTGACCACCTGGCGCAGCAGGTGGCCGCTTTTCATGTAGTTGAAGGCGTCTTCAAACACGCCGCGCACCACGTAGCCGCGCGGGTTGCGGGCGGGGTCGGCGTTCAGGCCCTTAAGGGTGGGGAAGAGCTGCTTGTCCACAAAGTCGAGCAGGGCCTCGCCGGTCATGCCCTCGGCATCGGCCGCCCAGTGGCGCCAGCGCAGGTGCTGGGCGATGGGGCTTTTGTAGTCGTCGCGGGTGAGTTCGAGTTCTTCTTCCAGCGCGTCAAACACCTTGAGGAACAGCAGCCAGGTGAGCTGGCTGATGCGCTGGGCGTCGCCGTCCAGGCCGGAGTCCTGGCGCATGGTGGCCTGGATGGATTTGATGACGGGGGTGAGGTTGGACATCTCAGCGGGAAAAAATCTGTTGGCGGTGGAAGGCGAGGTAAGGCCGGTGCTGGGCGTCAACGCGCCGCAGGCGCAGTCCTTCGTTCAGGCCCAGCAATTCAGCATCTGCAGGACTCAGTTGCGGCGAAAGCACCACGCGCCCGTCGTCGTCGAAAGTGATGAGGCCGACGTCGAACGCCGCATCGAGCTGCGGCGCCAGCAAGAGCCCGTTGTATAGGTCCCCCTTCTCTTCTGGCGTTGCGATCGCCCAAGGTTTGATATGCGAGGCCCGCAGCAGACGCGGCGATTTCACGCCCGTCACAGCGCAGCTCTTCCAATAGGCCAGCAAGTCTTCTCGAAAGGAGTCTTGCCCATCGCGACGCGTGGCGTCGACCGGCAGGTCGGCACCGATCCGTGGTTCGAATGAACCACTCGGGCTGTCCTCGTCCGCAGCTCGAACGGCTGGCGCTACGCCTTTCGAGCCACCCGGCTTACCTTCAAGATGACCTAGACACGCCTCGACTGCATGAAGTGACTCGAACGTCAGACCCCACCCCCAGGCAATTGCGGTCGCCCCCGTGTGCACACGCCTAGGAAAGCCTTGCATGTTGCTGGAGTTGAACGAGTTGCTGTCAACAATGAGGTCCGGGCGCTGGTCGCGCAGTGCCTCGACGCCGGAGTCGGGATGGGCGATAAGGGTGGTCTTTCCGGTCTTGGACTTGAGGTTCAGATAGATGGGCAGGTTGCTGCCGAACTGAAAGCCTCGCTTGCTGCGGGTTTCATGGATCACGCGGTAACCGCGACGTGTCAATATCGATTGGATCTGGTCAATCTGAATGGGCATGGTGGATCAAGGAACGTCGGAGCGATAGATTTCTTGTTCGAGCGCGCTGAGCGCACCGAGAAACTGCGGGCGCCCGCCAAAGCTGCGCACCAGCTCCACCGGGCTGCCCAGCCCGGTGAACGGTTGCAGCTTGAAGACATCGCCGCTTTCGATGGTGGTGACGCCTTCGTCGGCGTATTTGTCGAGCAGCGCTTCGAGTACCTTGCGGGCCACCGGGCCGTACTGGGTGAAGACGTTGCGCTTGCGCACGCGCTGGGCGCGTTCGCGGCGGGTGAGCTTGGGTTGGTCGTAGGCCACGTGCAGCAGCAGGTCGAACGGGTCCAGGTCCTGGCCCACTTCCTCCTGCAGCGCCTCGATGAAGACACCGTGGTTTTCCAGCTCCTCCAGCAGCGCGGCCTTGCGCTCGGTGGCGGTCCAGGCTTGCAGAAACTGATCCAGCGAGGCATAACGCTGCCGCAGGTTGATGCGGGTGTAGTCGCGCAGACTCTCGGTGATGAGCTTGCCCTCGGCATTGAGGTATTGCACGCGCTCGCGGGCCACCGCCACCGACACATTGCTGCCCAGCACGTAGCGCTTGGGAGGCTCCTCATCCGGACCACCTGCGAACGGACCCAGCGGGGGCTCGACGCCACCCTCGGGCGGCCCGCCCGCTTCGCCACCCGCTTCCGGGCCTGCGCCCGGCGGCGCCACGCTGCCACCCGGCGGCGGCTCGTACACCTGCACCGGGTCGCCATCGAACGCCGGGTCCGCAAACAGCTCGGTGGCACGCTTGAAATCCAGGATGGTGAACCAGGTCTTGCCCAGGTCTTCGCGCAGGCGTGTGCCGCGGCCGATGATCTGCTTGAACAGCGTCATCGACTTGATGTTCTGGTCCAGCACGATGAGCTTGCAGGTCTGCGCGTCCACCCCGGTGCTCATGAGCTTTGAGGTGGTGGCGATGACCGGGTAGGTCTTTTCCGGGTCGATGAAGTTGTCCAGCTCGCGCTTGCCTTCCAGGTTGTCCCCGGTGATCTGCACCACGTACTTGGGCTGGGCCGCGCACAGGTCGGCGTTGGCGTTGCTGAGCGCCTGCCGCATGCGTGCCGCGTGATCGATGTCCTCGCAGAAGACGATGGTCTTGGCGTAGCGGTCGGTGGCCTTGAGGTACTCGGTGATCTTGCCGGCCACCACCACGTCGCGCCGCTCCAGCACCAGCTGGCGGTTCATGTCGGCCCCGGTGTAGACCCGGTCCTCGATGACGTGGCCGTGCTTGTCGGTCATGCCCGCCGTGGGGCGCCAGCCGTAAGCATCCTTGTCCAGGTCCACCCGGATGACCTTGTAGGGCGCCAGGTAGCCGTCCTCGATGCCCTGCTTCAGGCTGTAGGTGTAGATCGGCTCGCCAAAGTAGTCGGTGTTGGAAACCTCGCGTGTTTCCTTGGGCGTGGCGGTCAGGCCGATTTGCGTGGCGCTGTCGAAGTAGCTCAGCACCTCGCGCCAGGCCGAGTCCTCGGCCGCGCTGCCCCGGTGGCATTCGTCCACCACGATCAGGTCGAAGAAGTCCGGGCTGAACTGCTTGTAGATGTTGCGCTCTTCTTCCGTACCGGTGACGGCCTGGTAGAGCGACAGGTAGATTTCGTAGCTCTTGTCGACCAGCTTGGTGCTGCGGTTCACCGCCAGGTCCAGCGCCTCCAGCGCTACCTGCCCTTGGGCGTCGACCCGCTCCACACCCTTGCCGTTGGGGCTCAGCTTGGCCATGGCGCCCTTGAACGGGCGGAAGTCGTTGACCATGGTCTGGTCGATCAGGATGTTCCTGTCGGCCAGGAACAGGATGCGCTTTTGGGCACCCGCCTTCCACAGCCGCCAGATGATCTGGAAAGCGGTATAGGTCTTCCCGGTGCCGGTAGCCATCACCAGCAACACACGCTGGCGCCCCTCGGCGATGGCTTCCACGGTGCGGTTGACCGCGTTCATCTGGTAGTAGCGCGGCGTCTTGCTGGGCGCGTAGTCGTGCCCGGTCACGGCGCGAACATCCGCCGCCCAGCCTTTCCAGGCACAGTACCGGTCCCACAGCTCCGCTGGGCTTGGAAATTGGTCAAGCGTGAGGTTGCGCTCCAGCACCCCATCACCCAGGGTGGCATCGCGGAACACGAAACCGTCGCCGTTGGAGGTAAAGCTGAACGGCACGCCCAGCAGCTCGGCGTACAGGATGGCTTGCGCCATACCCGCGCCCACGGCGTGCTGGTTGTCCTTGACTTCGACCACCGCCAGCGGAATGTTTGCCTTGAAGAACAAGGCATAGTCGGCACGCACCACGGTGCGCTGGTCGCGTCGCGCCAGGCTTCCGCGCACCACCATGCGGCCCACCCGCAGCGGGTACTCGCGGTAAATCTGCGCCATGCCGTCCCAGCCCGCCTGCTCCAGCGCCGGGCGGACGAAGCGCTCGCAGATGTCGCTTTCCGACAGGTTCTTCTTGTTCAACCCAGGCTCCTTCGACGTCGCCCGATTCTGCCCCACGCGCCATCCCCGCCTTGCGCCCAGCTGCGGTGTGGGCGCCGCTCGGAAGTGCGCACAATTTCACGTGGATGAGGTACAGGCTGGGCGCCAAACATGGCGATACTTTCGTGTTCAATGCAACATGTACCTACACAGCTCTGTGGCGTGGATGCTGGACTACCGAGCGAGGCTCGCTGGGGGTTGACTGCCGGACGCTAGCCGGCGCGAAAGTCAAGGCAAGCTTTCGGGCCTCATGACGCTGCAAAAGCCACTATCGAACAGATCAGCCAGATGCTGGACCCCTACAAAACATTGAAGATCAGTCGTGATGCACCTGATGAGGTGATCAGAGCTGCCTACAAGGTCTT
>JAXGRZ010000168.1:0-5852 GCA_040765305.1 Hyphomicrobiaceae bacterium | reverse complement strand
TGCCGGAGCCGCCAGCATGAACGAGGATGGTCTGTCCGGCCTCCAGGGCGGCATTGTCGAACAGCATGTGTTCGACGGTGCCAAACGTGATCGGGGCAAGAGCAGCGCTCCTGCAATCGACGCCATCAGGTGCACGGACGGCCAATCGTGCCGGCGTGTTCATGGTCTCGCGCAGGAAGCCATCGATATGAAAGCCGTAAATGGCGTCCATGTTCTCGCAGAAATTGTCGCGGCCTTGCACGCAGGCAGGACATGTGCCGCACGTCTTGGCACCATAAAGAGAAACGATGTCGCCGCACTTGTGCGTATCAACATTGGCGCCAACGGCGACGACCTCACCAGCGGCCTCGGCGCCGGCAACGATCGGCAGTGTGCGCTTGGCAAATGCCATGCCGCGCCATCCCCACACGTCGATGTGGTTGAGGGCGACGGCCCGGATGCGCACCTGCACTTCATCGGCGGCAGGTGGCGGCGGTTGGGCGATGTCACGAACCTCGATCCCGCGCTCGCCGGTGACGAGGGCGGCGCGCATGGTTTTGTGCTCGTGGCTTTGTCCGTCGCCATGGGCGCAGCCGCAGTCTTTGCTTGTGGTGTTCATTACAGCACTCCTCAACCAGGTTCTGCAGCCAGGACCAGGCACACGTTTTGACCACCAAACCCGAACGAGTTGGACAAGACCTTGCCGACACGAGCGGTTCGTGCCGTATTGGCGACAATATCAAGTCCGATCTCGGGATCGGGGTCATGGTGGTTGATGGTCGGAGGGATGACGCCCTCTCTCATCGTCATCAACGATACGACCGCTTCCACGGCACCGGCGGCGATGAGCGTGTGGCCAAGCTGCGATTTGTTGGATGTCACAGGGACGGTTTTCACGCGCGCGCCCAGCACCTGCGACAGTGATACCGATTCCATCTTGTCGTTTTCCGGCGTGCTCGTGCCATGGGCGTTGACGTGATCGATGTCGTCGGCGCTCGTGTCGGCGTCGATCAACGCCTTCCTCATGGCACCGATGATCGCAGATCCATCCGGCTTGGACCGTGTGCGGTGATAGCAGTCGGCTTTTTCGCCAGCGCCCAAAACGACGCCAAGCGGTTCGGCGCCACGGGCCTTGGCGTGCTGGTAGGTTTCGACCACGACCGCGCCGGCGCCTTCGGCGATGATGAAGCCATCGCGGCTCTTGGTGAACGGGCGCGATGCGGCTTCAGGGGGATCATTGCGGGTCGATAGTGCCGACAAAAGCGAGAAGCGCACCAGCCCTTCAGGGTGAACCGTGGCATCGGTGCCAACGCACAGCGCCGCTTCGGCCTGGCCGCGGCGCAATCGCTCCATGGCCATCTGAATGGTGCTGGCGCCCGAGGCGCAGGCGGTACACAGCGACAACGGCTCACCGATCGTGCCGAACTGGCGCTGCATCACATCGGCGATGCTGGCGAATTCGGCATGCGCGCGCAGATCATCGAATTGCCGTGTTCGCGCTGCCGCGAGCAGGCGGCGGTAGCCTTCGCCTGCGGTCTTATCTGCATGTTCATAGAGCCGGGAGAGTTGCGGCCATTCGAGTTCGGAAGGCGGCGTGGCGATGTACAATGGACCGGGAAATCGCCCCGGCGTGCCGATGCCCGATTGGCGAATGGCTTCATCCGCCGCCGCTTGCGCGATTCGAAGCGAGTGGGTGTAGGCCGCGTAAGGCGCTCCCTCGGGTGTGTCGATGGTTCCGGCGATCGTCGTCTTGAGACCGTCCGTGGGAAAGCGCGAGATTGTCGTTATGCCCGAGTGGCCCGCGATGAGGCGCGACCAGGTCTGGGATACACCCCACCCCAGCGATGTGACCAACCCCATGCCCGTAACGACAACCAGCGGCCGGCCTTTGCTGTCGAGATCGTGTGAGCTCATGGCGCGCGTGCCCCGGTGTCGAGCCGCTCAAGAAGCGCCAATCCCTCGCCGCGCCAATGTCCAACGCTCGTGACCACGATGCATTCGGGAGGTGTCAGGCATGCACTCTCGAGCGGGTCCTGATCGAAGGGTTCGAAAAAACCCTTCCGTTGAAGCGCCAGGCTTGCAAGCGCCATGCCGATCGGGGCGTGCGCCTCCACGCTATGGCCCAGACACGTGCCATAGGCGCGCACGGGGACGGCCTGGCTCGATGAGCCGATCCATTGGCTGAGGAATGCGTGTTCTTGCGTGGTGGCAGGTTCAGCGCCACTTGCGCCCGACAGGATCCCTGTCGGCCTTTGCGATAGATCGTGGTTAAGATGCTTGCGGACCTGCGACAGCGTCTCGATGATGTCGCCAGCCGCGGCGCGCCGTGAGCGGTCGCAAACGATGGCGGAAATTTTTGCATAGGCCTTGGCGCCACGGGCCAGCGCGTGGCCGCGCTCCTCGATCACCAGGAAGGCGGCAGCGCTGCCGGGAACGAACCCGCCACCGGCATCCGCCCTGCTCCAGACCGGGGCGAACGGCTCAGCCCAAAGGCTATGGGCAAGTTCGTAATTGAGCAGAACATCGTCGCGCTCGGCGTTGAATGCGCCACCGGTCAAAACAATGTCGGCCTGGCCGCCAACGATGCGCTGTGTCGCGTCCTCCAGTGCTGAAAGACCGGAGATTTCTTCACCCTTCAGGGTCCGCGAAGAGCCGGTGACTTTGTGCACGATCTGGATGTTGCCGGCCAGCAGGTTGGAAAGTTCGCCCAGATAAAGCGTCGGCCGCAATCCGCTCATCAAGGCCGTGTTGAGGTCGCCTGCCCGAGCGGCGGCGTCGGTTGTGCTGAGCTGTTCGAGCAGCTTTGCATCGAAGGCTTCGTCGCGCTCGCCATTGCCGGCGGCGACGACGAGGTCCATCCGGTCGAGGATCGCCGCATCTCCCGCCACGCCGGCGTCGGCAAGGGCCAGCCCTGCGGTATGGACGCCCAGACGCTGCCAGCGGCCCATCTGTTTGCGGTCGGCCTTGCTGGGGATCAGTCGATCGATATCAACTTGGCCAAGCGGATGGACAGTGTAGGGAGAATGGCTTGAGGAATCGACCCCGACGGTGGCAGACCGGCGGGCCGGCGTGCTCCCCAGTGAGCTCCAGTGTATATCGGGGCCTTCACCAAGCGTGGATACGACGCCCAGTCCCGTTACCCAAGCCTCGCGCTCCATCTCTCCTGGTTAACCTTCTTCCAGAAATCCGAGACGCCGGCCTTCAGCCTTGACGTGCTGTTCGAGCGCAGGGGCAGGAAATTTCACCAACCGGAACATCAGCTGAGCATCACAAACAACCTCGCCGTTTCGCGAGATTTGGGCGCTCGTGACAGCGTAGCCCGATCCGGCGTGAACCTGCTTTGCCTCAATATCCAGCGTGTCTCCCGGTTTCACAAAGCTGCGAAAGTTGGCCGACTTGGCGTTGGCAAAGAACGGCATGCGCTGAAAATTATCCAGCGCAATCAGCAGATAACCAGACGCTTGTGCCATCGTCTCAAGAAGCAGCACGCCCGGAACCAACGGATATCCCGGGAAATGTCCTTCGAACACAGGACTTTCGTGCGGCACATTCGAGACAGCTTTTATAGACGCTGAACTGCGGTCAATAGAGGCGACCGCATCCAGCATTTGGAAGTATTCGAGCCGCATCGGCAGTGCTCACCGTCACGCCGCAACGTTGGCTGAAACCAGACTGTCAATGTGGCGGCACAGATTGCCGACAATGAAGAATTCGTCTGATTGTACATCGCCTTGGTTGACGCTCTGCATCCAATCTTCAACCGGCATCTGGATGCTGAAACGTTGATCGATTTCGAAGGCCAGATCAAGAAAGGCCAAACTATCGATACCAAGATCGCGCATCAAATGACTTTCGGGCTTAATGTCGTCTTTCGAAACATCAGTATTCTCAGAAATGATCTCCGCGACGGCGTCGAATGTTGCGCTCATTTTGTGTATCTCCACCTTCTGTCAGTGTGAGCGGACAATGGCTAGCAAGCTACCCATGCATCCCCTTTGACTCTTATCAAGTATGTCCGACCTGCTTGCGCGTACCTGCAAACGTGATTACTGCACGTAAGAAATCCAACCTGCGTCATTCAGGGTAGTCCATAACATCCAGTTTCTGAAGGGAAAATCCGTGAGTGATCGCCTCGATCAACTTTCAGTAGGGCAGAGTGACGCCGTTGTCCGCACAATTACGGCTGAGGACGTTGTCGCATTCGCACGACTTTCTGGCGACTACAATGCGCTTCACGTCGACGACGAATTTGCCGCACGTACCGAATTTGGCAGCCGCGTGGTGCATGGATTCCTTCATGCCAGTTTACTGTCAACCCTGGTCGGAATGAAGATACCAGGGCCTGGAGCGCTCTATCTATCACAATCCATTGACTTCAGCGCACCTGTATTTATCGGCGATACGGTTGAGGCGCGTGGCCGAATTGAGAAAATTGACCGTGAAACTCGGATTATCGAGATCGAAACGGAAATCGTCAATCAGCATGGCAAGACGGTTTTGCGGGGCAAGGCGCGGGCGAAAGTCCTGAGGTTGCCCGAACCCGAAGTCGTCAGCACAAAGAGCGAGGCGCCGACCACGCCGCGGATGCTCGAAGGGCGAAAAGTGCTGGTAACGGGGGGCTCACGCGGCATTGGGCGGGCGACGGCACGCCTGTTGGCGAGTGCCGGTGCCCATGTCTGGATCAACTATCACAATAGCCGTGGTGCAGCGCTCGAACTGGCCGAGGAAATCCGCCGGTCAGGCGATTCTTGCGATATGGTCCGTGCCGACATCACCAACGAGCAGGATGTCGAGCAGATGATGCGTCAAATTGCCGATGCCGGTGGTCTCGACGTTCTCGTCAATAATGCTGGGCCAAAAATCCATTCGAGCCCTTTCGATCGTGTAACCTGGGAAGATATGGAAGCGGCACATCGCGCCATTGTCGGGGGAACCTTCAAGGTCACCCAGGCGGCGCTGCCGTATCTGCGTGACAGTAATGGGGCAATCGTGACGGTTCTGACCACGGCAAGTCTGCAGCGCACGGCCCCTCACTGGTTGCCCTATGTTGCTGCAAAAAGTGCGTTGCATGCCATGATGAAGAACCTTGCGCAGGAGGTTGGGCCGCGCGGGGTGAACGTCAATATGGTGTCGCCCTCGCTCGTTGATACCGATCTGGTGGCGGGTACGCCGGATCGTTTTCGTCAGATGATGGTGGGCCGCACGCCCTTGCGGCGGTTGGCCAGCGTTGATGACGTCGCCGGCGCCATTCTGTTTCTCGTGTCTCCCTTTGCACGTTTCGTCACGGGTGAGAATCTGCTCGTTACCGGCGGCGATGTGATGATTTAGGTAGGATACGCGCTTTGACAGCAAGTGTTTCCAGTAACGTACAAGCCGGCACCAGGCGCGGTGATGGAATGGCCAACGCCGATCCCTCTCAAGCGCATGCCATGCTGATCGATGCGCTGATCGATGCGGCGCCACTGCTGATCCGTCAGCGCCAGCTGCTGCCCGCGTTCGATTGGAGCACCGCTGATAAGCTGCACATTCAACGTCTTGTCGAAGGTCTGGGGAATGCCAACCTGGCCATGCCGGTCTGGCTTGTCCGGGACATTCTGATCGCTGGGCACGCACTGCCTGAGACATTGACGTCGACACTGCCCGCCGAGCTTCGCGCTCTCAACAGGTTGAATGGTGTTGAACCTGGCGCCCCTCTCGATCAGGTTTTGGGCGAGGTTTTGGATCTGACGAAAACCCTGCCGCCATCGGGCGATGTCGCAACGGCCATCGTTCGGCGGATGAGCGAGCTTGGCGCCCGTGAAGAGGCTTGCGTTGTCGCCCTTGCCGCCTGGCCCGAGACACCGCGCGCGCTGCACCAGGCGCGCGATGCGCTG
>JAXGRZ010000167.1:0-5871 GCA_040765305.1 Hyphomicrobiaceae bacterium | reverse complement strand
CCGTTGGTGTGACGTGGGGTTATCATCACCGCAGCGCGCTGGATGCGTGCGGTGCCCATGCGCTGATCAATTGCTTTTCGGAGTTGACCGCGACACTAGATCGTCTGCTTGACGCGCCAGGACCGGCTCAATGAGTAACACCTCGTCGAATGGTGGTGAGGGACGGGCAAAAGGCGTGAGCCGCGAGGCTTTCGTGACGCCGCGGCCGCGCCGTTTCTACAAGGTCGCGAGCATTGAGGGCACAGGTGATGAGGGGGCTGGTGATGCCTTCCATCTGACCCTTGATGGGCGGCCGGCAAGGACGCCCGGCAAGCGTCCGCTGGCTCTGCCAACGCGCGCTCTTGCCGAAGCGCTCGCCGCTGAGTGGGAAGCCCAGGGCAGTTGGATCATGGCCGAGACGATGCCGCTCACCCGCCTGGCCAACACCGTCATTGATGGCATCATCGCCAATGAAGTCGCGGTTCGCGCCGATATTCTCGCCTTCAGCGGCAGCGACCTCGTGTGCTATCGCGCCAACGCGCCGGAGGGTTTGGTGGCGGCGCAGGTGCGCACCTGGGACCCGGTCCTCGCCTGGGCAGCCGATCAACTGGGGGCGCCGTTCGCCACCGCCGAGGGCATCATCCATGTCGCCCAGCCACCAGCTGCGATCGACGCTGTTGTGCGCTCCCTTGATGATCTGGACGCCTGGCAACTCGCCGCGCTTCACCAGATGACCACGCTGACCGGTTCCGCGCTCATCGCTCTTGCCCATCTCAACGGCGCCTTGAGCCTCCACGAGGCCTGGCGCGCTGCCCACGTCGATGAGGATTGGCAGATCTCGCAATGGGGCGAGGATGACGAGGCGAGGCAACGGCGCGACAAGCGTTGGCGCGATATGCAGGCGGCGAGCCGGCTTCTTGACCTGATCGCCGATCGTTTCTCGTCAACGCCAGCGCGCGCCGGTTGAACTTAAACTGGTATTAACCAAACATTATCGTTGGCGGACCTAGAATCGAGTCTCGTATCTGCAACGAGGTTCGATATGCACGGCGCCATGCGTATCCCCGAAGTGTCTCAGCGCGACCGCTTCGTGCGGCGCGCGCTCACCCAGAAAAGCGTCTTTGCCGTTGAGGGCGATGACGGCTTGGCGTGCGTTGCTTCCTCTGGCAACTCGGGCGGCGACGTGACGCTGTTGTGGAGCAATGAGTGCGAAGCGCAGCGCTGGGCCGATGTGCTGGCAAGCAACCCTCGTGTGAGGAAGCTGCCGCTTGACGAGCTGCTGAGCGATGTGTTGCCCAAGCTGTCTGAGTTGAACCGGCTGGTTGGCCTGGACTGGTCGACCGATCCCATCGAGTGCAAAGTCGATCCCAACGATTTGGCCAACCGCCTGCGCCACGAGGGCATGGAAGCCTTCCTCCAGCGCATCCGCCTCAACACTTCGGTCTGGACGCTTGAGGACGCGGACGGCCCCGCGCTGCTCGTTGCCACGCACCAACCCAACCGCTTGATGCTGGCGTGCTGGGCAAGCCGTGCCGAGGCCGAAAAGCGCTTGGAAGGGGCATGGAGCGGTATGATCGCGGTTGAGATCCCGCTGCACAACTTCGTTGAGGCAACGTTGCCGTGGCTTATTGAACAGAACTGGCTCGTGGCACCCGGTTATAGTCCTGGCGGTGACGTCGTGGAGGTGTCGCCGCTCGATCTGGTGCGCCGCCTCGAACCGGAGAGCTTTGCCAAATCGGCGTGAACAATGCGCCTCGATATGAAGGACGGCAGGACTCACGAACATGGGCACTGGCGACGAAATCCTCAGCTTAATCTTCCTCGCTCTCCTTGCCTTTCTCGCCATCATGATCGCCGCCAACGTGCTGGCAGGCCGCCGTCGCGGCAAGCGCCGGTCGGATAAAAAAAGCGGCAACGCCCAAGATGCAGGCAGCAGCGATTGGGGGCCTTCGCCAGAGCCACGGGGCCGGCGTCGGCGCCAGGATGATCGTGACAGCGGCGGTGATGATGGGGGAGGTGAGGGGGACGGCGATGGTGGGGGAGGCGATGGCGGTGGGGGAGATGGCGGCGATTGATCCGGCGGCAGCCGGCGTGATCCGCACACCCGCCGTGTTGCCACTCAAATTGGTGCCAGCCCAACCCGCCGGCCGCGCGACACGCGCGCTGGCGGCAATTACGCACGTGTGTCCACCTTTCGTTCCGTTTGCGCTGGCCCCGCACCGTGCTATCTGACGCCAACCTCAAAATTCCTTCACGAAACCGTCAGGTGACACTCCCATGAAGCATGTGATCGAGGAGCTTGAGAAGCGCCGTGAGAACGCCCGCCTCGGAGGCGGCCAGGTTCGTATCGACGCTCAGCACAAGCGTGGCAAGCTGACCGCTCGCGAGCGCATTGAGCTGCTCATGGACGACGGCTCGTTTGAGGAGTTCGACATGTTCGTCGAGCACCGCTGCACCGACTTTGGCATGGAGAAGACCAAGGTGCCCGGCGACGGCGTTGTCACCGGCTGGGGTACGATCAACGGCCGCGTCGTCTACGTCATCGCCAAGGATTTTACCGTGTTCGGCGGCTCGCTGTCCGAGACGCATGCCAAAAAGATGACCAAGATCCAGGACATGGCGCTGAAGAACCGGGCGCCCATCATTGGTCTATTCGATGCCGGCGGCGCCCGCATTCAAGAAGGTGTCGATGCGCTGGGTGGCTATGGCGAGGTGTTCACGCGCAACGTGCTGGCATCCGGCGTCATACCGCAGATTTCCGTCATCATGGGTCCGTGTGCCGGTGGTGATGTCTATTCGCCGGCGATGACCGACTTCATCTTCATGGTGAAGGACACCAGCTACATGTTCGTCACCGGCCCCGACGTGGTCAAAACGGTGACCAACGAGACGGTGACCGCCGAGGAGCTGGGCGGCGCCAAGGTCCACACCACCAAGTCATCGATTGCCGACAAGGCCTATGAGAACGACGTCGAGGCGCTCTTGCAGATGCGCCGGTTGATGGACTTCCTGCCCGCCAACAACCTCGATGGCGTGCCGGTGCTGCCGACCCGCGATTCATCGGACCGCTGCGAAACGTCGCTCGACACCCTCATTCCCGACAACCCGAACAAGCCCTACGACATCAAGGAACTGATCCAGAAGATGGTCGATGAGGCCGACTTTTTCGAGATCCAGGACACCTACGCCAAGAACATCGTCGTCGGCTTCGCCCGCATGGAAGGCCACACCGTCGGCATTGTTGCCAACCAGCCGATGGTGCTGGCTGGCGTGCTCGACAGCGATGCTTCGCGCAAGGCGGCACGCTTCGTGCGCTTTTGCGACTGTTTCGATATCCCGATCGTGACGCTGGTTGACGTCCCCGGCTTCCTGCCGGGCACCGCGCAGGAATACGGCGGTCTCATCAAGCACGGCGCCAAGCGGCTGTTCGCCTTCGCCGAGGCGACCGTGCCCAAACTCACCGTCATCACCCGCAAGGCCTATGGCGGCGCCTACGACGTGATGTCGTCCAAACACATCCGCGGTGACGTCAACTATGCCTGGCCGACCGCCGAGATCGCGGTGATGGGCGCCAAGGGTGCGGCGGAAATCATCTACCGCTCGGAGCTTGGCGATGCCGACAAGATCAAGGCGCGCTCCGACGAATACCAGCGCCGCTTCGCCAACCCCTTCGTTGCCGCCGAGCGCGGCTACATCGATGAGGTCATCCAGCCGCGCGACACGCGCAAGCGCCTGTGCCGGGCGCTCAACATGCTGCGCAACAAGACCGTCGAGAACCCCTGGAAGAAGCACGACAACATTCCGTTGTAGTCTTGTTTTGACGGCGTGAATGCCGGTTCGATATCAAAAACACGATCCAGACGCGGCTTTATCAGAGATCAAGAGCTTGCTTGAGAACATAACCCCAGGGCAAACGGGCACGTCTTCGCTGCGCGTCGGCCCCGAACATACTGCGGCCAAGGTCGGCTCAGGCGTCATTCCCGTGCTTGCCACACCGGTCATGATCAACGTCATCGAGGCGGCCGCGCTGGCCTGCGCCGAGGCTCTGCTGCCCGAAGGCCATCAGAGCCTTGGTACACGCCTTGACGTCAGCCACATCGCGGCAACGCCGGTCGGGATGACCGTAACGGCGCAAGCGGTCGTGACGAAGGTCGAAGGTCGCATGATCTTCTTCAAGGTCACCTGCCGCGACCAGAAGGATCTGATCGGTGAGGGCACGCACGAGCGCGTCGTCGTCAACGTCGAGCGCTTCGCCGAGCGTGTGCGCCGCAAGAGCGAAGACGCATAAAGCCGTATAGGCGGATCCAATTGGTCTCGTCCGCCGGTTGCCGGTTCGAGCTGCCGGTGCGGGTCAATCGACGATCAGCACAAAGCCCTTGAGGTGTGCGATAAGCTGGGTTGCCCGGGTGATTGACATGCCGTGGGTTTGTTCATCGAACAACGGATGAGAGATATCCGAAACCTGCACGAAGGGGCGGCTGTCTTCGTCGTCAGGCAGGACCACCCGGCAACCAAGCCCGAGTGTGGTCGAGCTGCTGGCGGCAAACGCGTTGGCGATCTGCCCCTCGATCGATTGCCAGCCTGGTGAGACGCCGAGGTTGAACCAGACCGAGTAGCGCGTGAAATCTTCCGTGTTGATCTCAACCCACGGACCGTACTCGAACTCCTCCTCGTATCCAATGACGGCAACGGCAAGCACGCAGCGGATGAAATAGCGCGCGTCATCCAGGATGCACAGATCCGATGAGATGACCGCGCGGCGCGCCTTGTCCTCCGCCGAAAGCTGGAAGATTGCATCGGGCAGGTTGTAGGCCAGCGCCGGGAACCCGTGATGGAGTTGTGTGCACGACGGGCACCGATAGCGCATGCGCGGAATGTGCCGTGGCGTGATTTCGAGCGTCTGGAACATGGGTGGGGCTCTTGGTCAAAACGGATATTCACCACAAACAATAGCGCCTGAGCCCTTTCGGTCCGGTTGCCCACTTTGGTTAAACTTATGTTGAAACAGCCGGCCCGCACGCTTCTGTGCTGGTTATTCTTGTTTCGGGCGAGATTTGCTCATCCGATTTGATCGCATCGCCATGCCTGTGCAGACACAACTTGAATCACCAATCAAATCGCCAAATTGAACGCCCCATTTCGGCCGCCAACCTGAACCCGAGATTAAAACGCCGTTCAGTCGCGGTTCAAAGCGGCAGGTGCATCTTGAGCGTCATCGAACACACCTTGTGAGCAACCGGCGGAAACGATCCGCTGCATTTGACCGGAGATGACGACCATGAAAGCCAAGATCCTTATTGCTGCCGCAGCAATTCTCACCACCACCACTGTTGCCGCATCGGCCCATTCAGTTCGCCCCGTTGACCGCGCGCTCCACAAGCAGTCCCACCGCATCGAGCAGGGACGCAAGAGCGGCCAGATCACCTGGCGCGAAGGGCGCAAGCTGCGTGCCGAGCAGCGTGACATTGCCCGCGTGCGCTCGCGCTATCTCTCGGATGGCAAACTGACCGCCCGTGAGTACCGCGACCTGCGCCGCCGTCAGCAGTCGGCCAGCTGGCACATCGTCAATGAGAAGCACGATGGCTGGCGCCGGCCAAGGTTCCTGCCGCGCGTTGGGCGTTAATCGCCACTGCAAATTAACATCCAAGACGACGGGTCGCTCCAATGGGGCGGCCCGTTTCGATTCATCTGGCTCTTTGACTGGTCGCATTTTCGAGAGAGTGGACGTGCTTCCCACGTCGGAAAGTGCTCAAGGGCAACGCCCCTCAATCCCCATTTTGGGAAAAACATAAAGAAACTGAAGAACTACCAGCCCGAGACGTGGCGTTATAGAATTGGCAGCTATCGTTTCTTCTATGAAATCGACTCAAGAGAGAACATTGTCCATATGCT
>JAXGRZ010000166.1:0-5925 GCA_040765305.1 Hyphomicrobiaceae bacterium | reverse complement strand
GCGCCCACGCTTGGCGCACCGCGTCGCGGCGCGCCCAACGCGCCACCATGTGCATCAGCGCCATGGAGTCGCTTCCCCCCGAGACGGCAAGCGCCAGCGGCCGCTGCTCGAGGCCGGCGAAAAGCCGCGCAATTTCTTCATCCGAGATAGGAACTGGCGCAGACATGAATTGGTCTTGACCGCTCAGCGGCACTTGAGCCGGCGCTGCTCTGATGCGGCCTTGTCTTTGACATGGGACGGGGCATCAGGAAAACGCGAGACCAGTTCGCCGAACGATGAGCACGCCGCGTCCTTCTGGCCCAGCCGGTCGAGCGACATGGCAAGCTTGAGCAGACTATCAGGTGCCTTGTTCGACTTTGCATATGTCTGATAGCCCTTCAAAAACGCACTTGCCGCCGACTTGTAGGAGCCGCGCACGAAGTGCGTTTCACCCAGCCAGTACTGCGCATCACCGGCACGCGGATCGTTCGGATAGGCCTTGAGGAAATCCTCAAACGAAGCTTCCGCCGCGCCGTAATCCTGGCGCAGCAGATAACCATAGGCGGTATCGTAATCCTGCTTGGCATTGGCGTTGCTCTCCGCTGGCGGCAACGCCGCGAGCTGTGTACCGCCGGAACTATATTGGGTAACGCCGGACGCCGGCGGCTGGGCATCGATCAGACTGCCGATGGGATCGCCACCCGACGTCACGGTCGTCGAGCCGAACGCGGAGGGAATGGTGGTGGTCGTTGGCGCGGAGCGTTCCGCATATGAAGGTCGCAGGCCACCGGCATCACCGCGATCGCCGCCACCCATCTGCCTCACCTGCCCGGTCAGCCGCTGCACTTCGGAAGACAAGGCGCGGATCTGCGTTTCCATGCCTTCGATGCGTGCTGCATCGCTGACACCAAGACCACCGCTGCCCGACACCGGCGCGCCAGCTCGCCCGCCACCGGATCGCGCCAGGCTTTCCAACGTGCCGATCGTCACCTGCATGTCGACCAGTTGCTCCTCGAGCTGCTCAACGCGCCGTTGCAAAGCCGCGTTGCCAGCGCTGTCGCCAGCATTTGCCTTGCCCTTTGCAGCGCCCTGCGCATGCCCTGGCAGCGATAGAGCGCCTGCCATTGCCAGCCCGAACGCAGCACAACGCAGAGCGCGCGAGAATGGCGCTCCAACCCGGGTGCACATCGACAACATCGACGACATCATCTGTCTCCAGCTTCGGTCCATCGGATAAGCATAGCGCACATGTTGGTCATGCACGTGTTGGGCAGGACTGACGCATCGGTCAAGATTGACGCAACCGTCCTGTTTCAACCCGGCATCGAGCGGCCACCATGGCCAAACGTACGCCTCAGCTGCCGGCACATCCAACCACCACAACCTAGCTTGCAGCACCGGCGAATACCAAATGGCCGAACACCGCCCCACCCACCGATCTCATGCTCCAGGCATCGGACGTTCGAACGACAATGTCAACGTCACCGGGGCATGTTCCCCGAGCCCGCCGTTGTCACAGTGGCTTAGCAGCCCTCGAAGCGGCGCCACATCAACCCACAACCAGGCAGCGATCAGCGTAAGCTGGGCCTAGGGTTGAGCCGCCTGACGCAGCGGGCGGGCGCGCCAGCGCGACCCGCCTTATCTCACAAGCCTTCCAAGACCGGCCAACCACGCTATTGATTATGTTTTGGATTCACGATCAGCTTGCCGACCCGCACCCGCAATCAAGCGTTCGATCCCAAATACTGGCCCAAATACTGACAGGAGGAGCGGCGCCCAGCACCACTCCTCCCGTTGTCTTCATCGTGTGCAAAATGAGACGATGCGTGTGCGCAGGGTCAGGACCCAAACGAAAGTCACGCGATCAGGCACTCTTGGCGAACATGTCGGTGGTGATGCCCGAATACCAGCCAACGCTCTCGTTGAACTGCTCTTCACGCAACTTTGCATCCTCGCCCGGCTTGGAGACGAAACCGCCGCTGGCAACCAGCATCGACTTTCCATCCTTCTCGCCAGCCTGATAACTGGCACCTACCTTGACGCTATCGTTGGGCGCGACCAGGGACCAGCAGGTGTTGCGATAGCGCGCCGGGAATGATGGCTTGCCGGCAAGCGCCGCCGCGATATGCGCTGAAACCACTTTAGCCTGGCTGTTGGCCGAGAAGGCGGACTTGGGCATTTGCGTTGCTATGGAAGCGTCGCCCAGCACATAGATGTCCGCGACCTTCTTCGACAGGAACGTCCCAGCTTCGACCGGGCACCAGTCGCCTTCGGTGCAGCCTGCATCGTGCGCGATCTTTCCCGCCTTCTGGTTGGGTATGATGTTGGCGACGCTGGCGGTGAACGTCTCGCCGCTCTTGGTCGTCACCTCACCGGTCTTGGCATCGACCTTCACAACAGCGAAATCGTCGATCTCGTTGGTGAGGTTCACTTGCACGATGTCCTTGTAGTATTTGTTCACCGCCTCCAGGAACACGGGCTGCTTGGAGAAGTTTCTCTTCGGATCAAGCACGATCAGTTTCGATTTTGGCTTCGCCGTCTTGAGGTAATGCGCGATCATGCACATGCGCTCATACGGCCCTGGCGGGCATCGATAGGGATTGTTCGGGGCTGCCATTACGACAAGACCTCCATCCTCCATAGCCTCTAGCTTGTCCTTCAACAGTTTGGTTTGCGGACCCGCCTTCCAGGCGTGCGGCATGATCTGTGCCGCATCTTCCGAATACCCCTCGATACCATCGTATTTGAAGTCGATGCCTGGAGACAGCACCAGTCGGTCATAAGCGAGTGTGTCGCCACCTTTCAGGGAAACTGTCTTCTTGGCCGGGTCAATTCCAACGGCCATGTCATGAACGATGTTGATGCCAAGACCCTTCAGCCCATCGTAGCCATGCGTGAGGCTCTCCAGGGTTCGGAAACCACCAAGATACAGGTTCGAATAAAAGCACGTCGTATACTGGTTGTTCATCTCGACCAGCGTGACATCAAGATCAGGTGCGCTCTTCTTGACGCTATGCGCCACTGTCGCGCCGCCTGCGCCCCCGCCAATTACCACCACCTTGCCTTTGCCTTGCGCAATGGCGAAGTGTGCCAGCGAACCAGCACCCGCAGCGACAATGGCACCACTACCGGCGATTTTACCAAACTGACGTCTTGAGAAAGATGCCATACGTTGTTTCCTCCAATTTCAAAATTAAATGCTGTGTTGGAAGGCGGTGAAACATTATTGTGCTCGTTGCTCCTTGCTCCGCCTACACATATTTTATCCTGCGAACTCAAATTTATGCCAGTTCGTATTCCCGATTCTGCGTCTTTTTTGATGGCAAAGCGATTGTCCCGAACACGATTACGCAGACCACGCGATGGCGCGTCGCGCTTTCTTTGCGCCGCAACAACAGCCCGCGCAGCCTTATTTGCATTGTTCAACGTGGGTGAGTTCCGCTCTCACCAACTCCTATCAACAACACCGCCCGACGACCTTGTGCACGCCGCTCGTTACGACAGCAACGCCATGATTGAATAGAGAAATTCACTGGACCGGCGCGTCTGTTTTCACCAAACAGGAGGGCACTTCAGCTCAACATGCTCTGGGTTGTTGTTTTGAGCCATGTTGTTCACGCTGAAACGGGACAACCTGTTGAGGTGCAACATCTAGAGCACCGTGCGCTATATCGGAATCATTCTACCACGGCGAATTTGGTTCCCAAGATCAAGCTGGCCGGCGCCGGGCGTAGTGGCGTTACGGTCAAGACGGACGGCGAACAGATTGGGTCAAATTCGCCTGGCCCTTCGGGTTTCCAAGCGGCGCGCGCCAAGTCACGTCGAGCGATTTGTCCCTGGAGCATTTTCCGACGAAGTGGACGCCGGTTCGTCGTAGAAAATGCGACCAAACAAAAAGCCGTAGCGCCACGACGAACGGCATCGCTCTCCTTTATGGATCGGCGCGCCGCTTGAGCAACAGAACTGGTTCCGATATTTCGCACGACGCTCTAGCGCCGCAAGCGCAGGCCGACATGGAACGCGTCAGACGTGTAGTCCGCGTTCGGGGATGTTGAATTGAAGACCGTGTGGCGGTAGCGCCCGAACATGACCACCTCGCGCGACATGAAATATTCAAGGCCAAGGTCGCCACGCCATTCGTTCTCGTCGAGATCAACACCCTCATAGTTCTGCATCATATAGGTGATGCCGGCGGTGCCGATCAGCCTGCGCTGGAAGGCATGGCGAGCCTCCACGCCGAAGGACCGCCTGAACACCCCGCCAGACCCAGCCGTCGTCGTTTCCGAGACGTCCGAGCTGGCGTTGAAGGAGAGCGTCGTCAGTTGCGTTGCGCGCCAGGCAACATTGGCATCGATGAGAATACCCTCGATCGACTGCAACCGCCCGTCGTCGGGACGCTGCACGCCGTAGCCAACCGAAACCTCACCGCGCAGGATCTGGCTTTGCTCTCCGAATTGGGCACCGACGCGATAGCGTTCGCCTTTCGAATCCCTGCTGATCCCATCGAACTGGTCGACCGCCGCATAATCGCGCTGGTTGCCGCCTATCTCGACAAATCCGGTCAGCGTCGGCTTGAACTCCCAACTGGCGCGCACCGCTCCATCATAGGCGCGGTAGTCGCGGTCGGCATTGCTTTGCATCGTCGTGCCAACCATCACATCGGAATAGTCGTACTCACCAACCGTACCGCGCAGCTGCAAAGACAGGCGGTTGAAGCGATGATTGAGCGTGGCTCCGACCGTGTCCGCCGTCACGTTGGCGCGATCACCGGCGGCATTGGCATCGATCGCTGAACGGCTCTCCTGCGAATAATCACGTGACACGAAGGCCTGCACATTGGTACGCCGCGTCACATCGAGCCGGCCGCGTGCTTCCAGCTGATAGCCTTTGTTGTTCTCGCTATCGAGATCAGAAAAAAAGCTCAACGTCGAAGCGGCGCGGAATTCCAGCGCATGCTCCCGCCAGTTGGATACGAGCCGCGCTGAAGGGCGCAGGTCAAACGCCATGTCGGACTGCGCATTACTGGAACTCAACACATTCGAATACCAGCTGCCCCCGATCTCGACCTCGGGAAACAGGACGAAAGTCCCGATGCGAAGACCCACGGGATCGAAGGGCTCCTGCAAAAACAGGTGGCGCGTCAGCCGGTCATTGATCGGAGGAATATCTTCGATCTGGAACAACAGCGGATTATAGCCCGCCGGAGGGGAAGTGAAGGCGTCAGCATCCTCCTGCTCGCGCATGTCGACCGACAGCGTATCGATGTCGTCGCGAACCGGCACCGCCTCTTCAGGCTGCACGTTACCATCGTTAGCGGGCTGCGGCTCACGCGGCCAGCTCAAGTCGCCGTCCTGGATGACCGGACGCAAGCCATCGGGCATCGTCTGAACAGTCTGTTCGGGCCGATTGCGCCCGTCGCCATCGCGCACCGGATGGTCTGAAGCTCTCGTCACTGCCGGCTGACCGGCCGACGCGGGAGCACCACCGCGCGGTGAGAATAATGAACCGCCAGGCTCGGAGTCGTACGTTCCGCGCATGAATGTCGGCGCGCCGCTCTCGGGCGCCTCCTGGGCCAGTGCAGGCGTGCCGCCAAGCACCAGCGCGCAGACAAGCGCCGCCGCAATTGCTAGGCTGGCAGCCGTCACGCTGGAGGCGCGCAATGGCGGAAGGTACGGCAAGGGCGTCCTCTCAAACCGTTGATATAACATATGGAATTTATGAGAACGCGCACTTTGGGCAGACCCAGCCTAGGAAATTCCAGTTAACGAGCATTTAAGGAGACGTTGGCGAGAGCAAGCCGACACGCACCAAACCACCGTTGGATCGAGTTGCAGAGGTCTTGCATCGGCGCGCCGGCCAGATAGGCTTTGCGCGGGAGCCGAATCACTGCAGGCGGATCGGCGATAAGGACAGCAAGGATGCCGCCACCGCGGGCGCGCGAGATTT
>JAXGRZ010000165.1:0-6033 GCA_040765305.1 Hyphomicrobiaceae bacterium | reverse complement strand
TGGCGGCCGTGCGTGCGCGTAAACAGTTCGACCACCGCGGCGGTTTCGCCATGCGGCCTGACCGACAGTATGATGCCTTCATCGCTCCAGTTCATCGCAGGCCGGTCTTAGCACAGGCGGGCGGCAAGGTGTGAGGCGCACCACGCGCCACGCACCACGATAGCGATACGCCCGCGCATCATCAGAGTTTTTCAGCACCAGATCGCGTTCGAGTGGAGGTGGAACACGAAAGTGAACCACCATCTTGCGTTGCATTCTTGCGTTGTATGTGGCGATCAAATTGGCCGCTGTAGACCTTGACCGGCTATCGGCGCGATCATCGTCCCGCACCGCGCGCCCAACAGAACTTATTCGAGCCGTGTCTCAATCGCTTTAACGCAGATTGCGGGCGAAGTATTCCTGCCAGCCCACCGCCGGCGTGAACTGTTCATCGAACCTCTTGCGCAGGTTCTGGCGACCCGGCGCACCATCATAGACCCGCCGCAGCGTTGCGTTGGCCGCGCCAAGCGCGCCAACCTGCTCATCCGTCAACCAGTCACCCGGCTTCCAGATTTTCTGGATCGCCGCCAGCAATTCGCCAATCGCCGCCGCCTCGTCCTGGCCCATGAAGGCACGGCAGTAGGAATGCGCCATGAAGGTCTCGCCATAGAGCCTCATATGCTCCTTGGCGTAGCGTTCGTGATCCTTTCTCGGCATATGTTTGATCTACCTACCGCAGTGGTATCATTTCTTGATACTGGTGCCTTGTTTGGGAGGTTTTGCGGGCGGGCCTTCCTGGCTACCTGTCGGCGAATATCCGCCCTGCGGATTTGGCCTCGGCACTGGGCTCCATGAATCCTGACCGAAGCTGGCACTAGGTCTTTTTATCGTCGTCGGCATCTTGCTGCTCCAGCTCCGCTTCCATGAATTCAATCGTGCTGATCTCGTTGGCCATTATGAGAGCGCCCTTCGGCCCGACGTCAATCCAATCGTCACCCTCAAGTTCATATATCTTCTCTATGAAGATATCCCGATTTTCCGGATCTGAAGACGCACTGGAGAACTCACCGAACCATCCAGCGACCTTCCGCCCATCCTTCAAGGTAATGATGACCCACGCTTCGGGCAAGATCGCGAAGACACGATCCCAGGCTGCCGGCATAGGATGAATAACATTGATCTTGAGCCGGCGGGCACTGCCACCAATCCAGTTTTTCTGCCCGGTCACCCCCAACACCAGCCCAACCAGACCCGGGCCGATAATCCAAAGCGGATACCAAAAACGGAGCTGGGTCACGAGACCGTCAATTCCGCCAGCAAGCGTCAACAGGATTGGTAGGGCAACAGAATAGTATAGCAACGAGACGACGACGAAATTGAGTCCCGCCTCGCTAACACTCCTGGTCCGGCGACCAACAAACTGCCCGCGCACGAAATCGATAATGACGCCCGGTACGAGCAGAAAAAGAAGGAGCATGAACAGCTCCAGCGATTTTGCGCCGAGCAGTTCCTTCACCCCGTCACTCCACGCCGAGCTTCTTTTTCAAGATCTCATTGACCGCCTGCGGATTGGCCTTGCCGCCCGACGCCTTCATCACCTGGCCGACGAACCAGCCGATCATCGAGGGCTTGGCCTTCACCGCCTCCACCTTGTCGGGGTTGGCCGCAATCACCTCATCGACCGCCTTTTCGATGGCGCCGGTATCCGTCACCTGCTTCATGCCGCGCGCCTCGACGATCTGCGCGGGATCACCACCCTCAGACCAGACAATCTCGAACAGGTCCTTGGCGAGCTTGCCGGAGATGGTGGCGTTGGAGATGAGATCGACGATACCGCCGATCTGCTTGGCGCAGACGGGGCTCTCGGCAATGTCGTGGCCTTCCTTGTTGAGGCGGCCGAGCAATTCGTTGATGACCCAGTTGGCGGCGAGCTTGCCGTCGCGGCCCTTGGCGGCGGCCTCGAAGAAATCGGCGCGCTCGCGCTCGGCCACCAGCACACCGGCGTCATAAGCGGACAACCCATAGTCCTTCATGAACCGCGCGCCTTTCTCATCGGGCAGCTCGGGCAGATCGCGTGAAAGCTCGTCGACATAGGCCTGCGTGAACTCCAGCGGCAACAAATCAGGATCGGGGAAATAGCGATAATCGTGCGCTTCTTCCTTGGAGCGCATCGAGCGTGTCTCACCCTTGCCCGGATCGAACAGCCGCGTCTCCTGATCGATCGTGCCGCCGTCCTCGATGATGTCGATCTGACGGCGTGCCTCCACCTCGACGGCCTGACCGATGAAGCGGATCGAATTGACGTTCTTGATTTCGCAGCGCGTGCCGAACGGTGCGCCAGGCTTGCGCACCGACACGTTGACGTCGGCGCGCAGGTTGCCCTTGTCCATGTCACCGTCGCAGGTGCCCAGATAGCGCAGGATCGTGCGCAGCTTCGTCACGTAGGCCTGCGCCTCCTTGGCCGATCGCAGGTCCGGCTTCGACACGATCTCCATCAGCGCCACGCCCGAGCGGTTGAGATCGACGTAGGAGAATTCGGGATGCTGGTCGTGGATCGACTTGCCCGCATCCTGCTCCAGATGCAGCCGCTCGATGCCGATGGTCTTTGCCTCGCCATCGACATCGATCTCGATTTCACCTTCACCGACGATCGGCTGCTTGTACTGCGAAATCTGGTAGCCCTGCGGCAGATCGGGATAGAAATAGTTCTTCCGGTCGAACACGCTCTTGCAGTTGATCTGCGCCTTCAGTCCAAGGCCGGTGCGGATGGCCTGGGCGACGCACTCCTTGTTGATCACGGGCAACATCCCCGGCATTGCCGCATCGACAAGGCTGACATGATCGTTGGGCTCGCCGCCGAACTCCGTCGAGGCCCCGGAAAACAGCTTCGCGCGAGAATTGACCTGCGCGTGCACCTCCATGCCGACGACCACCTCCCAGTCGCCGCTGGCCCCTGCAATAAGGTTGTTCTTTGTTGCGCTGGACGCCTTGTTTGCCATGGCAGTTTCGTGCAGCCTCCGGTCAAATTCTGTACGGCCAATTGCCTAGGGCGCGCGACGGCGCCGGTCAAGCGCGCAAAGGGGGGGAAATGGTTCGGATGGGGACACTTCACCGTTTGATTGCCGTTACGGGCGTGATCGCCCTAACCGTAGGGCTCGGGGGATGCCTCGATATGATCTACGGCTGGCATTACGATCAGACCAAGGCCGGCGAACTGAAGGGGACGTTGCGCATCGACCCCCCTCATCTCACGAGCGACATGGCAGAACGTGCGCAATTGATCTGCCTTCGCTCATGCTGACTGTCTTGCCAATTCGTAGATTGAAGAAATCAAAAAGCCCTATGGAGCGAACTGAACTAGGGTTCTTGGCGCATAACCTTCCTTCTGCAAGCGCCGTCGCTGGCTAACACCGGCGCGGCGCCGGCGGTAGGTGGATGTTGGCGCGCGTAAAATCCGATGGCGCCTGAGGGTCCGGATCCTGAGCCGTACTGGCCATTGCCGGATCAAGCGAAACTCTGGCGGAGCCCCCATGACCGCAAAACTCATCGACGGAACCGAAGTCGCGAGCGAAATAAGACAAGAATGCCGCGCCCACACCGATAAGCTGCGTGCCGCGGGCATTACGCCCGGCCTTGCCGTGATCATGGTCGGCGATGATCCCGCGTCCGCGGTCTATGTGCGCAAGAAAATCCAGGCCTGCGCCGATGTCGGCATCGCCTCACGCAAGCATCTGTTCCCGGCCAATGCCACCCAGCACGAGGTGGTTGAAAGGATCGGGGAACTCAGCGCCGACCCTGCGGTTCACGGCATTCTGGTGCAGCTACCGCTGCCGCCCCAGTTCGACATCAAGGCGGTATTGAGTGCCATTCCGCGCGAAAAGGATGTCGACGGCTTCCATCTTTATAACGTCGGCGGTCTGGTGATCGGCGAGACGGTCTTCCCACCCTGCACGCCCTATGGCGTGATGCGCCTGCTCGATCACGCCGGCGTCGAGGTGACCGGGCGCAATGCCGTCGTCGTCGGCGCCAGCAACATCGTCGGCAAACCGATGGCGCTGATGCTGATGCAGCGCGACGCAACCGTTTCGGTCTGCCATGCCAAGACGCGCGACCTGGCGCAGTTCACGATCCTCGCCGACATCCTCGTGGTCGCCGCCGGATGCCCCAACCTCATTGTCGGGCCGATGGTGAAATCGGGCGCCGTCGTCATTGATGTCGGCATCAACCGCCTGGCCGACGGCCGCCTCGTCGGCGACTGCGATTTCGAGAGTGTCGCGCGGCGCGCCGCCATGATCACCCCGGTCCCCGGCGGGGTCGGGCCGATGACCGTGACGATGCTTCTGGTCAACACGATCCGCTCGGCCCAATCGGACCTTGCACAACCGGCAAGTTCGGCAAGGCTCATGACCCCACCTGAATCGCTTGGCCTGGGACTTCGCTAGAGCGTTTCCGCCTCAAGCGGAAACGATCTTATCGGTTATCGCTCACGAGCCGCACCGGCCTTCGGCCTGGCTCTGCGCGGGCGCGGCGCACTGGCGCCGGGCCGCGGTCGCAGCCTGAGCGCTTCCACCTCATCGTGAAGCGCTCTAGCTGTGAGCGTCGTGCGATCTCGTGTAACCAGATCAGCGCTCTAGCTCTTTGGTTTGGTCGCATTTTCTTCGATGAACCGGTGTCCACTTCATCGGAAAATGCTCTAAGCCACAGCTCAACGCTGTTTGACCGTCTTCTTCGGTGCGCTCTGGCCGGGGACGAAGGTGCGCAGCGGCAAACCGGCCTTGATCCAGCCTGGCCCGTAACGCCCGCCAGCCATGCCTTCGGCAACATTGATGACCCGTGTGTAGCCCGCCTTCTCGAGCGGTCCGACCAGCGATCCGGTACGATTTCCCGTTCGACAGATGATCGCCAGCGGCTTTGAGCGATCACCTCCAAGAGCTGCATCGAGTTGGCTGAGAAACTCCGGCCCCTGCTGATGCATGGTGATGGCGTACCCGCTCGCGGGCAAGCCGGTCTGCTGCCACTCCTTGGGCGTGCGAACGTCGACCAGCACGATCTCGCCCTTGGAGGACTTCTCGTAGGCATCGGCTGGCGACATCACCTCGCCGGCGGCAACCGAAGCCGGGCCGAACATGCGCCAGGCGACGACGACGAGAAGGATCAACAGCACGACATATGGCAGCTTGCCCGAAAATCCGCCGCGGAAAAGGTCGTTGATGAATTCCATGCGATGTGGCCCTGACGTCGTTCAATGTACGCATGCAATGCGCATAACGCACCGATAGATTGGTAGGCACACAGATGGCCCGCCGAAACGGCGCAGACAACCACGCTACTTGTCGCGGCCCCGGACATACCGACACGACGTGGGCCGCTCATTGGTGCATGCTGGCACTCAATGGCGCATGCGATCAGGGCGGCGCAGCCGTTTGGCCATGAGATATCCGACAATGGCCCAGAACAGCCCAAAAAACAGTTGCAGAACGAATATGCCCGCCTCGCCACCAATGCTGGATGCGTGCATTGCACCAACAAACAGCGCGGCATAGAGGAGCAAGAACCCGGCCAGAGAAGACGCCAGCGCCGCCACCACCAGCTTTTGCCACTGATCTGCCTTGAGCCCCATCCAGAAGCCAACGACGATGACCGCCGGATTGAGTGCAGCCAGCACCACAAGCGTTGCGGGATGGAAGCTTCTCAGGTCGATCATCAGTGCCCTCACGTTGCAAAAGTGTGTCGGCGAACCAGCGGCGTTGCTGCACTGTATGGCAGCGCAAGCAAGGTTCGGTCTACAGATATAACGAGGAACACCGCTGGCACGGCCCTGTGCGTCGGGCCTATTACCGAACACCTGAGCGCCAAAGGCATACCGTACTAATTGAATGCGAAGGGCTGGCTCGACATCCCAGACTGATTGGGCGCGTAAAATACGCAATCACCATGATTAGGGTCCGGCCTCAATAGCAATGGGTCCGCAAGATCGTCAGACGAGGCGAAAGAGGCAAGTGGACGCAGCGCTGGACATGCAGAGCATATTCAAGCGAAGACCACGCCGCATAT
>JAXGRZ010000164.1:0-6035 GCA_040765305.1 Hyphomicrobiaceae bacterium | reverse complement strand
GAACTCGAAGCCGCCATCGATGACTATCTCGTGCGCCACAATGCAAGCGCCAAACCGTACATCTGGACCAAGAGCGCCGACGATATCCTTGCCAAAGAGCGCCGCGCCCTCAACAAGCTCGAAGCCATCAAATCCGGGAACCAAGCGTCAGACTCGGAACACTAGCTCTTTGTTTGGTCGCATTGTCTACGACGAACCGGGCGTGTGTTGCGTTGCGGGCGAAGCAGAATTGGTTGCGATCTATTGCACGGTGCACTTGGTGCGTTGAGCGTGCAGGGCGGGAGTGCTGGAAATCGCGCCGGCGAAGTCGGCTTGCGGAATGAAAATTGATCCCCAGCATGAAAAATGGCCGGACGTGATGCCCGGCCATTCACTATGTGGAACAAACCTGCGCGGGTCTGCTTCAGCTTTTCTTGCGGAACTGGGCACCGAAGTTCGAGACCGCGATCGGCTCGGGCGTGCCGGGGGGACGGGTAAGGGGTTCGAAGCGCGGTGAGGTCTCGTGCGGTTCGTCAGGCTTCGCCTTTTCGATCTTCACCTTCAGGTCGTACCACGCCGCCTGTCCGGTCACCGGATCGGAATTGGAATAGCGATATCCCCCATCGCGCTCGGGCAGTAATTCGCCAATCAGGTGGTTGAGCAGGAAGCCGCGCGTGTTCTCGGGCGCGTCATCGGAGAGACCCCATGCACCCGACCGCTTGCCGATGGCGTTCCACGTCCATACCGTATCGTCATTGACGCCATCCATGAGGCGGACCTGGGCGCGCACCCGGCCGATGCGGCTGGAGATCCAGACCCAGTCATCGTCGACAATGCCAAGGGCTTGGGCCTTGTTGCGGCTCATGTAGAGGCGATTCTCCGCCGTGATCTGGCGCAACCAAGCATTCTGCGAGCCCCATGAATGGTACATGTGCATCGGACGCTGGGTGATCGCGAACATCGGATATTCGTCCGCATCGACCATCTCGCCTTCGATCGGTGGATACCAGAACGGGAGGGGATCAAAGTAGGTTTCGACGCGCTCACGATGGAGAGCGGGCGGGGTGGGCGTTGCTTTGCCCTGCGCGGATAGCCGGAAGCGCTGCATCGGTTCCATGTAGAGCTGGAACACCAGCTGCTCGGCATCGGCGATGAAGCCGACCGAGTTCGCCCAGTCGAGATAATCGCGATTGGCATGCTTGAAGTAGCGCATGTTCTCGGGCAGGTGATGCACGAAGAACGAGCCGTTCTTGATGTAGTCCTTGAGCTGGTTGGGATTGGGTTCGCCCTTGCCGAATTGCTTGCCATCGGTGCCACGCCAACCGGCCAGCGGACCAACACCGGGCATTCGCTGATGGTTGACGATGTAGTCAGGATAGCCGCCTGGATACTTGCGCGAGCCATCCGCATTGGTGAATGCGGGAAGGCCAAGCCGCCAGCCCAGATCGATCAGTACCGATTGGAAGGCGCGCACGTCGCGATCGGGTTCAACCACCGGATGGCGGATTGCGTCGGCGGGTCCGTCAGGCTCTGAAATGGGCCGGTCGAGCAACGAGATGCAATCCCAGCGCTCAAGGTAGGTGGTGTCGGGCAGGACGAGGTCGGCATAGGCGACCATTTCTGAATCATAGGCATCCGAATAGATGATCTTCGGGATCTTGTATTCGCCGGTCGTCTCGTCCTTTGCGGTCAGATGCTCGATCACGGCCGGCGTGTTCATCGACGAGTTCCAGGCCATGTTGGCCATGTAGAGGAACAAGATCTCGATCGGATAAGGGTCGTGGTTGGCGGCATTGGTGATGACCATGTGCATCAGACCGTGTGCTGCGAGCGGAGCGTCCCAACTGAAGGCCTTGTCGATACGCTGCGGATTGTCGTGAGCGTCGATCAGCAGATCCTGTGGCGAGATGGGAAAGCCCAGATGCGGCCCGCCCAGCGGCTCGTTGCGTGCCACCTGATTGCTCTTGCCGGTCGGCTTGATGCGTGGGGGAATGCACTTTGGGTAAGGCGCCTTGTAGCGGAAGCCGCCTGGGCAATCGATGGTGCCCAGCAGGATCTGCAAGACGTGGATCATGCGGCAGGTATGAAAGCCGTTCGAATGGGCAGAGATGCCGCGCATCGCGTGCATCGAGATCGGCCGGCCGATCATCTTCTCCTGCCGGCGGCCCGCCCAATCGGTCCATGGAATGTCGAGTACGACCTCCTCTTTGAACGCCACCTGTGCCAGCTCGGCGGCGATGCGACGGATGGTTTGCGGCGAAATGCCGGTGATCTCGGCGGCGCGCTCGGGCGTGTAGTCGTCGGAAAGAAAGCGCTTGGCCAGAAGTTCGAACGAGGGCACGCCGCGCCGCCCGTCAGGGAGCGTGTAGGTGCCCGACAAGGCCGGGGCCGAACTGGGCGCATTGGCGTCGACAATCTTGCCGGTCTTTTTGTCATACGCGATCGGCTCATTATTGAAGGAGCGTGCAAACAGCCCATGATCGGCCGCGCCAGGATCATCGATGACGAGCCAATGGGCGTTGGTGTAGCGGACGAGGTAGTCGAGATCGACATTCTCGGTGCGCAGCAACTCGTGGATGAGCGCGGCAACGAACATGCCGTCGGTGCCCGGCTTCAACCCGATCCATTCATCGGCAATTGCGCCATATCCGGTGCGCACCGGGTTGACCGCAACGACCTTGGCGCCGCGACCCTTGAGCTTGCCCAGGCCGATCTTGATCGGGTTGGAGCCGTGATCCTCGGCGACGCCGAATAGCATGAAATATTTGGTGTGCTCCCAGTCGGGCTCACCGAATTCCCAGAACGCGCCGCCGAATGTGTAGAGGCCGGCAGCGGCCATGTTGACCGAGCAAAAGCCGCCATGGGCTGCATAGTTCGGCGTGCCGTACTGGATTGCCCACCAGCCGGTCAGCGATTGCGATTGGTCGCGGCCGGTAAAGAAAGCCAGACGCCGTGGGTTTGTCGTGCGCACGCGCCCCAGCCAGCCCGCGGCGATGTCCAGGGCCTCGTCCCAGCCGATCTCCTTGAACTGGCCTGAGCCGCGCGGACCAGTCCTGAGCAGTGGCGCTCTGAGGCGCGCTGGGGAGTAATGCTGCATGATGCCGGCCGAACCCTTGCCGCACAGCACGCCCTTGTTGACCGGATGATCGCGGTTGCCCTCGATGTAGCGGACTTTGCCGTCCTTCAGATAGACGCGGATGCCGCACCGGCAGGCGCACATGTAGCACGTCGTGGTCTTGATTTCGTCGGCCGGCGGCACCGAGGTATCGACGCGATCGTCCACCTTCATTTCGGCTCCCATGCACCCATCTCCCTTGTCGTTTCGCTTATTGGGCCGCGCTCGGCCGGATTGATAGCTGAAATACCCAAGCCATGGCGGCTGGTCGGGGGTTTTTCACGTAGCGGCGTCTCGTTTGCGGTCGGACCAGAGCCCGGCCCGGCTAAGCTTTAAGAACCTGCCATTCGGTACTTATAGCTTGATATTCGCACATTTGAATGTTCTTCTTGATCCCAGGATGATCACAGGACAAAACGCTTAACGGCTACCATCATGTCGGTGCCCCCCCCATGTCCGTGTCCCCATGTCCGGAATGAGGCCGTATGCGCGGGGCTATTGTGCCGACGTAGCCGGAGTTGGTATCGGTGCGGATGCGAGTACGGCGTTCGCCTGCCGGCGCCAACCTGCGAAACCTTCGTGAGCCGCGCTAGAGCACTTTTCGATCCGATGGAACGGAACCGGCGCTCTAGCTCTTTGGTTTGGTCGCATTTTCTTCGACGAACCGGTATCCACTTCGTCGGAAAATGCTCTAGCTCAGGTGCCCAGTTTTGCATGTAAAGTTTTCGTTGGCGCGCGTCGCGTGTTGCTGAACCTATGTGCTAAACGCTGGCGCGGCCAGTCCCGCGTCATTGAAATCAAAACAGGGGGGATCGGTGGCATCTATGCGCATTGCACACCTATCCGATACACACATCGAGGCAGCCAATCCGAAGGCGGCCAGCCGCATTGCGGATCTGGCCCGTGCGGTTGATTCGATCAACGCATTGGCTGCGCCGCCTGACGTCGTTGTGCATACGGGCGACATTGCTCATGATGCGACGCACGAAGACTATGCGGCTGCCCGCGCCGAGCTCGATCGACTCACCGCGCCGCTCTATACAACCATTGGTAACCGTGATCGACGCGCCCCTTATTTCAAGTGGTTTGCGGGTGAGGGTTATCTTGATCCTGATTTTGGGTTTGCCCAGTACGCGGTCGATCTGGGGGCGTTCTGTCTGGTGGCGGTCGATACACAGGATCGTGAAAGTGCACTGGGCGGCTTTTGCTCCGCGCGCGCGTCCCATTTGCGTCAGCTGCTTGCCGATACGCGTGGCAAGCCAACGCTGGTCTTTGTCCATCATCCTCCGTTGACGCTGCCCGACATGAAGGCGCCGGCGCTGCAGTATCGCGATGTGGGAGAGGCGGCCCTCCTGGTTGACTGTCTGATATCGTGTCCCGGGCTGGTTGGTGTCGTGAGTGGTCACGTTCACCGAACGCGCGCTGTACCTTTGGGGACAGTGACGTTGTCGAGCGTGCCGAGCATCGCCGCCGATCTCAGCCGTGAAAAGGCGCCCCACGAGGACGTCTATCAGCGCCGCCCGATCTATCAGGTGCATACATGGGAGAATGGTAAGCTCAACACCGCTTCGGTGGTCCTTGAGCGTTCAGGGTGCGTGGCTGCCTGAGGTGCGCGTCGCCCCGTTCGGCACCAGGAAATGGGAGCCGACACGGCATCCACCGGCAAATGCGCCGTCGTGGTATCGATTGTAAGCGTTGGTGACATGGTTGATCGCGGTTGCAGGGGAGGGCGCTCCCGTGTAGGAAAGCCGCTCCGGCGGGCCAAGGGCCGATCAAGCCGGAATGTCAGTCCGTTGCTCATGTTGCGGACTTTTCCCCTCTTGCAGGCATGGTGTGGTGCAGTTTATGGGCCGCGTTAAGCCATCACGAAAGGGGGCGTTTGGGCGGGTAGCTCAGTGGTAGAGCATCTGACTTTTAATCAGATGGTCGTGGGTTCGATCCCCACCCCGCTCACCAATAATTTCAATGGGTTAGTCAAGAATTTATCTCTGATAGTTTCTGGTGTCAGCAACCGACGGGCCAGCGAAACTTCGCCAGATCACATCCACCTATTTGCGCCTTACCAAGCTGGTGTGTATAAGTACACATGAATAGTCGGGATATTATAAAGGTCCTGGAAGCTGAAGGATGGATTGAGGTTGCCCGGAAGGGCAGCCACGCTCAATTCAAGCATCCAACCAAGCCGGGCCGCGTGACGGTCCCGCATCCGCGTCGTGACATACCTATTGGCACCCTGCGCTCTATCGAGAAGCAAGCCAAGATTGCACGGAGGTAATTCCATGCGCCCTTACATCGCCCTGATCCACAAGGATGCCGCCAGCGACTATGGCGTGTCGTTTCCTGACCTTCCTGGATGCGTGACCGCCGGGACGACGCTCGATGATGCGCGGGACATGGCGGTAGAAGCGCTTGCCATGCATCTGGAGGGTCTGGCAGCAGACGGTGAGGCGGTGCCTGAGCCATCATCGCTCGAAGCCATCATGGCTGATAGTATGAACCGGGACGGTGTCGCCATTCTCGTTGACGCCCCGAAATCTGATCGCTCGGTGCGGGTCAACATTACGCTGCCCGAGGATACGCTGGCGGAGATTGATCGTGCGGCCGAGTCGCGCGGCATGACCCGCTCGGGGTTTATTGTGCAGGCCGCGCGCAAGGATATGGCGGCTTGAGTTTAGCGTTGTGCGTGTGTCGACGCGTCGTCCAATGGCAACGCTCCAGCCCGGTCGTTGGATAGGGCTCAAAGATGCGTCCTGCGATCAGGCAATCAGCACTCACGCAAGGTGCGCTGCAACATGGCGGGCGATGGCGAGGGCAGCGGTGAGGCCGGGGCTTTCGATGCCATACAATGCAACGAGCCGCTCCAGTCCATGCTGCTTGGGGCCGTGGATGGCGAAATCCGCGGCCAGCTCGCCAGCGCGCGACAGCTTCGGGCGAACACCTG
>JAXGRZ010000163.1:0-6061 GCA_040765305.1 Hyphomicrobiaceae bacterium | reverse complement strand
TCGTCGAGGCGCAGTGTCGTCACGGGATCGGGCAGTGCTTCGCAGGCCGCAACGACCGCGGCCTGTGATACCGCCTTGACACCACAGACATCGGCAAGACCCAGTCCACCCAATCGCACCAGCCGATCAGGCAGGGCATTGATGCTCTGGTCAGCGAAGGTCAGCACGGCAAGCCGCATCCCAGCTGCGAGCGGGGGAAGCGCCACGGCGGCAACAAGGATTGCCAGCAGTGCCATGGCCGGCATCAGACGCGCCCCCTCACACGAGCGCGCCAACACAGGCCGCTTCAACAATGAGGGCATTGCCGCCAAACCCAGCGCCAGCGAGAGCGTCACCAGCACGGTACTCAAGGGCGTCGCGGTGGTGAACGGGCGGGTGAACACCTTGAGCGTCACCGGATCGGCAAGTTCCTTTTGCAGCAGGGCAAGCTCGGTGGCACCAATATTCTGGAGGAACGCACCGAAGGTAAAATGTCCGGGAACGAACCCGGCGGCCGTGATCACGATCGGCAATGTAGCCGCCGCAAGAATCAGGGGATAGGCAATCGCCTGCCAGACGGTGATACCCGCAGTGCTGGCGCGAAGCGCCGCGATCAACACCACGCCAACCCCTATCGCAAGAGCCGCTGGCGCGCTGAAGGCGACGTTTGGAACAAGCAACGCCATCGCCACGGCGAGCGCCTTGAAGTTGGCTGCAAGCACCAGCGCACTAGCCAATGTCGCGATGAGCAGGGCCAGGCTTGCGGCAATCCTGCCGAAACGGTGATGAATGAAATCCACAACGCCGTGCGCACCGGCGCGATGCAGATGCGGCCCAAGCAACGTGGCCGCCAACACCAACCCGCCGAAAAGCCCGATCAGCCAGCACAGCCCATCATGTCCAAGTGTGTAAAGAGCGCCGGCAAGAGCAACCAGGGTTGCCCCCGACAGCCAATCCCCCGCCATTGCCAGCGTGCCAGTGGTGCCGGCGACCGCATCCTTGCGGATTGGGGGCTGCGCCGGCGCGCTGTCTGGCGCGCGTGCCGGCTCGTCAAACAAGGTCTGGTCGATACGGCGCTGACGGTCCGCGAACAGGAAGACAATCAGGACAAGGCCGATGAGGATGCCCTGGGCTCCGGCATAGTAGCTCAGCGGAATGCCCAGAATCGAAATCGCTTCCAACGGCTGAGCGGCCAGTGGCACGCCCAGCGCCAGAATGCACCACGCAAGGAGGCATGCCAACGCCAAGCGCCGCGTCCTTCGCCAATAGCTCCGCGCCGTTCTTGCCATGAATGTCACGCACCCCCACGTGTGCGCTTATCGCGCTTATTGCGTTCTCAAGCATTATTGCCGCGTGCGCCTTGTAAGCCCGCACCCGCCAAGGCCCCAGCCACGCCCCCTTAAACTCTAACGGCCGATCACGCCGGAATGAAGGGGTTTGGGGTACCGATTCGATTTAGGGTGCTGACCAGGAAAAGCCTTATTCGTCCCCTGCTCTCATTTGCGATAACGCGGCGGCGGCGCCATTGACCATGTAGCGTACATCGCTTTGCAAGGTGACCAACCGAAATCCCTCCGCCAGGCGTTGGCGCGCTGTTTTTGGACCATCGGTATGGATCGCAGGGATGAGGCCGGCGGCGATGGTGCGCTGCGCGATATGCGCAATCGCCGCCACCACACCGGCGTCGCTCGGGCGCATCGAGGGATCGGCGCCAAACGACAGCGACAGATCTCCCGGCCCGACGTAGATGCCATCGAGCCCCTCCACCGCGAGGATTGCGTCAAGATTTTCGACACCCTGGCGCGTCTCGATCATAGCCAGCGCCAGAACCTCGCGATTGGCGGACCTCCAGTAATCGGGGCCGGCATACTGGACGGCGCGATTTGGTCCAAACGAGCGATATCCCAACGGCGGATAACGGCAGGCGCCGACAAAGGCGCGCGCATCATCCACGGTGTTGATCATTGGGCAGATCACGCCCATGGCACCGGCATCGAGCAACCGCATCACCAGTGCGGGATCATTCCAGGGCACGCGCACCATCGGCATGGCCGGGCTCGTCGAGATCGCCTGCAGCATTGTGAACGCGGCCGCATAGTCGGCGGTGCCGTGCTGCAGATCGATGGTGACGGCGTCGAATCCCAGATGGGCGATGACCTCGGCCACGTAGCTGCTCGGGATTGAGCACCATGCATTGACGGCGCGCCCACCAGACATGAGCACGTGCTTGAGGGTGTTCTCGCTGGGCATGGGTAAACCCGGTGCAATGCCTTCGGCTGCCGCCGGCCTTCTTAAAAAAGCGTAGGGGCGATGCTACTGCACCGCCCCTCGCTCGTCTCCCTAGACTCGGGACCGTTTTGTTTTTTTGCCACCCCAATGCGGCCCAGCACGGGGGGTAGGCGCAGAATGTTCAAGGTGCGACACACTGTCAAGACAAGAGAGTGCTTGACGTTTAACGCCAAACGCATCCCACCCTCCTGGTTCGGGGCCTCACGCCATCACTTGCTTGCCATGCCGTCAGCGGGTGTCCTCTCTATTGTTTGGTGTGTATTCTCGATTCACGGTCGTTTGACGATCTTGCCCAGCGAATCAATCAAGCCTTTCGATAAACTCGCGATTGACGTTATCTCAGCGCTGCTGCAGCGCGCCAATTGCACAGGGGCTGGCCATGACCTCCTTCGTTCTCGCCATCGACCAGGGCACGACGTCAAGTCGCGCGCTGGTGTTCGACACCAGCCTGTCTGTATGCGGACTTGGCCAGCAGGAATTCACGCAACACTTCCCGGCATCGGGCCATGTCGAACATGATCCCGACGAAATCTGGACAACGACGCTGGCCAGCGCGCAAAGGGCCATGGCCCAGGCCGGGGCAGAAGCGCGCGACATTGCAGCGATCGGCATCACCAACCAGCGCGAGACAACGGTTCTTTGGGACCGCCGCACGGGCAAGCCCATCCATCGCGCCATCGTCTGGCAGGATCGACGAACAGCCCAAATCTGTCGCCGTCTCACGGACGCGGGGTTGGAGGGCGAGGTGACGGCCAAGACCGGGCTGCGGCTCGATCCCTACTTCTCCGCCACCAAGATTGCCTGGCTCCTCGACAACATCGAGGGAGCCCGCCAGGCGGCCTTTGCCGGCCATCTTGCCTTTGGCACGATCGACAGCTGGCTGCTCTATAAGCTGACAGGCGGGCGCGTGCACGCAACCGACGCGACCAACGCCAGCCGCACCGCACTGTTCGACATTCATCGTGGGTGCTGGGACCAGAGCCTGTGTGAAGCGTTCGGCGTGCCGATCAGCGTCCTGCCGCAGGTTCGCTCCTGCAACGCCAACTTCGGTAAAAGCGATCCAGCGCTGCTTGGCGCCGCCATCCCCATCCTCGGCATTGCCGGCGACCAGCATGCGGCCACCATGGGGCAAGCCTGTTTCGCGCCCGGCATGTCGAAAGCAACCTACGGCACAGGCTGCTTTGCGCTCCTCAACACCGGCCCACATGCGGTTTTATCGCAAAACCGGCTGCTTACGACGATCGCCTATGAGCTCGATGGTGAGCGGACCTATGCGCTGGAAGGCGCCATCTTCGTTGCCGGCGCCGCCGTCCACTGGCTTCGCGACGGGCTTCATGTCATCTCGCAATCGGCCGAGATGGAAACGCTGGCACGGCAAGCCGACCCGGGCCAACAGGTCGTGGTGGTTCCGGCCTTCGTCGGGCTCGGCGCGCCGTATTGGGAGCCAGAAACGCGCGGCGCGGTGTTCGGCATGAGCCTCAATACCGGCGCGGCGGAATTGGCACGCGCGGTGCTGGAGGCCAACGCCTTCCAGTCGCGCGATCTGCTCGAAGCGATGCGCGGCGATTGGAAAGGGTCCGGCGCCACCACGCTACGGGTGGACGGCGGCATGGTTGCCAACGATCTCATGCTGCAAATGCTGACCGACATGCTCGATATCCCGGTCGAGCGCCCACACATCCTGGAGACGACCGCCTTGGGCGCGGCGTGGCTTGCCGGATCAAAGGCCGGCGTGCTGCCAGATCGCGACGGGTTTTCCGCCATGTGGAAAGCCGAGCGGCGGTTCACGCCACATGGCGATGACCAGCGGCGCGCCCAGGCCTATCAGCGCTGGCGGCGCGCGGTCGATGCGGTCATCGGCTATGCGCGCTCGGGGGCAGGTGCGTGAGCGCGGTGCGCCCACGTGGTTTTGTTATCGCGTCCGCATCGTTCGTTCGCGTCGCGACGTCATGACGTCGGTTGGCGGCACTCCTCCTCCGGCGGCAGCGGGTCGCAGTGTTCGTTACGCACACACCGAGCAAGAGCCTGGCGCAAAGTCTCGGTTTCGACGCCATCAACTTTGCCATCGAAAAGACCCTGCGCCTCCAACCCGCACTGATACAGCTTGACCAGCTTTTCGCCGCCAAAGCGCATGGCGAGGATGTAGTCCTCAAGCGCCTGCCGAATCCGGCCCGCCACCTGGTGCAGGTGGGCGCGCGTATCGAAGGAATGTGCACTCCAAGGCGCGATCTTCAGCGCCTTTTCCACATCGCGCATCCCCTCTTCGTACCGCTGCATCTTGTAGAGAGCCCAGGCGCGGTTGTTGAGTGCCACATCGAAGTTGGGCCGCAAACGGATGGCCTCGTCGTAGTCCTGCAACGCTTCGGGGAAGTGGCCCTGCAGGGAATAGGCGAGCGCGCGCATGGCATGGGCGAGACTGCGCTCGGCCGTCGACAGCTTGGCCCCACCTTCCAGCAGAGCTGTGCAGCCGGGAATTCGGCGCAGACTGTTATCGCTGAAGCAATCACTGGCGACATCATTTGGAGTTGCATCAGCAAAAGTTTGATGCGGCGCGGCTGCCATCACCATAAGAATCATGAGGGCATAGGCCGCGAAATAACGCACACGGCACATGCGCCTCGTGTTGATGCAAAGTTCAACGCCACTCATCGGCCCGTCCGTTTTCATCGCCGTTCACGCTCACGCCAGTGTTCTGGATCTGACGTTTCACGTCCCGGGCGCAGGTCGTCAAACGTCAGTTCCTCCAGAACACAAACCTAAAGATATCTAGTTTCACGCCATCGCTGGGGCTGGCACCGCGTAGGGCAGCCGGAACGCCTCGTGCCAAGCTTCTTAACCTGGTCTTTAATCGTGGTCTTCAAGGCGTTGACCTTAACATGATCCACGCCCGGAATTGCGACGATCACAGCCTATTTCCTGATCGAGGAAATCGGCGGCCATTCCAGACGTTTAACGCATTATGCGGGCGGGCGTGCTATAGAAACCGTGGTTTTCGCCTGCGAAACGAACCTGAGCAATAATGGCCTTTTGGCCTGCAACGCGTACCACCAAGACAGTGACCCAAAAGCGCATCGTCCTCATTATCGGTGGCGGCATTGCCGCCTACAAGTGCCTGGACCTGATCCGGCGGCTCAAGGAACGCGCCATCGCGGTGCGGGTCGTGCTGACGCGGGCGGGAGAACAGTTCGTCACGCCGCTGTCGGTCGGAGCCTTATCGAACGAACCGGTTTTCACCAACCTGTTCGACCTTAATGGGGAACGCGAGATCGGCCATATCCGATTGTCGCGTGAGGCTGACCTCATCGTCGTCGCGCCGGCCACCGCTGATCTTCTGGCCAAGATGGCCGGCGGCCATGCCGATGATCTGGCCTCGACCGTGTTGCTGGCAACCGACAAGCCGGTGATCGTCGCTCCCGCCATGAACCCGCGCATGTGGCTGCATCCCGCCACGCAGCGCAACGTCGCGCAACTGAAAGCTGACGGCATCACGGTGATCGATCCGGCCGTTGGTGAAATGGCCGAGCGCGGCGAAGCAGGGCCAGGCCGTTTGCCGGAGGTGCCAGAACTGCTGGCCCGGATCGTGACGGCACTGGGTATGGGCGGCCCCGCGCCGGCAACGTCCAATCTCGATATGCAATCTGGGCAAGGCGCACTCTCAGGCCGGCATGTGCTGGTGACCAGCGGGCCAACGCATGAGCCGATCGACCCGGTGCGCTATATCGCCAACCGTTCCTCGGGCAAGCAAGGCCACGCGATCGCCGCCGCCGCAGCACGTGCTGGGGCCCGCGTGACG
>JAXGRZ010000162.1:0-6075 GCA_040765305.1 Hyphomicrobiaceae bacterium | reverse complement strand
GCTTGAAGCCGGGCCACGTCCTGTTGCCCGGACGCAGCTTGTGCGGGCGTGTCACGATTGCCGATATTGGAATTCCGACCCATGTTCTCACCGAGGTGGGCTCGCGCGCGCAGGCAATCGATGGGCAAGCGGCAAGACAGATTGCGCATACGTTTCCCTGGCGCGCGGCCGCCGCCCACAAGTATGCGCACGGTCATGCCGTTGTCGTTTCAGGCCCTGTATTTCAGAGCGGCGCAGCCCGCATGGCAGCATATGGCGCACTGCGCATCGGGGCAGGGCTCGTTACCGTGGCGTCCCCACCCAGCGCTTTGCCGGAAAATGCCGCGCATCTGACGGCCATCATGCTGAAAGCCTGCGCCAGTTCGCGCGCGCTGAGCGCCATCCTTGCCGACACACGTAAGAATGCGGTGTTGATCGGCCCTGGTGCGGGCGTTGGATCTGACACCGCTGAACTTGTCTTGGCGGGCCTTGCTTCGGGCGCCGCCGTCGTGCTCGATGCCGATGCGATCACCTCGTTTGCACAGGCTTCTGAGGCATCAGACACAGTCGGCTTCGGCTTTACCTCGAAAGGCCAGGCAACGGTGCACGGTCCGCAAACGTTGTTTGAGGCGATCGGTGCGCACGCCGAGCGGTCCGTTGTGCTGACACCGCATGAAGGTGAGTTCAAACGGCTGTTTCCCGATCTTGCCACGATGCCATCGAAACTCGAACGTGCCCGCGCGGCCGCCCAGCGCGCCCGCGCCGTCATCGTGCTCAAGGGTGCTGATACCGTCATTGCCGCACCCTCAGGGCAAGCAGCCGTTGCCACCAACGCTCCGCCCTGGCTCGCCACCGCGGGGTCTGGTGATGTGCTGGCCGGATTTGTAGCGGGGCTCCTTGCGCAATCCTTGCCCGCCTTCGACGCTGCCAGCGTCGCGGTCTTTATGCACGGTGAATGTGCCAATACGCTGGGCCCCGGCCTCATTGCCGAGGACCTGCCCGCAGCGATCGGCACGGTGTTGGCTGGGCTGATGTCTTTACGAGATGAAACAGGCACGCCGCCATAACCGCTCCGGCGAAGAGGCAGATCGTGTCCACACCTCAGGGACCGTACCCTACATGCCACCGAGATAGGACTTGGCTTCTTCGCCGGGGTGGGGCAGTCCGGCGACACGCCAGGCGACGAGGCAATAGCCAAACAGCTCGTTGACGGCGTTGCGATCAATGCCGGCCTGATGGCAGACATTTCGGATCGACGAGATGGTCGCCAGACGCTCAAATTCATTGCGCAGCGCGTGAATGATCGCCCAGTGGCCCTCGCCAAGGTCTGCGATGCCTTCCTCGCGTGCGAACTCGCGGGCCAGGTCTTCCGTCCAGAACGAAAAGTCGGTGATCAGTCCATCTTCATCAAGCAGGGTTGGTTCGTGTGCTTTTACGGCCAGGGCGGTCATGGCAAAGCATCCTTTCGAGCAGCTGAGATGGCGTGTTCCGAGGTGTCCCTTGACGAGGCACATCCTACCGGAAGCAGAAATATTTTCCTCAAAAATAATACCATCGATCAAGAATAAGAAAAATATACCTATTTTCAGCTTTGTGTAGTGGAAAATTTCTTATCTGAGCCGCTGCGTCGCGCGTTTCAGCTCGTCATCAGCCTTCAGAAAGGCATCGACATCCGCTGTCAACGGAGGGCTGGCGGATTGCACTCCCACTTCGCTCATCAGCCGCTCAATGGGAACGAAGCACTTCAGAGCACGATCATAGAGCCCGCCCTTGAACAGGGCTTGGGCTGCAATTTGTCCTGCTTTCGGTCCGTCCTTGAAGATGAAGTGCTGCTCCATGACGACGTTCGTTGCGTCCCACGCGACGATCCGTGTGGCGAGTTCGAAGCGCTGAAAAAGCCTTAATTCGCGTCGAAAGCGGATCTTTATGGCGCTGGCGACAGGGGTCCATTTGTGCCGCAATACCGCGCGCCACAGTCCGCTGGCGACCAGGATGTCGAGGCGCCCCAGATCCATCAGCGCCAGGTAGCGGCCGTTGTTGAGATGGGCTGAGGTGTCCAGGTCAGTCGGCAGGACGCGGAAGTTGAGCCGTGACGTGCCGTCAGGAAGCTGGATTGCGGAACGGCGCCAAAGGGTCAGCAGGTACCAGATGAGGCGCAGCCACAGGTTCATCGCTCAGGGTCTCCAGGGCCGGCAGAGCCGACCGTTCAATCCAATCTCAGCCTGACGTTCGCGTCAAGTGAATGCGCCGACCGCGCGGCCTCTGACTGGTCCTGTGTGCTCGCTCTTGTGCGGGGCAAGCATGGGGTTCGCGGCGGCGCCATATTCCCTTACTATTGAGGCAGCGATTCAGGACCGTCGGCGTTGACCCGTGCATGCGCGCGAAGGTGTAAGCCAAAAACTCGTGGTGTGCACGATTTCTGCCACTGCCAACGGTTCGACCAAGAGGAAGCGACGAGTGCACAATACAGCTCACGAAGCGCGCTTGTGTCGGCGCGCTGGTGCCAGTGCAGTTGAATGTTGCGGCACAGCCGGCGCTCTCGTTGCGGCGCTTGGGCTTGTTTTGGTTCTGATTTCGGGCACGGTCCAAGCCGCGCCCAATTCGGCGACACCCGAGATCGCGCGCAAGGGTGGGGCTGCCTTTGTCCGTGGCGATACGGGGGAGGCGATCACCCTTTACACAAAGGCGCTTGCCGATACCTCGCTGGCCAATGATCGCCGTGCCATGATCCTCAATGATCGTGCTGTCGCTTACGCGCGCATCGGCAAGACCAAGGAAGCCTTTGACGATTTCAACAGCGCAGTGCAGCTATTTCCCGAATATGCCGCGCTCTACAACAATCGCGGCAATCTGCTGCTCGCGTTGGGTCTGGTGAAGGAGGCTGTGAAGGATTTCGACCGCGCCCTCGTTCTAGCGCCCGGTTATGCCGCCGCTTACAACAATCGCGCAGGCGCGCGCATGCGTGCCGGCCAGGTGGGCGGCGCCATTCGCGATTACACCCATGCCATACGCCTGCTGCCTTCAAGTGCTGCGCCGTTGTCGGGTCGCGGCCTTGCGCATTTGCAGCTCGACCATCCACACGCCGCGATCCGCGATTTCTCGCGCGCCGTTGGCTCTGATGCCAGCTTCGCCGCCGGTTATGGCAATCGGGCCGAGGCCAAACTCGCCGTGGGCCATTACGAGGAGGGGATCGAGGATCTCTCGCGCGCGGTTGCTTTCGATAACAAGAATGCGGACATGTACCGTATGCGTGGGCGTGCCTATCTGGTCACCGGCGATGCGGCCGCTGCCATCAAGGACTTTTCCCAGGCCATCGAGTTGAAGCCCGATGACCCCGCACTCTATGCCCAGCGCGGATTGGCTCATGGACGCCTTGGCCAATTCGAGGAAGCGCTTGCCGACCTCGGCCACGCCATTGAGCGCGATCCGCGCTCGGCTGTTGCCTTCGCCTATCGTGGCTACGTCTTCAAGGAGCAGGGGCAGGCCGATGTCGGCATGAAGGATATTGCGCGGGCCGTGAAGCTGTCGCCTGACAATGTCGATGTGCTGTGGGCCAAGGCCGAGCTTGAGGATGCGCTTGGCCAGCGCGATCAGGCCATCGTTGATCTGAAGCGCGTGCTTAATCGGGAGCCAGGCATGAAGCTCGCGGCCGATACGCTTGAGCGTATCGATGAAGGCTCCAGCGAGAGCGAGGATGTGCCGGTGCCCGGGCTTGGTTATGACGATTGGCAGGTGGTTGCGCGCGGCAAACGCTTCTTTGCGGTCAATGCGAATTATCCGCGCTTGTCCGTCCCCCTTGAGATGGTTGGGGTGGGAAGTCCGAAGCTGATTTCGTGGCAGACGCGTCCCTCACCACTCAGGCACATCGGCATCCTGACGTTTTCGGGTGGCACGCTGAAGGACGAGACCGGCGAGGAAGAGACCGAGTTTGCCGCCATACTCAACACATCCACCAATACCGTCGTGGCGATCGAGCCGCAGCGCCAGGGTAGCAAGGTCTCCACCTGGACCTGGAGCGACGACAAGGTCACAATTAGTGCTGTCGATGGTGTCACCGATGAGTTCCAGCTCGAACCTCGTCGCCAGCCGGTTGCGAGCAGCTCCCATCGCCGGCGTTACAGCGAGACTTCAGATTATCCCTGGGCCGATCCGTGGGCCGGATCACGCTCTGGCGGCCGTCGTTCGGGGCGTCCAGCACGGCGCAAGCCCAAGACGCTGTTCGAGCTGCTTTTCAACTGACAGACTTCGCCACAAGGGCCCGCAGGGATTTCGCAACGACGACCGAAACCTTGCGCATGGCAAGGGGTGAGGCAGGGCTATGCGTCTGTCTGGAGCAGACCTTTATTTGAGGTTTGTGATCCTTCGAGGATTCTCATTGATCACGCCAGGGCTCGTGAGATTGCGCTTGGCGCCAATGTCTCCATCAAGGGTTCGTTATTCCAGAACCCAAATGAAATCTCAAAAAAAGTGTTTTTCTATGCCATCAGTCCCATTGTAGGACGCATGCTAACCGTAGTATCTCCAAGCGGTTAAATAAATCACATAAGAATATGGTGTAGACCTTGCGATCGCGATGATCGGTTGGTGTAGTTGAGAGGGTGTTGGAGTGGAGTTGATGAAGTTCTGGACGAGTACAGTTGTTGCAACATTGGTTGTGGCGGCCCTCAGCATAAGCACGGTCGTGCAGGCCGGTACGCTGAAGGTCAAGATTGATCTGACCCATCAGAGTATGAGCGTCCAGGAGAATGGTCAGACGGTCCACACGTGGCCGATCTCGTCAGGTCGTGCGGGCCATCGCACCGTCACGGGCACCTTCAAGCCCCAGTGGATGACGCGCATGCACTACTCACGCAAGTACGACAACGCGCCGATGCCCAACGCCATATTCTTCCATGGTGGCTTTGCCATTCACGGCACGTATGCAACGGGCCGGCTCGGCAGTACAGCTTCCCACGGTTGCGTTCGCCTGGCACCTGGCAATGCCCGCACGCTTTACAATCTGGTCTCCAGACATGGCTCCGCCAAGACTACGATCTCGATCGCTGGTACAGCTCGTGACCGAGCACCTGCAGTCGCTTCTTCACGAAGGGGCAAGTCGCGTGGCCGGTACGCTTATGCAGATGACACATCATTGCGTATGGACGGGTACTCTTCATACAGAGGCTCCAGATCCTACCGGGATTCCGGGCGACCCAAAATCATCTACCGTGATGGCCGGCCCTACATGTACGTCGGCAAGAAGGCTGCGCGGCGCTACTACGCCAAGAAGCGCTATTCGGGAGGCTTCGGAAACTTCTGACAAGTCTATCCGGCCGCGCTCCTCACCGATCGTGGTCCGCGCTTGAGCAACAGCGCTTGCGCAACACAATGAGGCGGATTTAGAGCGTCGATCCGATGAACAAGGATCGGCGCTCTCGCTTTTTATTTGAGCATATTTTTTTCACGCTGAACCGCACTCACTATAGCTAAACATGCTCTTTGGATTGGTCGCATTTTCTAGAGCGATCCAGCGTCCACGTCGCCTTTACATCATTGTGCTGCGGCAAGTTGGGGATAGTGGCGGCGCGCGTCTATCTCGTGCAGAAGATCGTCGATCTCGCGCTTGGCAGCAGCTTCACCGGCTTTGATGAGGTCGTCGGCGCGATGGAAATCAAACAAGCCGATGTGGCCGATGCGCGGTGAGATAATGGCGTCGGGCGGATCACCAGCAAGCCGAGAGCGTGCGATGCGATCCTGCACGATATTGAAGGCATCCACCATAACGGTCGAGATGCCGGGGCTGCTTTCGCCCTTGCCGAACATTTGCCGTTGCAGCAGGCGGCGCATGGCGCTCTTGGCACGGCTACCGGCCGACTGGTTATTAGGATCGGCCGACTGGTCCGTGGCGTCGGTGGCTTCGCTCTCGTCTTCGGGCAGCTGCGCGAAGTGATCGAGATGGGGCATCACCGAGCCGCGTGCGCAAGGATCATTATTGAGGTTGACGGCAATCACATAGCGCGCGCCGAGCGCACGGCAGACGGTCACCGGTATCGGATTGACGAGCGCACCATCGAAAAGCCAGCGTCCATCGATCTTGACCGGGCGGAAGACACCGGG
>JAXGRZ010000161.1:0-6179 GCA_040765305.1 Hyphomicrobiaceae bacterium | reverse complement strand
GCGCCATGATGCTGGCGTGTTCGGGCAACCGCACCGATGTCCATAACGGCAGGTGATCGGAACCGACCATATGTCCTAAGCGCTGATCGAGAATCCCAAGATCCCGCGAGACGAACACGTAATCGAGCTGGAACTGCGGCAGCGGCACCGGCCAGGCCGGCCAGCTCGCCAGCAGCCTGTCGCGTGTATCGAGTCCTGACGCGAACGTGAAATCGTCAAAGCTTTGCGACATGCGCGTCATGTTGAAATCACCAGCAACAACAACCGAACCTTCCGTCTTGCGAACATAGGCGGCAAGGCCGGCCAGTTGCGCAAGATGCCAGTCACGACGCCGGCTTGGCCGGTAGATATGGGTGCCGATCACGGTGAGCTTGGCAACGTCGATAGTGCCGACATGAAACTGCGCCCAGACCATCGGCGGGTTCGACAGTGTCGGCAGCCGCGTTCCCGAGCGCACAAATGGAAGCCTTGAAAGGAGCACCTGGGAGCATGCCCAAATCGCGGCACAACTCACCTGATGGGGATAGACGGTGCGCAACTGCTCCAGGAGCGGTTGCTTGTTGGGGCCGAATTCGGACAGCACAACGACATCAGCATCCGCAGAGGCGAGGTAGCGGGCAAGACCTGGCAGGTTCGTGTTCGAATGCCATGTGTTGATCGAAAGGACACGCAGTTGTGGAACCGTGTCGCGTACGCCGGCCAGCGCATCATGCCAGGGTTGTCGCTGCTCGCCCGGCTCTTCGAGCGCGACCAGCGATAACAGCGAGGGTGTGACGAGGATCGCACCCAGCGCGCTGATCAGGAAAAAAGATCGCCAGCGCGACAGCATCAGGGCGATGGCCGCGGCAGCTCCGACCGCAAACGCATGCGGTCCGAGGGGCGAGAGAATATCGAGCAGCGGAAACAGGGCGCGCAGCATGATGCCCCAGATGACAAGCCCCGAAGCGATCAGCATCAACCAAGCCAGAACAAGTCCGGAGCGATCGTCGCCGCCATCCGGCCTCTTGTGCTCGTCCAATGCTTTGACAGACACGTCCACAGACACGCGGCACCCGAATTGACGATTCCCATGGGCGCGCGTTGCCCCCTTGGGAAACTCGAAAACCTTAACCAGATATTACCGATATGGTCATAGAGGAACCAATGCAAGGGGCATGCCCAATGGGAAAACGGGTTGTATCGGCGCCTTGGACTGGGGGCGCTATTTCGGCCAACACATGGAGATCACGACGCCTTCGCGAAAAAGTGCTTACCAGCCAACCTGCCGCCGCAAAGCTAGGCTTATCGAGAGTTGCAATTAACGCTGCGGCTCGACATCGCGCAACGGATCAGCCTAATCCTTATTTGTGGCACAAGCATTGGCGGGTGAACGCGGCATGGGAGGCTCTTTCTTCAATCGCGTCACCTTCAATCGCGTCGATTGCATCAAATGGGGCAACCAGAACCACCCACACCACAATAAACCTTGATGTCCGCGCTGACGGACCACCTGCAAGAAAGCGAGACAACACGCATGGGGCTCCAAGACTACGCCGATGCGGCCATTGGCTTCGTGCGCACCAATCCGCAGTGGATGGCACCGATGGTCTTCATTTTGGCATTCGGTGAAAGCATCGCCTTCGTCTCCCTCGTGCTGCCGTTCTGGGGCATGCTGGTCACACTGGGTGCGATGATCGGCAGCAATGACTTGACAGTCTTCGTGATCGTCTGGTTTGCGGCGGCCATCGGGGCGGCCATGGGTGATTGGGTGTCCTATTGGCTGGGCTTTCATTTCCACGACCAGATCGGACGGATGTGGCCACTCTCGCGCTACCCTGATCTCTTACCACGCGGCCATGCCTTCATGGAAAAATGGGGCGTTTGGGCGATCGTTCTGGGTCGCTTCTCGGGGCCGTTTCGCGCCTCTGTCCCGATCGTTGCCGGCACCACGGAAATGGACCGGGTCAAGTTCCAGATCGCCAACTGGTCGTCCGCCTTTCTGTGGGCTTTTGTGCTTCTGGTGTTCGGTGACATCATCGGCTGGGGCATCTCCTGGGCACGCGGAACCTTTGCGTAGCAGCACCTCAACAAGACCGCAGGTGATGGACACTCACTACAAACGCATCTGGAATAACGCGAGTTCTTGATGACCCCTGCACATCCGATATGGGATCGCGTCATCGGCTTTGTTGCCGAGCACATGGCGTTGATCGAACCGTTGGTTTTTGCCCTCGGCTTTGCAGAAAGCATCGTTTTGGTATCCTTGTTCGTACCCTCAACGATCCTTTTTCTTGCGATCGGCGGATTGCATCACGCTGCCGGTGGGGAATTTTTGACGCTCTGGTTATCGGGCGCCGGCGGCGCCTTTCTGGGCGACATTCTCTCCTATGCACTGGGGCGCTATTTTCGTGCCGACATCGCCGGCATCTGGCCGTTCTCCAGGAAACCGCAGTGGTTCGTCATGGCCCGCGGCTTCTTTCATAGCTGGGGCGCACCGGGTATCATCGCCTCGAAATTCCTAGGCATGATGCGCCCATTCGTGCCTGTGGTCGCCGGCGCCACGCACATGCGCTGGCTGCCGTTCCTGCTGGCCAGCGCCATCTCCTGCCTGATCTGGGCGGGCGTATTCCTGGGCCCCGGGCACACCCTGGGCTGGTTTACCCGCTGACCGCTGCCCCTCCACAAACCACCCAAAATAACGGCAATCGGCGGGCGCGGCCTCCCCCGCCCCCTTGCCCCAGGCGTCCAGATCGCCTAGAGCATCGGGCCAACCCGGTGGCGCGCGTTTCCTGATGCCCGCCAGTCATCCCATTCATGATCCACACGAACATTCAGGTGATACATGGCAGCCCGCACCGCTCGCGCCGTCGAAACCCGCAAGAAGAAGAACGCCCGCGCCATCCCGCGCGCCAAGGTGACACGCAACCAGGGCAACACGGCGGGCGCCCGCAAGCGGTTGAAAAAGAACGCCGCGAAAGCTCAGGAAGCCCGCGCCAAGACGGCTGGCTGAAGCTCAACTAAAAAGATCTGGTATCAAGCAAGCCGTACCCGCATCACCCGCGGGTGCGGTTTTTGGCGTTGTCCACACCTCGATCGGCTAAAACCCAAGCCGAACGGCGAAGATGTAGGACCGTTGAATTTCCGCGCCCCCATACCCCCGGCTCCACACCGAGGCGACGACCCCGACCAGCCAAAGATGTTCAGATATGATCCTATTTGACCGCTATTCGATGTAGATTGGCAAACCGTCGAAAGCCGGCCCCAGGCCGGTCTGTTAGCGTCTGGGAACGTGTGTCTTGAACAGGAAGCATAGCGAGCAATCATCGCCACCATGCAAAGCCGAATTCGTGGAGGAAGAAGCCGATGAAGTCCATGCCCCAAATCCTCCAACTCGTGCTGGTACTCGTCATTACGATGGTCGCGACGATGGCCGCGCCAACGGTCCACGCCGACGGCCGCTATGGCAAGCAAAAGGCCGTCTATGATGTCAATTACGTGGGCGGTGAGGACGATAAGGCCTACTTCAAGGCGCTCAGAAATGTGCAAAACCACGTGAATGCCGTGGGCAAGGAAAATATCGAACTGAAGGTCATGTTGAGTGGTGACGGGCTAAACATGCTCAAGGATGCCAATACGAACCTGAAGCTGCAAGGTGTGATCACCAGCTTGAAGACACAGAACGTAATGTTTTTGGTCTGCAACAACACGTTGATCGGGCGTAAAATTGATCCAGAAAGCCTGTTTGAAGTCTTCAAGGAGGACATCGTCCCCTCAGGCAACGCCGAAATGGCCCATCTACAGGGCAAAGGTTACGCCTACCTCAAGCCCTGACGAACAATCGGGTGTTGGGCGATGCCGAATAGGCATCAACATAAGTGCGCCGATCCCCGCGGCAACACCGTAAACACCGAGCAGGCGGCGGGACCTCCCCATCACACCGAGGTCTTGCTTTGGGGCCTTAGTTTGGGATCTTGGTTTGACGAAATACGCACGTCATCCAATCATTTGCCTTGCGCACATTTTTCCCGCAGAATCGCTGCACCTTTCAGCTAAACATGCTTTAGTGCATGCGGCCGTCAGCGCTTGTTATGCTTGCTGTCGTGGCCTGCTCTCAATTCCTGCCGGAGCGCGTGACTGAACCCTTTGACAAAAGCTTGCTCGCTTGCGTCAAAGGTCAACCAGATGCTGGCAGGACTGCCCGCAAAGAGGCTTCCCGGTTGGCATTTGAGTCCCTGACCCAATCAGCATCTGGCGTGATGCGCCAGGCCGGCAGTTACGTCTCCGACCTGATGACACCTTCGCTGCGCCTGGGCGTTACCGGCCTGTCGCGGGCCGGCAAGACCGTGTTCATCACCTCACTGGTGCGCAATCTCGTGGTTGGTGGGCGCCTGCCGTTTTTCCAGCCGCACGCGCAAGGGCGAATTTTGCGCGCCTACCTCGAACCGCAGCCGGACGATAGCGTTCCCCGGTTTGACTATGAGCGTCACCTTTCCGCCTTGTCCGGCGATCCGCCCGAATGGCCCTCGTCAACACGACGCATCTCGCAATTGCGTGTGACGATCGAATACGAGCCGACGGGAGCGCTTTGGCGGATGCTCGGACCCGCAAAGTTGCATGTTGACATTGTTGACTATCCCGGTGAATGGCTGACTGATCTGGCACTCCTTGAACAAAGTTACGCGGATTGGGCGGCGGCGACACTCAAACACGTCAAAGGCCACAGCCACTTCCCCTCCGCGCAGGCGTTCAGCGCCTTCCTTGACCGCATCACACAATCTGCAGAGCGCCAGCGCGAGCCAGAACAGATCGCCCTGGAGGGCGCCAAGCTGTTTACCGATTACCTGGCAGCGGCGCGCGCGGCCCATGGCGGCATCGCAACACTGTCACCTGGTCGCTTCCTGATGCCGGGCGATCACGAAGGATCACCGCTGCTCACCTTCTTTCCTTTGCTCACCGCACCTGGCCTTGAGGCGGCCGGCCAGGAACACATGGGACTGGCAGCGCTTCTGGAGCGGCGTTACGACAGCTACAAATCGCATATCGTGCGCCCGTTCTTTCGCGATCATTTCAGCCGCATTGACCGACAGATCGTGCTGGTCGATGCGTTGGGTGCAATAAATGGCGGGGCCGATGCGCTGGAAGACCTGGAACGCGCCCTGGAGGGCGCATTGCAGGCATTCCGCCCAGGCCTCAACTCCTGGCTATCTTCGATGTTGGCAAAGCGCGTCGATCATCTCCTTTTTGCAGCAACAAAAGCCGACCACCTGCACCATGCCGACCATGATCGACTGGAAGCGTTGTTGCGCCATATTACCGACCGCGCCATCGCCCGCGCGCAGACAGCCGGCGCCGAGGTCAAGGTTCTGGCCATCGCCGCGCTGCGGGCAACGCGGGAAGCGGAAGTCAAAAGCGGCAGTGAGGAACTTGCCTGCATCGTGGGAACACCGCTGCCTGGTGAGACCATCGACGGGCGCGTGTTCGATGGAAAGACCGAGGCCGCCGTATTCCCTGGCGATCTGCCTGACAATCCCGCGGCGGCCATCGAGGCGTTTGCGACGGCTTCAGCGGAGGACCGCCAGATCGATGTCATCCGCTTCCGTCCGCCGCGACTTGCCCTGGCCGCCTCGGACGGGCTACCCGTTGCCATGCCGCATATCCGCCTCGATCGCGCCTTGGATTTTCTGCTCGGGGATCACTTGCGATGACCAGGAACGACCAGCGCCGGCGACCGCGCGCATTCGCACCCGACGATCCGGCCCTGAACGTGAGCGAGCCAGCCGAAACCACGACGGGCGCTGGGCTCGAGACAGCAGCGAACATCGATCGATCCGATGCGGCTCCGGCATCCGGCGCAGGTGACATGGTGGCGGGCGGGCGCGCCAGCATAGCCGACTTGAAGCGTGGCATCGGCTGGGGTGGCCTGCTTTTCTCCTCCTTGACGGGGCTATTCATGCTCGGCGCCGGCGCCTGGTTCGCACGGCTCGTCTCCGCCGCGCTGGCGCGCGATGACATCATCGGCTGGACGGCCTATGGATTGATGATTGTTGCAGCGGTGGCCGCCGCCGCACTCACCGTTCGCGAAATCATCGGGTTTTCCCGCCTATCGCGCCTCACACGCATCAAGTCCGACGTCAGGCGCGCGATCGACGCCAATGACGTGAAGACGGAGCGGGCGGCCGTCCGGCGGATCCGCGCGCTCT
>JAXGRZ010000160.1:0-6190 GCA_040765305.1 Hyphomicrobiaceae bacterium | reverse complement strand
GGTTGAGGACGTAAAGCAGCGCTTCATCGCTCTGTCGGAACACCTGAGTGAGCTCCAGCAGGCTGGTGCCCGCGCCCTCCTGCAGGGCGCCGACGGAGAAAAAAAACGGGCCGCCATGCACGTCTTCCAGATGTCCAGCCACCTCGTGGTCGGTAATGACCGGTGGCAGCTGGTGGAGATCGCCGAACATCATCAGGCGGACGCCGCCGAAGGGTTCGCGTGGGCGTCCCCTATTGAGCCGCAGCGACAGGTCCATCGCCGCCATCAGATCCGAACGCACCATCGAGATCTCGTCGATGATCAGGATTTCCAGCCGCCGCATCACCTTGCCGTTGCGGCTGCGGCGCACATCATCGGAACGAATGAGGCGCGGTGGCAGGCCAAAGAACGAATGGATCGTTTGGCCGCCGACATTGACGGCGGCAAGTCCGGTCGGTGCCACCACCACCGTCTCGGCCGCAAGACCATCGCGCAGGCAGCGCAGCAGCGTCGATTTGCCGGTTCCGGCCCGTCCGGTTACGAACAGATTGCCCGTGCGGGAGCGCGCAAAATCAAGCGCCGCCTCGTATTCGCTGGTGGGCGTGACGTCGCTCGGCCAGTGTTGCAGGGATGTCGGGGCATTGGTTGGCGAATGAGACGTCACGGGTGGGTTTTGGGTCAAGCATCAGCCTCCAGAAGCTTGGGAGCAGTAACACAAGGATAGCTCTCTCGCCCGCACACGTGCATAGAGCCTGTTTGCTGGAGATGGAACCGTGGGGTGTGGATTGCACAGCAATATTCAGCGTTGGCCAACAACGATTTTGAGGCGTAGTGCACCGCTCCACGACGCTTTGGCATCCCTGCTGCAGGTACGCCAAACGACACAAAAGCCGCTGGGCTGGGCCCAGCGGCTTCTATTTAAGAGCCTCAGCTCCGCATTCCCGCGCGTTATTCGCGCTCTTTGCTGATCAGCTTGAAATCCTTGTCGAGCTTGATGTCGTACTGGGCGCCGTCACAAACGGCGTCATCGATCTCGAAATGATACCCGCCATCGCTTCTTGTCTCCTTTTCAATGTCTTCATGTCCGCTGCACCCCATGGTGGCCAGAACCTCGGTGACCTTCTTGGCTTCGTCAGCTGATGGCTTCTGGTCGTCGGCCAGCGCTGGCGTGGCGACGATGGCGGCAATTGCAAATGCGGCGGCAAATCTGATCATGTCATTCTCCTGTAGCAACGGCAGGCAAGGGCTTTGAGCATACCTGAGGCGTGAACCTCAAACGCTTGGCTCCAAACTTACTCAAATTAACAATATAACATTACAATTTATGGTAAAGACCCATCTGTGTCATCACTTGATCGCAGGATGGGTTGCGAAGATGCGCTGCGGTCGAGCTGTGAGAAACCTGCTCCAGGCAACAGATTGCGTCGTGTTTGCGCGCCAATCTCATTCGACAGGATCGCAAAACGCTCAACTGGCCCACGTCGTCTATGCGCCCAGAAGGCTACCGGCGGCCACGTTGGCGGTTGCGCCCATAGGCCAGTGCCGCATTGCTCGATTTGCGCGCCCAGGCTTCCGCGACCTCGTCGATCTCGTCAGTGATCATTGCGCGGATGGCATCGATATCAGACCAGGTTGTCGACGGCGGCAGGGTAATGTGGCGCCCGTTGGCAAGATCGAGCGTTGGGACAGATACCTTGCGGCCTTGCTCGTCGTAGCGCACGGCCATGCGTACGCCACGGATCTGGCTGAAAGGCACGGTCTGCTCGGTGTGCGCGAAGGGCCCGCGAAACTGGAGTCGTGCAACCGCGCCAGTTGCGTCGAAACGCGCTTCGATGAGTTCGCCGGTCGTAAAAAAGCTGACTAACGCCAATCCCGCAGCGCCAAGCATCAGTCCAATCATCGCCAGATCCAGCAAGCCCAACGCCGCGGAATGTACGCGGGCGGTCAGTGCGCTTGCCAAGATGGTGATAAGTGCAAGCGCCAGGAGGGCCGGCGAAGTCGCATGCCAGCCCGAATAGCGCTTTGCAACGAACTGGGGAAGATTCGCGTGTTGTACGACGTAGTGCGATTGATCTGTCGACACGGATTGCATCGCTTGGCTCCGAAATTTAACGCGAAACTAGCGATAATTGAAACGTAAAAGGTCAACAAAAGCTTGCCAGACATGGTTACCCGGCAGTTGCCCATTTAAATATGGTTGACGCCAATGACGCTCTTCGCGTGCACCGTTGACTGTTCCTTGAATTTTGAGCGCCAATGCGGTGAAGGCCCACCCTGGCAGGAGAGCGGGGCAGGCCGTAGTGGGGCCAGAGCATGTTCAGCTGAAGTGTGCAGCGGTCGAGCCGTGAACAACAAGGCTCAAGACAAGAAGGCTCAAGCCGCTTGACGAACCCGGTGTGCGCTGCGTTCCGGCGGTTGGCATACGGTTGGCATTGAGCCAAGCCCTCAGGCCGCCGAAGCCTCGCGCTTTCGCTCCTGCTTCTTGCGCTCGTTGGGATCGAGCCAGCGTTTGCGCAGGCGGATCGAGTCGGGCGTGATCTCCACCAACTCGTCGTCATTGATGTAGGACAGCGCCCGCTCCAGTGACAGCCGCATCGGCGGTGTCAGCGTCAAGGCTTCATCCTTGCCCGCAGCGCGGACATTGGTCAGCTTCTTGTTCTCGATAACATTGACGATGAGGTCGTTGTCGCGCGTGTGCTGGCCGACGATCATGCCTTCGTAGACCCGTGTCTGCGGCGTGATCATGATCGGTCCGCGCTCTTGTAGATAGAACAAGGAATAAGCTGTTGCCTCGCCGACGCCATTGGAGATGAGTACACCCGTGCGCCGTCCCTGGATCTCACCCTTGTAGGGCGCGTATTCGTGGAACAGACGGTTCATCACGGCGGTGCCGCGTGTGTCTGACAACAGCTCGCTCTGATAGCCGAGCAGCCCGCGTGTTGGCGCGTGAAACACGAGCCGTTGGCGCCCGCCACCTGAGGGTCGCATCTCCATCAGGTCGGCACGGCGCTCAGAAAGCTTCTGGACCACGATGCCCGAATGATCCTCATCGACGTCGATGATCACTTCCTCGATCGGCTCCATGCGCTCGCCGGTTGCCTCGTCGTTTTGATAGACGACGCGCGGTCGCGACACGGTGAGTTCGAAGCCTTCACGGCGCATGTTCTCGATTAAGATCGCAAGCTGAAGTTCGCCGCGCCCTGCAACGTCGAAGGAATCCTTGTCCGGATTCTCGGTGATGCGGATGGCGATGTTGCGCTCGGCTTCCTTCAACAGGCGTTCGCGGATCACGCGGCTTTGCACCTTGTCGCCTTCCTGTCCGGCGAACGGGCCATCATTGATGCGGAATGTCATCGACAGAGTTGGCGGATCGATCGGCTGCGCGGCGAGCGGCTCGCTAACCGAAGGATCGCACAGCGTATCTGCAACCGTCGCTTCCGCCATGCCGGCAATCGCCACGATATCGCCGGCCTCGGCCTGCTCGACGGCGGTGCGTTCAAGGCCGCGGAACGCCAGCACCTTTTGCGCCCGGAACGTCTCGATCACCTTGCCGTTGCGCGACAGCGCCTTGATCTGTTGGTTTGCCTTGATGGTACCGGAAGTAATGCGCCCGGTCAGAATGCGGCCCAAGAAGGGGTCGGCTTCCAGCGTTGTGGCGAGCAAGCGCAGCGGTCCCGGCTCTACCTTTGGCGCTGGTACGTGCTTGACGATGAGGTCGAACATCGGCGCCAGGTCCTCCTGCGGCCCCGCCGGGTCCAGCGCCATCCAGCCATTGCGGCCCGAGCCGTAGAGCACGGGAAAATCAAGCTGCTCGTCATTGGCATCGAGATTGGCGAACAGATCGAAGATCTCGTTGAGGACATCCAGGTGCCGCTCGTCGGGACGGTCGATCTTGTTGATTGCCACGATCGGGCGCATACCGAGCTTCAGCGCCTTGGAGACGACGAACTTGGTCTGCGGCAGCGGCCCCTCCGAGGCGTCGACCAGCACGATCACGCCATCGACCATGTTGAGGATGCGCTCCACCTCGCCGCCGAAGTCCGCATGGCCTGGCGTATCGACGATGTTGATGCGGATGTCCTTCCACACCACCGAGGTGCACTTGGCGAGGATCGTGATGCCCCGTTCGCGCTCGATGTCGTTGGAATCCATGGCGCGCTCGGCAACCTTCTGGTTGTCGCGGAAGGCCCCCGACTGCTTGAGGAGCTGGTCGACCAGCGTGGTCTTGCCGTGGTCGACGTGGGCGATGATGGCGATGTTGCGGAGCTGCATGGGGGTCCTGGGTTCTGCCCGTCTGGGAGCTTTGTGGCGCTTCGCACTGTCAAGCTGCGGCTTGTGCGGCGCAAAATCGGCCGAGGAGGTACCACATCCCGCATGTCCCCGCCAGCTTCGCCTCGGCCACATGCGCGGGGAATTAGGAAATTGGATGTGCAGCCGCACCTCAATCCGTGTCGACCGCGCTATAGCACGCTTCTTGCTTGATCAGGGCTTTGAACGAGGTTTCGGGCGGCAAATTCACCAATGCCGTCCCAACACGGCACACAAGCGGCGAGTTTGGGAGACGGTTTTATGTTCGAGCGTAACCGCGTCGACAATATGGGCCAAAGCCAGAACGTCTGCGTACCTGCAGAACTGACCCTGGACGACCATTCCATCCTCAAGGGTGAACTGATGATGCCGGCCACCCGTCCGGTCCATGAGGTGTTGAACGGGGCCAACGTCTTCGTCGAGTTTCGCGCCTACGGCAAGGAGTCCCAGTTGCTCGCCAAGACGACGATCCGTGGCATCCGCTTCGTTAAGGCTCCCGGCGCAGGTCAGCTGGCTAGCGCCAGCCGTGGTGTGGAGAGCTTCGATCCGCACCGCACGCTTGGTGTACCCCACGATGCCACCCACGATCAGATCCACAAAGCTTATGTAGCGCTGGCCAAGGCCTACCACCCCGACCGGTATGCGACCGCCGATCTCCCTGACGAAGTGCGTGACTACCTGGCCGCGATGGCCCGCCGCATCAACCTTGCCTTCCAGGCGCTGCAGGAGGCAAACCGCGTCGCCGTCCGCCGCACCAGCCCGCTCAACGAACCAATCTATACCTCGCCAGTGCGGGCTTGAGCCTCCGCCGGTTCTCGATTGCCAAGCTCCGCTCCACTACGGCTATCGGCTTGCTGCTCGTCATAGCAAAGCTGCGCCAGCAGCGTATCGACATCGGGCCGCGGCTGTGGCTCGCGGTCTTGCTTCTTGCGCTGGCGCTCCTGTTCGCCTTTGGCACTGCGCGTCGCACCAGAGCGTTTGAGCCGCCGCCCGCCTGAGATGAGCAGCGGATGGCGTGGCTCCTCCAGGTCGAGCTCTTCCAGGAAATTTTCGCGCAAGGCATAAAACGATTGTTCGATCGCATCCCGTGCCAGCCCGCGCTCGGCCGCCGTCGTGTTCGGCTTCTTTCGCGGATCGAGCCAGTGCAGCACGCGGCGCATGTCATGCAGCGGCGCATAAGGGTAAAGCCCGATGAGTTTGTTGGTCTCGCCGGCGTTCCGATAGACGATCCTCATGTTATCGATCGTTTCGGATATGCGGCTATAGGCATTGATATAGTCATCCATCGACGGGTGCGGCCGCTTAAGATAGCCCAGCAGCGCCGTCTTCGTGGCGACGATCCCGCGCCATTCCTGCTCGAGGCTTTCAACAAACTTTGAGCGCTTCTGGAAGACGTTGGCAAGGTAGGCGGCAATCACGGTGACCAGCACCAGAGCCATGTCCTTGAGATAGTCGTAGACGTCCTTGAGAACCTGCTCCAGCGCACTGCCCGCAAGTCCTGGGATATGTTCCGACAAGCGCGCGACAAACGCGATCATCAGCACCAGGCCAAGGATGAAATAAGATCGCCACAGCGTCTTGTTGAGTTTGAAACGCGTCATGGGTATCGCGATACTTAAAAAGCCGCGGTGAGCTTACGTCCGCACCCTTTGCCCCGTCATCTCCGTTGCGCACAAACGCTGCGCTTTTCAGATCTCATGCGCCTCTTTGGCATCGCTCTGGAGCATTTTCCAAAGAAGTGGCCACCAGCTTTACGAAGAAAAAGCGACCAAATAAGAACACTACAAAGTTGCGCCAACCCTCGCCTGCCTCAAGTATCAGATGGATCATCAGGCTGGTCGAGCGCCCGCACCGCGTCTTCGTATTTGCGCAGCGCAGAATAAAAGTGCTGCGACATGCGGTT
>JAXGRZ010000016.1:0-21776 GCA_040765305.1 Hyphomicrobiaceae bacterium | reverse complement strand
GGCGCAGGCAATAATGGTCGCGGGCAAAGGGGCGAGGCTTGGTCCAGCCCGGATAAACGATCGAGACGCGCATGCCATACACCGCCAGCGCGGGTGTTGCGCCGCCGGCAAAGAGCGCGCGGATGTCGCTTGCAAGTTCGGGGCTCACCACTTCGTCGGCGTCGAGGTTCAGCAGCCAGTCGTCATGGCATTGCTGCTCGCCAAAGCGCTTTTGCTGACCAAAACCGGGCCAGGGATTGTAGATGACGCGCGCGCCTGCGGCCTCGGCAATCGCCACCGTATCGTCGGTGCTGCCCGAATCGATGACGATGATTTCGCGCGCCAGGTCGGCGACGGACGCGATGGTGCGCGCGATGCGGTCGGCTTCGTTCTGGGCGATGATGAAACAGGATAGCGGCAGCGCGCCGTTCGCCTCCGACCCTGACGGGCGGATGGCGCTGCGACTTGGCGCGGTGGCGGATGGTGTTTGCTTCATGGACACGTCGAGGATTGATCCCAATGCTGCAAGGTCGCGGTGATACCGTTAGAGCGCACGGCGCTCTAGCTCTTTGGTTTGCCGCATTTTCTGCGCCGAACCGGTGTCCACTTCGTCGGAAAATGCTCTAGGTGCTGGGTTCACCCTGATCTGTGATCCCTTCGGAAAAGCGATTGGCAAGACCAGTGTTCAGCAGGCGATCGTAGACGCTCAATGTGGCGCGTTGAAGCGTCGCCGTCGCATAGTTGGAGCGTGCGTGCGTGCGGGCGCGCTCGGCCATGGCGCGGCGCTGCTCATCGGGCAGAAAGAGCAATTCGGCCATGGCGGCGGCGAGTGCGGCGGCGTCCCCTGGCGGGACGTGGCGGCCGGTTGCTCGGTCGGGCGGGTGGCGCGGCGGGGCGAGGACGGTGAACGGTGGCGCGCCAATCGCCGTGGCGATGACGGGAACTCCCATTGCCTGCGCCTCGACCGATGTGCGGCCGAAGGCCTCCGGCTCGATCGAGGCGATGAGGGCGATTTCGGCCATGGCGAGTGCTGCCGGCATATCGGCGACGTGGCCGACGAAATGGATCTGCTCGCTGACGCCGGCGGCCGACGCCATGGTTTTGAGGTCATCGAGATAGGCGTGGCGGCCTTGCGCATCGCCGGCAAACACGATGTCGACATTTTCATAGCCGGGCTGACGCAACAGCAAAGCTGCGGCTTCGACAACCGTCGTCTGGCCCTTCCAGCGCGTCAGCCGCGCAGGATGCACGATGATGCGGCGTGCTGGGGCAATGCCCCACATGGCGCGCAGATGCGCGATGCGATCGGCGGCGACATTTGCCCGCTCGAAGCGATCGATGTCGACGCCGCGGTTGACGACGACAATGCGCGATGGGTCGATGGCATACCGCTGGCGCACGATCGCGGCGGTATAGTCGGAATTGGCAATGACGAGGTCGCCGCGCGCCATGACGGCATTGTAGGCGTGCTTGAGGCGCCCCTTCTCGTTATAGATGCCGTGGTAGGTGGTGACGTACCGGGCGCCGGTTCGGCGTGCCGCGATCAACGCGCTCCAGGCTGGCGCGCGGCTGCGCGCATGCACGAGGTCGACGCCTTCGCGGGTAATCATGCGGGCGATTGCACGAGCGTTGGTCAGGATGCGCAGCGGATTCTTGGTCGCCGCGGGAAAGCGGATCATTTCGCCGCCCGCTGCTTCCACCTCGCCGCACAACCGTCCGCCTTCGGCCAGCACGAGGGCGCGCCCGCCGGCCTTGACGATCGCTTCCGCCATCTCGACGGTGGTGCGTTCGGCGCCGCCGGTGTCGAGCTCGGGGATGATCTGGAGTATGGTTGGGCGTTTGTCAGCCAAGAGAGGCTCCGTCGGAAAAGGAACGAGGTGTCATAGGATGGTGGACGCGGAACTGCAATTCCTGAACGTCGATGCGTGCGGGCGGGCGCGCCGTATCGCCTATAGGTGCGCAAAAGGCGCGCGCGCGGATCGCCTTGGCCTCATGTGGCTGCCTGGATTGAAGTCCGACATGATTTCGACCAAGGCGGCGGCGTTGGCGGACTGGGCGGTGCCACGGGGCTTTGCCATGACCCGGTTCGATTATTCGGGGCACGGTCGCTCGGAGGGAATTTTCGAGGAGGCGGTGGTCGGCGACTGGCTGGCTGAGGCGCGTGCCGTCTTCACTTCGCTGACCACCGGTCCGCAAATCCTGGTTGGATCGTCAACCGGTGGGCATATCGCCCTGCTGTTGGCGAGGGACCTGATGGGGAGCGCTCCAGCACATGCCGCACGCATCAAGGCGCTGGTGCTGATCGCGCCGGCTTGGGACTTGACCGAAGAGCTGATGTGGAACGAGTTCGATGAGGATGCGCGCCGCGATCTGCTCGACAAGGGTGTTTATCTGCGCCCCTCCGAGTATGGCGAGCCCTATGCCATTACGCGCCAGTTCATCGAGGAGGGGCGCCAACACCTGTTCAAGGGGGAGCCGTTCGATCCAGGGCGGCCGGTGGTCATCCTGCAAGGTGTCATGGACCAGGATGTGCCGGTGGAGCACGCGCGCAAGCTTGCCGGTTTTCTGACCGGCGGTTGGGCTCGGCTCATCGAGGTGGCGGACGGCGAGCACCGCATGTCGCGGCCACAGGATCTCGATCTGCTTTTTCAGCAGATCGAAAAGCTTGCGACAAGTCCGAGCCCATAGAGCGTCGTTGTCTAGAGCCTGTTCTTCGCGGCTCGCGCACCACTTTGGGGCCCGGCACACGGCGCGCTGTTCAGATGACGAACGGCGGTCAATCGTCAACGAGCGACAAGAACTCCTGGCGCGTGATGGCGCTGTCGCGGAAGACACCGAGCATGCGGCTGGTGACCAGATCGGTGCCGGGCTTCATGACACCGCGCGTCGTCATGCAATGGTGCTCGGCCTTGAGCAGGACGGCGACGCCCTGGGGCTGCAGCACCTCGTCAATGACGTTGGCGATCTGCGCCGTCATCTTTTCCTGGATCTGCAGGCGTTTGGCATAGACCTCAACGACGCGGGCCAACTTCGAGATGCCGACCACCCGGCCGTTGGGGATGTAGGCCACCCACGCCTTGCCGATGATGGGTGCCATGTGGTGCTCGCAATGGCTCTCGAAACGGATGCCGCGCAGCGAGATCATCTCGTCGTAGCCCTCGATCTCTTCGAAGGTCTTGGAGAGGACCTCCTGCGGGTCCATGTCATAGCCCGTGAAATATTCACTGTAGGCTTTGACAACGCGCTTGGGCGTCTCGATCAAACCATCGCGCGAGGGATCTTCGCCGGCCCAACGCAGGATCGTGCGCACGGCCTCTTCGGCCTCGGCGCGGCTCGGCATACCTTTTTTGGCAGCGGCCTCTGCGGCTTCCTTGGCTGCGGCATAGTCGGGCTCGCGGGCAATGGAACTCATCGGCAGGGGCTTCCTCTCGTTTTCTTATCTTCTTACCGCAATTTATTGGGCGCCGCTGAACGGCGGCAAGCGCCATGAGCAAAGTCGAGGCGCTGAAAGGGGAACATGGGGGCAAACGGGCCGTGCCGCAAGTCTCGCCGGCGCGGCAGTTTTCGGCAAGCTGACGTGCAGATCAAACTTCGGTTGCGGTGTCGCTTGGGCCCGACCATTCGGCGACGCGAGCCAATTGGGCGAAATCATCGTAATCGTATGAAAATCCGGATCGTCTGAGGGCTGCGTAGGGTGTTGCGACGTCGTCAAATCGGGCGATCATGGCCTTGAGGCCGTCGATCTGATCGGCCGCAAGCTGGGCAATATCGCCGATCTTGAGCGTTCGTTGCTCGCCGGGGGGCGTGCCGCCGGAGGAACGGATGTAGCAAAGCGCGGCGATAGGCGTTGCCGCAAGGCCGGTGAAGCCTCCGGTGAGCGCGATTGCCGCCTCCAGGGGCAGCTGCGGCGCCTGCCCGCTGATCACCTTTTGCTCGGCTGGAACCTGCCCCGTCTTGTAGTCGGTAATGACGAGGCCATTGGGCGTCACGTCGATGCGGTCGGCACGCGCGGTGAGCGCGAACGGATCTGCCGGCGCTTCGAGGATCATCGATCCGGAAATCTCGGCAAGGACCTTTGTCGTGTGCTGGCGCCGTTCCGCTTCGGTTTGGGCAAACCAGGAGGCGAATCGCTCAAAGCGTGGCAGCCAGAAGGCGCGGATGCGCGGGTTGGACAGATAGGGCGCAAGGCGTTCACGGGCGATGTCGATCAGCGTGTGCTCGATGTCATCGGGCAGGGCTGCGGGATGGCGTTTGGCGAATGTTGCGAGGATGTCGTGAACGACCGATCCCTTGAGGCTCGCATCGGGCAATTTGCCGAGCGGTGCAAGTGGCTCCAAACGCAGGATGCGGCTTGCGAATGTGGCGTACGGATTGGCGATCCACTGCTCGATGGCCGATACCGAAAGGCGCCGCGGGCGCAGTGCGACCGGCGGGCAAGGGGCGGGGGGGCTGGCCGGCAGGTGCCGGTCAACGCGATCGCGGGCGCGTGCCCATCCCAGCCACGTGCGGTCCATCTCGATCGCGGAGCGCATTTTCATGCCGTCGAGCAGCGCCACGATGCGCATCAACCAGCGCGAGGGCACCGTCGGAACGCCGTCGATTTTTTCTGAGCGCGTCAAGTAGACCTTGCGGGCGCCGAGCAGCGAGGTGAAGTCGTGCGCGGCATGGCCGATCTTCTCTTCAGGCGCGGGCAGACCCAGGGCCTGGCGCATCGGCCGGTTGAGCCAGGCGCCGGGATCTGCAGCTTCCGGCCAGGTGCCATCATTGAGTGAGCCCAGAACGACGATGTCGGGCTGTTGCAGGCGGGCTTCGAACGGACCCCAGATGGACAGGCGCGGGTGGACCGGCACGCGCGGGCGCACGTTAAGGCCGACGATGAGGCTGCGATAAAGATCGGCATAGTCGGGCGGCGCTATGGTCAGGTCCGGCAGGGTTGGATCGATGAGGCCGGTGAACAGGCTCGATGCCGCCTCGCCCGCCTCGCGCTGGTAGAGAGGGGAAATGGTGTCGGGTGCATCTTCGCTGTCTGCCGGTTCCATGTCCTTGGCGCTATCGGCTTCGACAGGCAGCGCGGCAAGCGCCTCGGCGACGGCGATGTGTGCGCCGGCAAGCGCGCGAAGTGACGACGGCGTGCGCGCGCGGTAAAGCGCATGCAGCGGTTCGAACGCTGTTTTCAGCCGCTCGACGAGGTCGTGCGCGCCATCCCAGTCCTCGTCCCAGAGATGGCGCACGGCACGGCTGCGGCGCTCCCGGTTATCTTTGGAGCCCGTTTCGAGGCGAGCTTCGGCGAGTGCCGTTGCGACACCATCAAGACCGATGCCGAAATAGTCGGTGCGGAAGGCGGCCAGCTCAAGGGCGCGCGCGGCACGGCGCACTTCGAATGCACCTAAACCAAGGCGTGTCAGGGGATGCTTCAACAGTGCGGTCAGCTGTGGTGGGGCAAAGTCGCGATGCACCGCCTCGATGACGAGATCGAGAAAGGCGCCTGGTACCGTCTTGGCAAATGGCCGGCCGGCCGAATCGTCAACGCGAATGCCCCAGCTTTCCAGGCGTGTTGCAACGCGGCGTGCCAGCAGGCGATCAGGTGAGACGAGAGCGGCGGTCTGGCCGGGTGTCTCAAGGGCCTCACGCAAGATCAGCGCCACCGCCTCGGCTTCGTCATGGGCGGTCGGCGCGTCGACCAGGTTGATGCCGGCCAGTCCCGCGGCCAGGGCCGTGCGATCGACGGATTGGGCATAGGTGTGCCAGTGGGCCGTGGTGGCGGCGGGGCGCATCGCCTCGGTGATGAATGCCAACCGGCTCTCGTCGCGCGCGCTGAGTTCAGCGCCGGCCAGAACCGCCACATCCTGGCGCGTGATCCCGAGGCGATCGAGCAGCACCTTCAAGCTGTATTGGGGATGTTCGGGATGGCGTTCGCCTTGCCTCTCACCGTGCCTCTCACCGTGTCCCCCACCTTGCCGCTCGCCTTGGCCTTGGCGCGGACAGATCTGCTGCCAGCTCTCCTCATCCAGTGTCAGATCGAGGTTGGGCAGCACGATCGAGCCGTTGGGTAGCGCGCCGACCGCGCGCATCAGTTCAGCGGACGCTGGAATTGAACCGGTCACACCGGCGACGATGACAGGCCCGTTCGGCGGCGCTTCGATCAGGCGCTGCGCCTCGGCCAGAAGCCTGCGGTTGCGCTCGGCGGCAGGAGCGCTAAGGGCGCGCTCATCAAGGTGTGCGGGCCAGAAGCTCGTCAAGATGCCAAGAAAACGGATGGTCGTCTGCCAATACTCGGAAAACGTTTCGGGCACCAGCTTTGCCAGGTCGGCGAGACTGGCATTCTCGGTCTCGATCATATCCATGAGACTGGCAAGCTCGGCGGCAAGGTGCGCTGCCTGCGCCGGCGTCTCACTGCCCGAGGCGAGCGGGCGCGCGGCGTCGAATTCGCCTGCGGGGGCGGGTTCACGCATGGCCTGCGCCCAGCGAAGGACCAGTTGGGTCAGGACAATGCGGCGCTCCATCTCCGAAATCGGCGGATGCAAATCCAATGAGCCGTCCGAAATGGTGGAAAGTCCAGCAAGGCCGGTGAGCAGCGATAAATCCTCGTCATCTTCGGAGATCGGCCGGATTTGCGGGAGCAGGACAGCGCGGCGCGGCATGTTGCGCAGGAAGGCGTCCTGCAGGGCGCGCGTGGCGCGGCGTGTCGGCAGCAGTAGCGTGATGTCAGTGGGTGCAAGCGGGCTGGAGGCATCCTTGCCGAAGGTGCCCAGCTCGCCAGCAAGAATGGCTTTGGCCAGCACGTCGAGAAACGGCCGCCCCGGTGGCACGGTATAGACGCGCGGGGTGTGGGAAGGGCCGGCTGCGCGGGCGTCTTTGGGCGTTTCGTTCTTCGGTGTCATGCCGGGCGTGGCTCCCCGTGGATGAGTGTGCTTTCGGCCTGCGCAAGCGCTTCAGGGGTGCCGACGTGCATCCAAAATCCGTCGAGCCGCACGCCGTAAAGGCGGCCGCGGGCGATCGCCTCGTTCCACAGGACGTTGAGCGAGAAAACCTCATCGTGCGCGCTTTGGAACAGACGCGGATGTGCGATCGAGACACCGGCGAAGACAAATGGTGCGATGGCGCCGCGCGCGCGCCGTGAAAGCCGTCCGTCGCTGGCCATGGTGAAATCGCCAGATCCTTCGTAGCCCAGCGAGCGAGCCGATGCGGCGAGCAGCAGCAGAGCATCCATGCGGCGAGCGTCCCAGGTCTCGATCAGCGTGTCGAGATTGGCGTGCGGGCCTTCCAGCCAGACCGAATCGGAATTGTGGATGAGGAAGGGTGCAGGACCCAGCAGCGGCAGGGCGCGTCGAAGTCCGCCGCCGGTATCGAGCAGAGCGTCGCGCTCATCGGAGATGACGATCTTTGGTTTGGTGCGCGCGGCAAGGTGATGTTCCAGCGTATCGCCCATGTAGTGGACATTGACCACCGCGCGCTTGATGCCGGCCGATGCAAGCCGGTCGAGCACATGGTCGATCAACGCGCGCCCGCCAAGACGCACCAACGGCTTAGGCGCGACGTCGGTTAGCGGGCGCATGCGTTTGCCAAGGCCAGCGGCAAGGACCATTGCGGTGGTTGGGCGGCTCATGCGTTTCGGGGTTCCTTTTGCGGCTTGGGTGCGCGCTGTGCATCAAACAGAATGCTGCACATCAAACAGAATGGAGTTCAACCAGCTCCGAACCGATCTAACGACGACACGTGCGCTAAGCTGGCCCTGAGGGATAAAGCTTCACGTTTCTGCGCCTCGTCTTGGTGGCTTGGTGGGCGGTCTGGACAAGGTGAAGATGTGGGCATCGTAGAACGCCTTTATGTCAGCAAGGCGTGGATGTTGCAGGCAGCGCCCCAGATATCCCCAGATGCGCGGCATATGGGCGATGTAGTGCGGCTTGCCATCGCGTTGGGCGAGGCGGGCGAATATGCCCAGGATCTTGGTATTGCGCTGAGCGCCGAGCGCGGCATAGGCGAAGCCGAACGCCTGCTCATCAAAGGTGGCGTCGATGGCGCTGGCCTTGCGGCAATAATCCTCGATCAGGGTGGTTTCCAGGGCGGGCGGAACATCAACGCGCGCATCCTCGAAAAGCGAGACGACATCGTAGGCCATTGGGCCTTGCATGGCATCCTGGAAATCGATCACGCCGACGCGCGCCAGCCCGCTCTCGCCAGGGCGCCAGATCAGGTTGGGCGAGTGGAAGTCGCGCAGCGTCCATCCGCGCGGCAATGTCTGGAGTTCGCCGATCAGCGCGCCCCACAGGCGCGTGTAGTTGCTGCGCAAGTCAGCGGGCATGGCGCTGCCTGTGGCGAAGGGCCACAGCCAATCGGCCAGCAGGTCGACCTCGATCGCCATGGCGTCGGCGTCGTAGCTGGGCAACGTCCACGCTTCGGATTCTGATTCGGCTCCGGTGATGGGTAACGGCTGGTCGGCGCGGACCGATCGCAAGTGCACGAGCACATCGAGCGCGGCTTGCCAAAGCTGCTTCTGGTCGGCGCCGGCGGCCAGCTCAGCGCCATAGACACGATCGCCGAAGTCTTCGATGAGTAAAAGGCCATGGTCGAGGTCGGCTGCCAGGATCCGTGGCGCGGCGATGGTGTTGTGGGTCAGCGCTTCGGCAATGGCGACGAACGGGCGTACGTCCTCGGCCAGATGCGCAATGCGGCTGTAGGGCAGCCCGTCGCGGATTGGCGGACCGTCGGGCTGGCGCGGCCAATCCATCAACACCGCGGTTTCCGCCGTTCCGCTTGTGGCATGACGCACGATGCGCGCATAACGGCGCGCCGATGCGTCCCCTTGAAGGTAGGCGATTGTTACATCCGGACCGCTCCATCCGGCCTTTTCAAGCAGCGCCAGGATTGCCTCAAGGCGCTGGGCGCGCGCGGCGAAGAGGCCGGTGCCGCTGATCTCGACATCGCGATGATTTGTATCGGCGTCGGCGGCATCGGCAATGGCGATGGTCAGGCGCTCGGCCGGCAACAGATCGCCGCCACGCTGCGGCCACTCGATCAGTGCGATGCCCGATGACAGCAGTTCATCAAGGCCAAGTTCGATCAACTCATCAGGATCGGCCAGGCGATAAAGATCGAAATGGGCGGCGCTCATGCGGGACGTTTCGTAGGTCTGCACGAGTGTGAACGTGGGGCTGGGAATTTCCTCGTCAGGATTGCCGGTGAGGTTGCGGATCAGCGCGCGTGCCAATGTCGTTTTTCCCGCGCCCAGATCGCCATGCAGCGCGATCAGGTCGCCGGGTCGCGCCGTTGCTGCAATCAGGGCCGCCAAATGCGCGATCGCGGTCTCGTCAAGCGAGGCACATTGGAACCGGTAGCGCGTGTCGTGCATTGCGTGTTGATCTGCTTTGGGTGTGCCTGCCAGGAACCGTGCACACGGGGGATTGTTAAGGGACATCACGAAACTGGGGCTGGCCATCTCGTTGCTTGCCATCGCTTGGCCGCAGGGAGGCAGACTGATGGCGCCAAAAGCGCTCGTCAATACGGGTTTTTCCAGGCCGAAAAATCGTTACCGCCGGGCCGGCTGACATTTTCGGCGCCCATTCAGCGCCCAGTGTCGGCGATCAGTGCGCGGTCTTCTGGCTGGTGCGGCCCTCGTCCTGGTTTCCATCCAGGACCTCATCTTCATGCTCGGGCGCGGCGAATGCATCGGGGAAGCGGACGGTAATGCGCGTGCCCTTGCCTTCGGCCGAGTGCAATTCCAGGGTGCCACCGTGCAATTCGACGAGGCTGCGTGACACCGAAAGGCCAAGACCGGCGCCGCGATGGCGTGAGCCCTGGCTGCGGCTGACGAAGCGATCGAAAATGCGGGACTGCTGGTCGGCGGGAATGCCCACGCCCTGGTCCTCGATCTCGAACCAGGTCGCATCCTCGCCGCGCCAGCAATCGATGCGGACGGTGCCTCCCTCGTGCGAAAAGCCGACGGCATTGGAGAGCAGATTGTAGAGCACCTGGCGCACGCGCTGCTCGTCGGCAACGAATGTCGAGACCCCGTCAGCGATGCCAATGTCGATGGTGAGCGCGGAGCGTGCGGCGCGGTCGCGGACCCCCTGGATGGCATCGTCGATCACCTGGCTCACTTCGATGGTATCGCGGTGCAGCTCCATGGCGCCGGCGTCGATCGTGGTGAGGTCGAGGATGTCGTTGATAATGGCGAGCAGCGTATTGGACGAGGAGGTGATGTTGTCCAGGTAGCCGCGCTGCCTGTCATTGAGCGCGCTGCGCTGATCGCTGGCCAGCATTTCAGAGTAGCCGATGATGGTGGTCAAGGGTGTGCGCAATTCGTAGGAGACGTGGCTGATGAACTCGTTCTTCAATCGGTCGGCAACCTCAAGAGCCTCATTGCGTTCGACAAGAGCGCGTTCGTAGCGCTTCGATGCCGTGACGTCGGCAAAGGTGACCAGCGTGCCGCCATCGGGCAGCGGCGTCGTCGCATAATCGATGACGCTCTGGTCGCCGCGCACCATCTGGCCGGAACGTTGCTGGCGCGTGTCGAGATAGGCAGTAATGACGGTTCGGATCAGGCCCCAGGCCTCCGTCTCGTCGGGTTCATGGGCAATTTCGGAGATGAGGTCGTCAATGAACGGTGCTTGATTGAGGTCGTCCCGGTCCAACTTCCAGATGCCGGCAAAAGATGAATTGTGCAGCTTGAGGCGGCCATCGGTGGCAAACACGGCAACGCCTTCCTTGAGGCTGTCGAGTGTTTCGCGCTGGGCGTTGATGAGGGTCTTGTAGCGGCTTTCCAGCTCCAGCTTCTCCGAATCGTCGGAAAAGAGGAACGTGACGCCGTTATCGGGCTGCTGTTCGGTGCGGACGTGGATGATCCTGTGGTCGGGCAGCAGCCACCAGTCCTCGAGCTCGGCACCGGTCGCAAAGCTGGAGAGCGTGTGGGTCTTCCATTCGCGGTAGTTTGTCGTTTCAGGAAGCATGCCGCGCTCGCGCAGTCTGTCGAGCACGCCGCCTGCGCTCGGTTTGGACTGAAGCCACTCGTCATCGAGCGACCACAGTTTTGCAAAAGCTTCGTTCGAGAACTTGAGCCTTTGGTCCTTGTCGAACATGGCCAGCGCCGTGGCGACATGGTCAAGGGTGCGGACGTAGGCCGCGATCTGGCGCTCCAGTTCGCCCTTGGCGGTGGCGATTGCCGCAACGTCGATGGCGGCGCCGGCAATGGTTTCGCCTAAAGGCAGCATGATGACGTCGTGGGCCTTGCGCTCGGCACCGACGACAATCTGCATGCGCTGGCGGAATTCCTCGCCCTTCGCGATCGATTTGAGGGCGCATTGGCGCTCGCGCGAATCGAGAAGCTCGATCTGGCGCGAGAGGACCTCATCCTCGTTTTCCGATTCGACCGCATTCACATAGGCATTGTTGACCCATGTGAGGCGGCCATCGCGGGTCTTGAGCCAGACCGGCATGGGGACGGAATTGAGCAGGGCGCGCATGGAGTGTATGTCGCGGGCGAGCCATTGGTGCTGGTCGATGATGCGTGCCAGCTCGCGCTTGTAGCCGGCCACTTCGCTCAAACGGAGAATGGCGCGCCCTGAATTGGCGCGCCCTTCCGCTTCGACATGATCCGCGGTCAAGGTGCGCAAGATGATGTTGAACGACTTGCCGGTCTGGAACAGGCCATCCAGGCTCGCCCTGAGCTGTCCGGCTGAGTGCGGATCCAGCCACTGTCCAAATTTCAAGATGGCTTCGCGTTGTGAAGGCAGCCCTGCCACATTGCTTAGCGTATTGGCGACGAGATGGGCTGCATGGTCGTTGTCCCAGTAGAGCAGGATCTGCGGTTCGGCCTGTATCACGGACTCGGTCATGGCGAGACTGCGACGCAATTTTGCATTCTCATCGCGCGCCAGTTTGGACAGGTGGCGCGCCATGCGAACCGATCGCCAAACGAGAAGGCTGGCAAGGAGCGCACCCATCGTGATGCCGGCAATCAACAACAGCTTCTCGACGTCGATGCCAGGTGAGGCCTCAGGGCCGTGACGTGACAAGGCAGCCGTTAACGCGGCCACGATGGCCAGGCTCGCCAGCAGAAGCATGGCGAGTTCGTTGCGGGCGTTGCGAGCCCGGGATTTGAGAACGATAGAGCGCATCGCGTTCCCAGAAACGTTGCGGGCCAGCCTGAACCGACTGCGGCCGCCAGATACCGGCCTGAGCAGCCAGCAGGTTCAACAGCCATCGGAACGCGTGCAACCAGTCGAATGCTGTCAGAATCGCCGCACCGAATCGCTGGGCGAATCAATGACGATTATGCGGTGTGGCGGGGTGGCTTGACCAGTCCAGCCCGTAGGCTTTGCGGAGTCGCGCACATCATGGCGCCACATCGTGCCTTGCGCCTGCAACACGATGTAGTGAGAGTGCCCCCTTTGGCGCGGTTGGCCAAAAGGAACGAGGCGGACGCTTGGTGTCCGCCTCGCTGATCACGATCTAAGGCGCGTGGGGTCCGAACCCTCGGCAGTGGTGGATTGCCTCTGCTCAGTAACGGTAGTGTTCGGGCTTATAAGGACCTTCAGTCGAAACGCCGATGTAGGTGGCTTGATCGGGGCGCAACTGGGTCAGCTTCACGCCGATTTTCTCCAGGTGCAGTTTGGCGACCTTTTCATCAAGGCGTTTGGGCAACGTATAGACCTTGCGCTCGTAGCGGCCGTTATCGCGATTTTGCCACAGCTCGATCTGGGCCAGGGTCTGATTGGTGAACGAGGCCGACATGACGAAGGAGGGGTGACCCATGGCATTGCCCAGGTTCACCAGGCGGCCTTCCGAGAGCAGGATGATACGGTGACCGTCGGGGAACTCGATTTCGTCGACCTGCGGTTTGACGTTCTGCCACTTCATGTTCTTGATGCCGGCAACGTCGATCTCGTTATCGAAGTGGCCGATATTGCAGACGATGGCGCGATCCTTCATCGCCCGCATATGGTCGGCGGTGATGATGTCCTTGTTGCCGGTGGCGGTGACGAAGATGTCGGCGCGCGTGGCAGCGTCTTCCATCGTCACGACCTCATAGCCCTCCATGGCCGCCTGCAGAGCGCAGATTGGATCGATCTCGGAGACCATGACGCGGCAGCCGGCATTGCGCAAAGACGCCGCCGAGCCTTTGCCGACGTCACCGAAGCCGGCAACCATCGCCACCTTGCCGGCCATCATGACATCGGTGCCGCGGCGGATGCCGTCAACGAGGCTCTCGCGGCAGCCGTAGAGATTGTCGAACTTCGACTTGGTCACCGAGTCGTTGACGTTGATGGCCGGGAACAGGAGCTTGCCCTCCTTTTCCATGATGTAGAGGCGATGCACGCCCGTGGTGGTCTCCTCGGAGACGCCGCGGATGTTCTTGGCCAGTTCAGCAAACCAGCCGGGCTTCTCCTTCAACAGGCGTTTGATGAGGGCGAAGAGGATTTCTTCCTCTTCCGAGCCCGCCTTGTCGAGGAAGGCCGTATCACCCTGCTCGGCGCGCAGGCCAAGATGAACGAGCAAGGTGGCATCGCCGCCGTCGTCGAGGATCATGTTGGCCGTGCCACCGTCAGACCATTGCAGGATCTTGCAGGTGTAGTCCCAATAGTCCTTGAGGCTTTCGCCCTTGACGGCAAATACGGGAATGCCACGCGCGGCAATGGCTGCTGCTGCGTGATCCTGGGTCGAATAGATATTGCAGGAGGCCCAGCGGACATCGGCGCCGAGTGCTGCCAGCGTCTCGATCAGCACGGCGGTCTGGATGGTCATGTGCAGCGAGCCGGCAATCCTGGCGCCCTTGAGGGGCTTGCTCGCACCATATTCCTCGCGCGTCGCCATGAGGCCGGGCATCTCGGTCTCGGCAATGGCGATTTCCTTGCGACCCCAGTCGGCAAGGTTGATGTCCTTGATGATGTAGTCCGTGCTCGTGGTCATAAGAGAATTCCTCGTTGGGTAGGTGTCCATGGGCGTCCACGCGCCAGCGGCCGCTCGTTCATTCGGGAGCGGCTTGCCGTCGTCGCACCGCCTGCACTGCTATCCGGGAGGCTTTCGCCTGATGCCGTCTGGCGGCATGGCCCGAGATCAGGCTGCTATAACGAAGGGTGCGCATTCCGGCAACTACATATAAGCAACTCATTATGTCGACTCTCATGCTTGCGAAGCATGATGGTGACTGGACGCGCGTCGAACGCGGAGGAATTGAAGCAAAAAATCGAAATTTTGTTGGTTTTATTCTGTGTTACATATGTAAAGCAGAGATATCTAGATTGAACTACATGAAGTTTACTTCTAGCATTTCTTTTAATGGCTGAAAAATTCAACGCTTATAAAGTCTATTTCGTGGTCTGGAAAACTTGAACCGGACAAACCATCTTGCGACCGCGCTGGGTGTTTCAGCCGCCTTCGACCATGTCCTCATCAAAGCCGTTTTCGATCAACTGGACGAGGGCGTCCAATGCCTCGGGGCCTTCCGGACCAGTGGCGACGAGGTGAAGCAGGCTGCCTGGCCCAGCCGCGAGCATCATCAGGCCCATGATCGAGGTGCCACCGACCGTCTGGTCATCGCGGGTGACGGTGACGTGGGCATTGAACTTCTCGGCGCACTTGACGAACTTGGCCGAGGCGCGGGCATGCAGGCCCTTGCGGTTGCGGATGGTTACAAGGGCTTCGGGTCGATCGCTTGAATCGATTTCGGGCATGGGCGGGGAGCGGTGCTGAGTTGGTTCGATCAGATTGGAACGGCTTTGCAGGCAGTCTTAGTGCGCTTTGCGATCCGATGGTATCGGATCTGTACTCCGATTGTAGATTTGTCGCATTTTTCTCGATGAACCGGGCCTTGTCGTTGGAGACTGCTTAAGAGCTCGACTAGGCGCCAGTTTCCGCACACGGAAAGAGGGGTGGCTGAGTTGTGATGTGCGCCAACGCGGCATTGCGCCAGCTCAGCCGTCACCGGTCAACTGCTGCCCGGCCACCTTGATATACTTGCGGCCGGCATCACGCGCGATGGCGACTGCCTCGCTCAACGGGACTTCAGTGCGCACGCTCGCCAGCTTGACCAGAATGGGAAGGTTGATGCCGGCGATAACTTCGACGTGGGCTTCATCGAGGATCGAGATCGCGAGATTGGCTGGGGTGCCGCCGAACATGTCGGTCAGCAGAATGACGCCGTGCCCACGATCGGTCCGGGCGACGGCATCGAGAATTTCGCGGCGCCGGGCGACCATGTCGTCTTCCGGACCAATGGATATGGTCTCCAGCCCTTCCTGTGGCCCCACGATATGTTCAAGCGCGGAGCGGAACTCGCGGGCCAGGCCGCCATGCGTAACGATGACGAGTCCGATCATGAATTCGTATTGCCCGTCTCGTTCGCGGTTCGCGCAGACCACGGCGCTTTCCAAAGCCAGATTGTCATGACCTCATATCCATTCAATTTCCACCAACGGACGCTGTCGCAAGGCTGCGTCGAGGGGCGTCCGGCCGGGTGCGCAGGGTGGCAAGTGTTCGGCTGGCACGCAAGGGGGTTTTCGCGTGCGCTAAGGCGGCTCACGATTATGGTGCGGCTTTCATATGTCATGCCCGGCTCAATGCAGGGGGGAGGTGGGCGCGCAAGGCCAGCGCCGCCTTCAATGGAGCACTCGGCTCAAAAGGATATAGGGGTATTACCGGCACTATCATGGCGGCCAGCGTCTGGGTTGCGGGTTCGGGCATGCGCGTCACCTCGTCAGGCGCTGTCAGCTGGATAATGAGGCGCACCTGGGCCGAGCCTGTGTAGGGCATATCGAGAAGGCCGAGGCCGCGGACCTCCATCCGGCCTGCAATTGTTGCAGGCGGGCGGGCGATGAGGTGCTCGCCCTCCCGCGCCAGCAGGACCTGATCATCGGAAACCAGCGAAAATGGGGGAAGCTGCAGCCCCGAGGGTGGTACACCGATGAGCCGTAGTGCAAGGTCGGATTTACCAGAGCCTGACGGCCCTGTGATCAAGATACAGTATTCGGCACTTGCCACCGCGGTTGCGTGCACGAGCACTTCACCGGGCCGCATTTCAGGCTCCTTTCCGGCGTGTCGGGGTTGCGGGAAGGCGCACGACGAAGCGGGCACCGATGCGCCCTGACTGCGGCGAATGGGGAGTGCGGTAGCGGTTTTCAGCGCGGATGGTACCGCCGTAAGCGGTGACGATCTCTCGCGATATATTGAGGCCGAGGCCTGAGTTGTTGCCGCGGCTGCTTTCTGCACTCGGCCGGTAGGTCCAAAACCGCGCGAATACCTTCTCCAGGTTCTCCTCGTCGATGCCGGGGCCATCGTCGTCAATCCGCAACTCGATTTCCGAGCCATCGCGGACCAGTGAAATCACGATCTTGCCGCCTTTCGGGGAGAACGAAAGCGCGTTGTCGACAAGGTTGGTGACCACCTGGGCAATCCGGCTATCGTTGCCGAAGATGGTGTAGGTGTCGGACGAATCGGATGGTTCAATCTCAAGTTCCAGATCAATACCCTGCTCGCTGGCTTTTTCCTTGAACAGCGAGGAGGTGACGTTTTCCAGCAAGTCCACCAGCTCCACCGGTTCGCGCTGTGTGCGGGCCAGTTCAGCATCGAGGCGCGAGGCGCTGGAGATCTCGGTGATCATCTTGTTGAGGCGTTTGAGTTCGAGCTGGATCTGCTCCATCAACTGGCTGCGCTGCTCCTCACTCTTGGCATAGGCCAGCGACTCTGCAGTGGATCTGGCGGCGGTGAGCGGGTTCTTCAGTTCGTGTGCGATATCGGCAGCGAACCGGTCGCTGGCCTCAAGGCGGCGGAACAATGCCGCAGTCATTTTTGAGAAGGCCTGGGCGAGCTGGCCAACCTCGTCGCGACGGTCGGCCATTTCAGGCAACTCATGGCGTGCATTGATATTGTTGGAGACAACCTCGGCGGTGTTGGCCAGATGCTTGATCGGACCGGCGACGGTACGGGCGAGCAGCAACGAGGTGGAGACGGTGGTGACGAGGGCCAGCACCGCCATCAGCAGGATCTTGTCGCGATCCTCCGCGGCAATCTCGTCGATCTCGCCAGGGCGGGTAGAGAGCAAAAGCACGCCGTGGACCGCCTTCATGCGCTGAATCGGAACGGCCATGGAGACGATCTGCTTGTAGTCCTCTGAGAGCAGCAGCATCGTCGTCGGGGTGCCACCAGCCATCGCGATGCGCACTTCGGGATAGTTGGTGCCAAGGCCGCTGTCGATCTCGCGATAGACGGGCAGCTTCTTGTCGAGGAACCAACGTGTGAGCCGGGTCCAGAAGTTCTTTGTCTTGACGTAACCGTCGTCCGTTTTGTTATTCGCTTGCGTTTTGTCGTCGGGTTGGATGATGGAGCCACGGTGGAGCAGCTTGTCGCTGTCGACGATGAGGGTTCCATCGCGGGCATAGATGCGTGCGCGTGTGTTGGTCGGCTGAATGAGGCGCCGAAGGATTGGTGCGACGCGTTCGGGCCGGATCGACAATTCCAGCGCGGCAAAGCCGTCGTCGCGGAATGGAATGCGCGCATCGGCAGATTCGGGCAACTTGGTGGGGTCGAGGGTCAGTCGTTCGGTCTCGACCTTGGCATCACCTGCAATGGCTGCGGCGATGATCTCACCTTGGATTCTGAGAGATTCGCGCTTGGCATCAATCAACCAGCCGCGCGAGTTCGACAAGATGAGGATGCCGAGGCTGAAGATGATCAGGCCGATCAGATTTGAGAATAAAATCCGACGCAGCAGGGTCGTAGACAAAAAGCGCGGTATCGGCTGGTTTCTCCACCAGCGGGCAATCGCAGACCCGATGCGTCCGGCCCCCTTCAACTTGCCAAGATTGATGCGCGCTGATGATCGCTCAACACCGAATGCCATGAGGCCTCCAACGAGCACCAGCGGCAACACGTCCGTTGCCGCCGGTGTCGCATCCTATCGAAGCCGTCAGGGCAGCAGCCGAGCTGCTGGCGCGATCAGGCTTCCTTGAAGCGGTAGCCGACGCCGTAGAGCGTCTCGATGACATCGAAATCGTCATCGACGTTCTTGAATTTCTTGCGCAGCCGCTTGATGTGGCTGTCGATGGTGCGATCGTCCACATAGACCTGATCGTCGTAGGCTGCATCCATCAGTGCATCGCGCGTCTTGACGACGCCGGGACGCTGGGCCAGCGCCTGCAGGATCAAGAACTCGGTGACGGTCAGCGTGACACCCTTGCCATCCCAGTGGCAGGTGTGCCGCTCGGGATCAAGCTTCAACTTGCCGCGCTCCAGGACGCGGGCTGCCTCGGCGACCGTTGGCTGCCCATCCTTCGGCGTCAGGCGGCGCAAAATCGTGCGGACGCGCTCGACGACAAGGCGCTGCGAGAAGGGCTTTGCGATGTAGTCGTCGGCTCCCATCTTGAGGCCGAACAACTCGTCGATCTCCTCGTCTTTCGAGGTAAGAAAGATGACCGGCATGTCCGACTGCTGGCGCACCTTGCGCAGCAGTTCCATGACGTCCATGCGCGGCATCTTGATGTCGAAGATGCCAAGATCGGCAGGCTCCTCGGTCAGCGCCTCCAGGGCGGAAACGCCATCGGAATAGGTGCGAACCTTGTAGCCTTCCGCTTCCAGCGCCATCCTCAGCGAGGTCAGAATGTTGCGCTCGTCATCGACCAGCGCAATTGAACTTTTCTCTTTCATAGTCGCCTCTTGCCCCTGCCAGCCGGCCCGGATTGGTCTTCGGTAATGTCGGGCTTATGGTCGCTTCGTGTATCAAATGTGGCAGCAGGACTGTGCATTGCCCGATCTGAACCCCAACTGAATAGGCGAGGCGATGGCATCGGGCAAGTCAGCGGCTCATTTATCGGTGCCGCTGCCGACTTGCCATTGATGCTGTAAAGGCCAGATTTCCGGTGGTCTTTCAGCGCCGCCGGGGAGGGTTGTTGGCAGCATTATTCGTGGTTCTGAAGCCAATCCACAGGAGAATGACAGATGCGACAGGATGATCGAGCGATAGCGGAGCCCACCGCCGCGGATGCAGCGCGCTCGATCATCCGTTCAGCGCTCAAGGCATCGCTCGCAACCCTCGAAATTCATTCAGGTTTCCCCTATGCATCGCTGGTTACTGTGGCGTTCCATGCGGACGGAGCGCCGCTGTTGCTGTTGTCGCAGCTTGCCGTCCACACGCGCAATCTGATGGCCGATCAGCGCGCCAGCCTGCTGTTTGATGCCAGTGATGGTGGGGGTGACCCGCTGGCGGGAGGCCGGGTGACAGTGATCGGTAGGCTGGAGCCGATCACATTGGGCGAAAGCGCTGGAGGCGAGATCGCTGGCGCTCGCGCTCGCTTTCTGGCGCGCCATCCCGGTGCTGCAATGTATGTGGATTTTTCCGATTTCGGCTTTTGGCACCTGACCATTGAGCGCGCCCACTCTATCGGCGGCTTCGGTCGCATTGTCGACCTGAGCGCCAGCGACCTGCTTATCGATATTTCAGGAGCACAACAATTGCTCGCCGCGGAGGCGGATATCATCGCCCATATGAACAGCAATCATGCGCATGCGATCGAACTTTATGCGACGCGCCTTGCCGCCGGCGAACCAAGTGGCGAAGCGAGGCCATGGCGGATGAGCGGGCTCGATCCGGCTGGCTTTGATCTCATCGATGGGCAAAGGGCGGTGCGAATTGGATTTGCGAGGCCCGTGACAAATCCTGATGCAGCACGTGCGGAATTTGTGCGTATGGCGAAGGTCGTTCACACTGACCAATCTTGATGTAACGGAGGAAAAACAGGGTTTTTTAGGTTCTTCGTCCATACTCAATCTGGTTTGTATGCAATAAGGCTTGGAATCCAAATCAGTACCTCTGTCATAATTTGTTGAAGAATTACGACTTTGGGCCACTTGTGAGCGCGTTTTGCGGGGCCTACTCAACCGGTCTCTGCCTGCATGATGCCGTGGAGCTGGTTTGTGTGAGAGAAGACCGGCCGCCAGGATCTTTTGTCTCTGGCCCTTTTCTCGCATTTGTCCCCTTTGACTGATGCAGGTTCGAGACACGAGAAACTCGGAGATGGGCGCGCAGCGCAACAAGCATTGCGCGAGGTCGCCTCGTTCAAAACCGTAATGCTGGAGCGGTAGATCCCATGGCAAACGAACTCTTTCCACTGAGTGCGGCGGGTAAAATTCATCACAATGTGCGCGAAACGATCCTGATCGAGGATGCGGTGCGCAAAGGCGAGGGCAAGCTGGCCAAGTCGGGCGCGTTTTGCGCCGAGACGGGTCAGCACACCGGCCGCTCACCCAATGACAAGTTCATCGTTCGCGATGCCGATACGGATAGTCAGATCTGGTGGGACAACTCCAAGGCGATGACGCGCGAGCAGTTCGATACGCTGCTGGCCGATTTTCTCGCCTTCGCCAAGAACAAGGAGCTCTACGTCCAGGATCTGTTTGCCGGCGCCGATGCAACCCATCGCCTCGCCACCCGGGTCTACACCGAGCTTGCCTGGCACTCCTTGTTCATCCGGCACATGCTCCGCCGCCCGACGGATGCCGAGCTTGCCAACTTCACACCCGAGTTCACGGTGGTGAACCTGCCAAGCTTCAAGGCTGATCCCGACAGGCACGGCACGCGGACGGAAACCGTGATCGCCTGTGATCTCACCCGTCGCATCGTGCTGATCGGTGGTTCGTCGTATGCCGGCGAGACCAAGAAGAGCGTCTTCTCGTTCCTCAACTACATCTTGCCGACCAGCAACGTCATGCCGATGCACTGCTCGGCCAATGTCTCTACTGATCTGAAGAATTCGGCGGTGTTCTTCGGCTTGTCCGGGACCGGCAAGACGACACTGTCGGCGGACCCGAACCGCATCCTTCTGGGTGACGATGAGCACGGCTGGTCGGAAACCGGCATCTTCAACTTCGAGGGCGGCTGCTACGCCAAGACGATCCGCCTTTCGCAAGAGGCCGAACCGGAAATCTGGCAGGCGTCGAACCGCTTCGGTACCGTGCTGGAGAACGTCATCCTCGACGAGAAGACGCGCCTGCCTGATTTCGACGACGGGCGGCTTACCGAGAACACGCGCTCGTGCTATCCGCTCGATTTCATCTCCAATGCCTCTGAGACGGGAACGGCGGGCCATCCCAACAACATCGTCATGCTGACGGCTGATGCGTTCGGCATCCTGCCGCCGATCGCCAAGTTGACGCCAAGCCAGGCCATGTATCACTTCCTGTCGGGCTTCACCGCCAAGGTGGCCGGCACCGAGAAGGGCATGGGCAATGAGCCGCAGCCGACGTTCTCGACCTGCTTTGGTGCACCGTTCATGCCGCGCCATCCCTCCGTCTATGGCAATCTGCTGCGCAAGCTGATCGCCGATCACGGCGTCGACTGCTGGCTGGTCAACACGGGTTGGACCGGCGGCAAGTTCGGTACGGGTTCGCGCATGCCGATCAAGGCCACCCGGGCGCTGCTCAATGCGGCGCTGTCCGGCAAGCTCAAGGGGCAGGCGATGCGCACCGATCCGATCTTCGGTTTCCAGGTGCCGACCGCGCTCGATGGTGTCGACACCAAGATCCTCAACCCGCGCGAGACGTGGGCTGATCCCAAGGCCTATGACGAGATGGCTGCGGCGTTGGTGGAGATGTTCAACAAGAACTTCGAGAAGTTCGAAGCCCATGTCGATGCGGACGTGCGTGCCGCGGCGCCATCAATGCGCAAGGCTGCTGCTGAATAGCTGAAGCGATCTTCATAAAATACGAATGGCCCTGGACTGTCGGAACGGTCCAGGGCCGTTTTTTTGTTGTCGGAGCATTTTCCGACGAAGTGGATGCCGGTTCGTCGTAGAACATGCGACCCACCAAGG
>JAXGRZ010000159.1:0-6217 GCA_040765305.1 Hyphomicrobiaceae bacterium | reverse complement strand
TCCGACCCGCGCCATGGCGGCCAGGAGACGTCCGCGCGAGACGAAAACGCGCCAGTCGACGAAGCGCGTTTCATCGGGGCGGCGCAGGTAGCGCTGGGTGTAATAGACGTTGCCGACCTGATCGGCTGGCGCCAGCGCATCAGCCCCCTCGATCAGGCGAACGCCGTTGCCCTGGCTGCCGAACAACGGTTTGAGAACACAGCGGTCATGGTGATCGGCAAGGAAAGCCTTGGCGCTGTCGATGCCTTCGGCGGCGCGCGTCGTGGGGACCGGCAGACCGGCCTTCTGGAACAAGAAGGTGGCGGTCGATTTATCGACGCAGCGTTCGATGGCGCGCGCATCGTTCCACACCTTGACGCCCGATTCACGCAAGGCGTGCAAGATGCCGAGCCGCAAGGTGATCTGTTCGAGCGTGCCGGTCGAGATTGAGCGCACGAAAGCGCCATCGGGCAGGCCATCGGTGAAGCCTGGAATGTCGATGCCGGTCGGCGAGCGGGTGTCGAAGGCGCACGCCTTGAGCGTCGTGACAACGACCTTGGCACCGGAGCTTTCCATCGCTGCCTTGAGCTGGCGCGCGTGCCAGTCACCGCCGCCGTCCTCGACGAACAAAACGATGCGCTGCGGGCGGGCCGAGGTCCGCTGAATGCTCGTGGCGAACGCCTCGCTCATGTGTTCTCCTGCTGCGTCATGATCAAGGAGCGTGCCGCTTCACGCGCTCAGGCGTTGCGGAAGCTGGCGTCGATGATCTCGGGGGCCAGAGCGCCGCCTTGGAAGGTGCGGCCGGTGTCGAGATTGGAGACCGAGACGCAGGCGGGGCTGAACAGCATCGGATCAATCTTGTAGAAATCGCCTTCGACGGCCGCGAAGATTTCGGCGAACGGACGCCCGTAGATGTCACAGCTGCGGCTGGGCAGCTTCTGCGCCAGGTTTTCCGCTGCCTCGTCATCGCCGCGCACGAACAGTTGTACGCGCCCGCCGTAGATGATCGCATCGTTGGTGCGGCCCATCGCCTGTATGAAATCGGGGATCGGTGGTGCGATCGGCGTGGCGCCGTAGCCATCGACGATGTTTTCGAGCGGGAAGTGCAACTCGTGTGCCTTGTGCATCGCAACTTCGAGGACGCGGGCGGCGATCTGAACCGTTCCAGCGAGACTGCCGGTTGGCGCATAAAGAACGGTGAGCCCTGAGGGGCTGATGCCGCAGGCCTTGGCGATGTTTTCCGATACGGCGCTCGGGGGGGCGTTGTCGCCTTCGATCACGATCGAGGTGCAGCCCGCATGGTCGGCATAACCCAGTTCCTCATACAGCGTTTCGACGCGTGACAGCGCGCGCGCGGGCCCTGAGCCGAGCGCGAAAAAGCCCGACGCCTCGTCATGGATCGACCAGCCGGCATATTGGCTGCCAAGGCACGCGATCACCGGATTTGAGGTGTGAACGATGAGGCCGAGCGGCCAGCGTTCAAGGCCTGATTGATTGGTGAACGAAACGGTGCCCAGGCCCCCCAGGCAGATTTCGCCCAGTCGGCGGCCGACTTCCAGGCCGCCCGGTGTGGCGGCGCCGCAATCAATGCGCTGTTCGCCTGCTTCGCCGACGCTTACCAGGCACCGCAGCGCCGCCGCATCGGCTCGCAGTTGATCGACAATCTTCTGGGCGCCTGCCGAAACGCTGATCTTGGCAGATTGGGGCTGGGTCATCGGGGGTTTCCTCAATTTTTTGGCCGACCATACAGCAAGGTGCGCAGTTCGCCCAAGCGTTCGGCGACGATGGTTGCCGCCTGTTCGGCGGACGGGGCCAGGGCGTGAACCGTGGCAATGGGATCGTGCCTGGCGATCAGCGTGCCTTCGGCGGGGCGATCGCTCACCCAGTCAGGCCAGGCGACCTGATCGATCGTCAAGGCGGCTTGATCGGCATAAAGGCAGGCACTGGCACGCGGGCGCGGGCGCCAGCTGTTGGCCAGCAACGGTGTGGGATCCTCGCCCGAAGCGGCAAGGATATGGGCCTTGAACAAGGTGCCGTCCGCGTCATCGAAGATGTCGAGGGCGGCGCCCGGGCGCGGGTTGACCTCGGTGAGATGGGGCACGCCATCGGCGAGGATGAGATCGAAGGAGATGAGCCCGCGCAGCCCCAGTTTGCGGGCGACATCAACGCCAATCTCGATGAGCCGGGCCTCCAGGTCAGCGTCCAGGTCGATGCTGCCGGCAAGCCCGCCATGACGGAACGGGCGGCGCGGCATTGGTGCCACCCACGGCCTGGCGAACGCAAAGGCGGCGCCCTTGCCGACAAGGCCGGTCATCGACAGAGGCATGCCATCGATCTCGCGCTGCAGGTAGCGGTCGTTATGAGCATGAACCGTCCGCCTGCAACGGGCGATATGGGTTCCACCACTGCCGCCGATGCGCTTGGTCAGCCAGCCGCGCCCGTCGGGCGGCGGCGCGCTCTGGGTTTGGGGATGAGCGATGCCCAGTTCCGTGAGCATGGAGAAAAAGCCGGTCGGATCCTTGGCCGCGCGGATGGCTTGGGCCGAGCAGCCCAACACGCGATAGCGCTCGCCAAGGCGCGCGACCAACTCGGGAGTATCCTCGAAGCCGGCCGCCAGAATGAGGCCGACCGGCGGCGTCGCGGCAGCCTTCATGAGACGGTCGAGCGCGCCGGCGAGGCTGGCCAAACGGAAGCCCTTGTGGAGCGCGCCGTCGAGCACTTCACACGCTGCCGCCAGCTCACGCGTGTCGGTGTCGCCGAAGGCATCCGCGACAAGTGGCCGATAGCCAGCCCGGCGGGCGGACGCGGCAAGCGCCCGACCGGAGAACCCAGCGATCAGCACCGTCTGTTGTGACACGTTCTCGTGCTCTGGCTCGTGCTCTGGCCTTAGCCAACGAACGTGCGCGCCAGTTTGAACGCGTCGCGGAAGTCGAAGTGGACCGGCTTGTCGGAGGCGATCATCTGTTTGAACAGACCCGACTCCGTCTTGTATTTGATATCGCCAATGGCAAGCGGGCCAATACCAAGGGCATTACAGCCAGGCAGCGGCGCGCCGTTCATGAACAGATCCATGCCTTCCACGCCAGCGGGCGGTACGGCATTGACGTCGGCGATCACCTTGAGGTTCTTGGCCAGCTGCTTGTGCTCCTTGGAGACGACCTGCACGCCGGCCGCCGCGGCGGCAAAAATGACATCGGCGCCGGCAATGATGTCGCGCTTCTGGTCTGCCGTCTCGCCGGGGACGGCTTCAAGGTCGACGCCGAAGCGCGCCTTGGAAAGTTCAGCCGATTTGATGACGCGCTCGACACCACGATGGGCGACAAGCTGAACGGTGGCGCCTTCGAGGGCGCTGATGATCGAGGCGGCGAAGCCAACGACGCCGGTTGCACCGAACACCGCCACCTTGACGCCCTTCCAGTCGGAGTTGAACTTGTCCTTGAGGACTTTTTCAACGCAGGCCACCATCGCCGCTGCAGTGGTGAAGGAGCCGGCCGGATCGGCAAACGTCGATAGTTCGAATGGCGGCACCATGGCGTCCTTGGCGGCCTGCATCATGTCGAGCGCGAGGATTGCGTCCTTGCCACCGAAGAACACGCCGGTCTGCGGACCGTAGTGCGGCGGGCGCGAGAAGATGGCGTCCTGCACCAGCGCCGTGACTTTCTTCAGTTCGACGTGCGTATAAGGGATGATGACCTTGAAGCCGGCGTCTGTGGCCATGTTGACGTCGAACGGGCTGACGTGCTCGCTCGGATCAAGCATGTGCAAGATCGGGGTGCCTCTTTCGGACATTGGTCTTTCTCCCTAAAATTTTATTGGCTGGTTTCAGCGGTGGTACGGATCTCGATGGCAGCGCCCGTGTTGCGGCCGGCGACGATCATCAGTTCAAGCCCCTGCGCTTTAGCCTCTTGTGCGTGAGATTGATAGAGGGCATCGGCGTCTATTGCGCTGGGAACGAAAGCAAAGCCGGTTGGGCCCCAGGAGCTTTGGCCTATACCCACCGCGCCGGCGGCCTCCAGTTTTCTGGCGATTTCGCCGACCTTGGGGTTTGACCAGGGGCTACCATTCTGGGCCGGTGCAAAGTGGCGGCCGACAAGGGTTTGGATTTCAGTGATGGCGCGGCCAAAGCTCGCGATATCGTGTTCCATCACAGCAGGTGCGGCCTGCATCAAAATCAGGTGTGCCAAGTGCGCGGCCGCTGAGCGTTGCATCGGCGGCAGTGCGGCGAATGCGCGAGTTTCGCGATCGCCGTGTACGCCAGTAGCTTTGGGGTCGAGGATCAGGACAATGCGCCAGCTCTCAGGCAGCGGCGTCTGGATCAAGACCGGCGGTGGGGTCTCAGAGCGGCTTTTGCCACCGTCAACGATGAAGCCACCGTGGTCGAAGGCGGCAATGCCGATGGCTGAGCGCTGGCCACGGTCGGTCAAGGTGCCGACCAGATCGATTGGGCGGGCGAGGCCGCCAAGGCGCATGACAGCTGTTGCGACGGCCAGTGCCAACTGGGTGCCCGAGCCAAGCCCCGCATGGGCCGGAATAGCATGCTCGATGGTAATATCGTAGGCGCCGGGCAGGCCGAGCCGTTCACGTAACCGGGCGAGCACGTTCATTGCACGCTCCTTCCCGGGGCCGCGCACGTCATCGCGTGCGGCCCTCAGCACCGTGATGCGCGTTGACGGCCGATCGATAGCCAGGCCGACACTGCCGTAGGTCCGGCCCAATTCTCCGTTGAGGTCGAGGAAACCGAGGTGCAGGCGGGCTGGCGCATTGACGCTCAGGGCCAAAGTCTCGGTCGGGTCAACCATCGAGAAATCCTTGTTGTTGATGTGCTTGTTGTCGTCGGGGCTGAGGTGCACAAAGAGCAATGAACCATTCCATGGATGATGGACGCAACCAATTGGCACATAGAAGGGAAGCTTAGCATGTCACAGGGACGGGAAAAGCCGATGACGGAGCTAGAAGTCAATGCCTGGCTTCAGGAAAACCTTCCAAAATGGCGTCTGGAGGACGGTTGGATACGGCGAACCTACAAGACGGCGAGCTGGAAAGGTACGCTAATGGTGATCAACACGATCGGCCATCTGGCGGAGGCGGCGTGGCACCATCCCGATATTACGGCGTCCTACGCTTGGGTTGAGGTGCGGCTCGTAACCCATTCTGCCAAAGGCATAACGGGCAAGGATCTGGCCCTGGCGGCTAAGATCGAGGAGGTCGTGTGCTGGCAGCCAGGAAACGAGGGCAAGGGTCTTGAAGGTACGCCGCAAGATGACATGCGGTTTGCCTATATCAAATACGATTGATCTGCGCTTGGTTGCGTTCAAGTTTCGTTGAACGAGAGCCGGCCAAGTCGTTTTACGCTTCAGCCCAACATCCTCCCTTTTGGATTGAGCCGTGTTTTTCACGACTCGACCGTTTCACACTTCGCCTAAACATGCTTTATGCGGCCGCAATCGGGTTCCAAGAAGTAGATCTGCATGAACGATAATGCCGCATTTTCCGCGCCTGGGCCGGCGCCGAGCAGTCCCGCTGCCAGCCCCTATGATGCGATCGTCGCGCTGGGTTCCAACATCGGCGATCCACGCGCCAACATGGCGCGTGCGCTCGATTTGCTGTGTGCGGATGGCGTGGTGGGAATCGTGACGCGGTCCCGCGATTTCAAGACACCGCCCTGGGGCATCACCGACCAGCCCTGGTTTGCCAATGCGTGTGTTTCGGTGCGCACGAGCCTTGGTGCGCGCGCCTTGCTCGAACGCTGCCTTGCTGTCGAGCATCAGCTGGGGCGTGTGCGTACGCAAAAGTGGGGGCCGCGTATCATCGACCTCGACGTGCTGGTGCATTGCGAAGGCTCTGTCGCCGAAGCCGATCTGGAATTGCCGCATCCGCGCATCACCGAGCGCGCGTTTGTTCTGGCGCCACTTGCCGATGTTGATCCGGGTCTCGTTCTCAACGGCAAGACGGTGTCGCAATGGCTGGCGCAAAGCGATACCAGTGGGGTCGAACCTTTCGACGGTTCGGTGGTCGTTCACGGATCATAATGACGACACCTGAGCATTTTCCAGAATGAGCCGGTTTCCGTTTTGTTGGAAAAGGCTTCGGGCCTCATCACCGATCAACATCATATCTGGCAAATAAAATGACGCCGCCTGTTGAGGCGGCGCCGTCTAATCTCGTGATCGTAGGGACTAAACCCGCTACGTCTCACATATTACTTCTGGGTGGCCAGGTAGGCGACCAAGTCCGCGCG